>NZ_JACIAO010000006.1:0-402696 GCF_014194045.1 Rhizobium sp. BK456
AATCAGACTTGCCATGGCGCGGGGTGGAGCAGCCCGGTAGCTCGTCAGGCTCATAACCTGAAGGCCGCAGGTTCAAATCCTGCCCCCGCAACCAATCCCTTCCCTTCGATACTCCAAAGCCCCTCTCATGCAGGGGCTTTTTTGCGTTTCCGGACCTGGGGCGAGGAGTTAACACCTCAGCAGGGGGCCGCAACAAGGCCAAGCGACAATGAATAGCCGATCCGCCTACACCGCTTCGAGTGTCTGAACCACGTCCTCGCCGCGACAGATGAGGCGTGCATAACCCTCGGATCAACCCATTTATCGGTTCTTAAGCAAAAAATGACAGCTTAGCTCCAATCGGTGGTGGGGATGCAGTCGTGGTAAATGGTTTGATGTCGCGGGTTCGCATTCAGACGAAAGTGCTCGTACTTTTGGCGCCATTCGTCATTAGCCTATGCGCAGTGGGACTGACCGGGTACTACGCGTCCAGCCTTCTCGAGGGACGGATGGAGATCTCCAACCATGTTTTGCAGTCCCTGAACGGGTTCAAACATGTTTCTTCCAGCATGACCGGCTTTCTGATGAAGCCGTCGCAGGAAGCCCGTGATACCGCGCTTACGGACGCCCGAGAGCAACTGGCAAACCTGAAGCAGACGATCAAGAGGCTAAGGCCGACGACCGATGTGGGGCTTCTTGACCGGGCGCTTGATCAGTCGCAAATCATCCCGCAAAAGATCGAAGCGATCTGGCAAATCGAAACGGGACAGCAGAAAATTCTCAGTGATGTGGACGCTGCTTCCGCGGCACTTCTTGACCTGCAAGGGCAGGTTGGCAAGCGCTCGTTCATGCTGATGGCCAGTGCAAAAAAGATGGAAAATGCTAACAAGAGCGGCCTGAGCAATTCCGTCTCCATCAGCGCCGCCGCCAGTGTCGCGACAAAACTTCGCAATGACTATACGAATGCGACGACGCCGGCTGATAAAGTTAGCCTGCTAGCCAAATATGCGTCCGAATTGCTAAAGGCAAAGGAGCAGCTTTCGTCTGCTGTCGCGACCGACAAACAAGCCCTTGCCGCGCAGTATGCCGCTGCAGTGGATGCCATCGCCAACGCTTCGAAAGTGCCGCCTGACACGTTGGATGTCCCAGCAACGGATACCGCCGTCGCCAATCTTGCTGCAACTGGCGACAGTCTCAAGACGATTGGCGACGATCTGATGCGGACCTCCGTGCTTGCGCTTGCCGCGTCGGACAAGGATATCTCGCAGGCGACGAATGTCGGCAACGCGCTGCGCGCCATCGTTAACAGCAATAACGAGATTCGCGTCGGCTTCGCCGAACTCGCCGGCAATCCAGACGATGCGCGAGTGAAGAAAGTCCAGCAGTCGATCTACATGTATCAGACCGAGCTCGGCCGTCTCGCCGGCGTGGTGAACGATGATCCCGTCTTTGGCGAAATTCCGAAGAAGGCTCAGCCCGTCCTCGATCTGCTCGCGGCGAACGCGGCAGCGCTCTCCGAAGGTGCGGCGCGCAAGCTGGCTGAGTTCGACAGCGCTGCGGGGCAGATCGATAACACCTGGAACCTGCTTGCTCAATTCGCCGAGACGCAGAGGCAAAATGCTGGGCAGGATCGTCAACAGGCCAATAGGATATCTGGCGGCGCCATTGTCATCGGCATCCTGATTGCTATGACCGCGGGTGCCGCGCTGGTCGTCACCCTGAAGGGACCGATCACCCAGATTACCGCAGCGATGCGCAAGATCGCAGAGGGAAGGCTCGATACCACAATCACCGGCGAGGCACGAGGCGACGAAATCGGGGAAATGGCCCGTGCGCTTTCCGTCTTCAAACAAAATGCGCTATCGAACGTCGAAATGGAACACCAGGCCGAGATCGCTCGTAGCGATGCGGAATCTGAGCGCGCCCGCAACGAACTCGAGCGACGCAGCGCCAAGGCCCAGGTTGACGCCGTAATCGAGGCGCTTGCAGAGGGTCTCACGCGGCTGTCGCGCGGGGAGTTGAATTTTTCGATCGATACGCCCTTTGCCTCCGAACTCGACCGGATCCGCACCGATTTCAACATGTCGATCGCGGGTCTCAGGGAAACGCTCTGCGATATCCGCGAGACGTCTTCCCTCATCAGCGACAATGGCCGCCAGATGGCGGAAGCCGTTGATGACCTGGCCAGCCGAACGGAAAAGCAGGCGGCCGCACTTGAGGAAACCGCAGCGGCTGTGGAGGAGATTTCTTCTGCCGTCAACACCTCTTCAGGGCGGGCGGCAGCAGCGCTTGCACTTGTGCAACGCGCCAAACAGGGTGCAGACGCCTCCGCTTCAGTTGTCCAAAACGCGGTCTCGGCCATGGGACGAATTGAGGACGCCTCCGGCAAGATCGTTCAGATTGTCAGCGCCATCGACTCTATCGCCTTCCAGACCAACCTTTTGGCCTTAAACGCGGGAGTCGAAGCCGCAAGAGCGGGTGAGGCCGGCAAGGGCTTCGCTGTCGTGGCGCAGGAAGTGCGGGAGCTGGCGCAGCGATCGGCGCGCGCGGCCAAGGAAATCGGCGAACTCATCAACAATTCCGTCCGCGAGGTTGCGTCCGGCTCCGAGTTCGTCGGCCGTACCGGCGATGCGCTGATAGAGATTTCCAGCGAGATCGTCCACATTGTCGGGCATATCGAGCTTATGGCCTCGTCAAGCCGCGACCAGGCAACGACACTGCATTCGATCAACGCATCGGTAAACGATATTGACCGTATGACGCAGCAAAATGCGGCGATGGTGGAAGAGACGAATGCTGCCACCCGACAGCTGTCGTCCGAGGCGCTTGCACTTACCGACATGATTGCACGCTTTCGGCTGGAAGGCCCCAAGAACTCGGCTTCAAGAGGTTACGAGGCTGCGGCATGACGGCTGGATGTATTCGCGGGAGCCTGTTAACTCGCGTAGAGATACATGGCTGCGCTCTCGGCAGAAAGTCATGGCTGTTCGCCGGCGACCGTGGTGCCGATCTCGCTGCCTTCATGGCCAGGCTAACCATCAGCGCCAAGCTTAGTGATATCGATCCGCAGGCCTGGCTTGCCGACGTGCTTGCCCGCATCGCCGACACCCCGATCACTAGGTTTGGGCAACTGCTGCTGTGGAACTGGCGGTGGCCGAGCCTGCAAGGCCAAGCAGCCTAACTTGCGGCCCTCAGCGAATGATTACCCTGTCAGAGGCCTGCAAGGAGGCAAAGCCGACGAAGAGAGACAGACTACTAAATCCTGCCCCCAGCAACCAATCTTTCCCAATTGCCAATACGCAAAAACCCGCCCAGCGGCGGGTTTTTGCGTATTGGGTAAGGCAACACGTTATTTCGACGAGTTGCGGGCTGCTTTCAAGCGACGACTAGATAGTTGCTAAATGGATAATATTCTAATATACCTAGATTAGGCGCATCTTATATTTTACGGTAGAGAAAAACGTCCGTCCATTCGGCGGCGCCTATTATTCTATTCAGAGGGAAGTTCGATTTGATGAAGTAGATCAGGGATTTATAGGGGGGAATTATGATAAAATGGGGGCCTTCTCTACTCACGTCTCCGCATCGGAGGCATCGTCTTCTATCGGCAATCTCCGCGTTGTCTGCGTTCAGTGCACTGGTATTCTTCGCAGGGTTTGCGTCAGCGCAAGCGCCGACCGAGGAGCAGCGCGATGCGATCAAGGCAGAGTGCCGCTCCGATTTCATGGCGAAATGTTCGGGGGTGACGCCAGGAGGGATCGAGGCGCTCACCTGCCTGCAGCAGCATAGCGCTACGCTTTCGGAAGGCTGCCGGAAAGCGGTGTCGGCGGTGAACGTCAAGCCCAAGTCGACATCTGCGGAACCTGCGCCGGCGGCACCTGCAAATACCGCGACGGCCACCCCGGCGCCTGCAACCGCCACCCCGGCGCACCAGCCGACTCTGGCGCAGCGCAATGCGGTCAAATCGGCCTGTCAGCGCGATTTCATGGCGCAATGTTCCGGTGTCACGCCGGGCGGTGCGGCGGCCCTCAGCTGCTTGCAACAGCATAATGCCGCTTTATCGGCGCCATGTCAGCAAGCCGTTGCGGCATTGGGGGGATCGGGGGCGCCTACGGCTGGGGATGCGGCTGCCACCGGCGCGATCACGCCGGCCCCTCGGGCAATGCCAGCCTTCTCCCCGCGTGAGGAAGTGATGATCCTGCGGGAAACCTGCGGAGCAGACTTCCGGGCCTTGTGCCGCATGGTGCCTTTAGGGGGAGGGCGGGGCATTGCCTGCCTGCGCGACAATCTGCAGCGCGTATCACCAGCGTGCCATCGCGTGCTGACTTCGGGATTGTAGCGCCCGTTCGAGCCTTGCTCTCAGAAAGAGGTCGTCGCGCTCCAGCGAAAAATTTGGTGCGCGATCCTGCGAAGGCCGGCAAGCGCCCGTTTGCCCGCCTGCATTGCATCTCTCACATGTCATGTCCGGCTGCGGAAGATTCGGCAGTCGACCATTCGCAATTCGATGAAATCAATGACGACACGAACGAAAGGCATTGCCATGTCATCGACTTTCTCTTTCCCGCGATTGAAGCGGATCCTCCTCTATGCCTCACTTGCCGCCAGCCTCGCACCGCCGACGAGCGCGTGGGCGGATGATGCGAAGGCTCTCCTGAAGACGATGTCCGATTTTCTAACGGCGCAGAAGACGATCTCCTTCACATACCAATCGTCGCTCGAAGCAGTGACGCCCGCCTTCGAGAAACTCCAGTTCGTCAGTTCGGGCACAGCCAACCTGACTCGTCCCGACAAGCTGCGCGTCACGAGGACCGGCGGCTTTGCTGACCTCGACGTGAGTTTCGACGGTTCGTCGCTGACGGTTCATGGCAAGAACCTCGACGCCTATGCCAAGATCGATGGCAAAGGTTCGCTCGATGATCTGATCGACAGGCTGATGACCGCAGGCGTCGAAGCGCCGGGCGCCGATCTTTTATCCTCCAATGTCTATGACGAACTCATGTCCGATGTGACGGAGGCCAAGCATATTTCCAGCGCGTTCGTGGATGGGGTCGAATGCGAATATCTGGCCTTCCGGACGCCTGAGATCGATTGGCAGATCTGGATACAGAGCGGCCCGCAACCGATACCCCGCCGTTACGTCATCACCAGCAAACACGTCGTCCAGGCGCCGCAATACACGCTCGAAATCAGCGATTTCAAAAGCGGAGCGGATGTCGCGGCCGTTTCCTACACGATTGAGGTTCCAGCCAGCGCAAAGACGGTCGATCTTAGTGAGCTGCAGTCGCTCGACGAGCTGCCTGAGGCTGCCGATATGGGAGAGGTAAAATGACCTATAGGAAGCTGTTCTTCGCCCTCGGCCTTGCCGGCGTTCTGACATTCACCGGCTTTCACATCGAGGAGCAGGGATCCATGTCGCTGTCGATCGGCTTTGCCACACCGGCGGGTGCAGTCATTGGCAGGCCGCTGACGCCGCTCTCCTATGCTGGTGTGGCCCGCCGGACGACGCGGCGGGTCGTCACACGCACGACGACAACCATCGCCGTGCTTCCGGCGGGTTGCCGCTATGGTCCCTATTACGGCGGCTATTATTATCGCTGCGGCGGTTATTATTACGCCAAGAGCGGCAACGTCTATGTGCAGGTGATCGTACAATAATTGCTGCGATCGCCTCACCCGACGTTCGATATCTCCGCTTCCTCCACGCTCGCGGCCGTGTTTGCGGGCGCTCTGCGCCGCTTCCAGTATTCCTCGAGGCGCTGCAGCAGCACGTAGAACGAGGGAACGAAGAGGATGGCGAGGCAGGTCGAGGCGATCATGCCGCTGAAGACCGATATGCCGATCGATTTGCGCGCTGATGCGCCGGCGCCCGTCGCCAGCACAAGCGGCAGCACACCGAGGATAAAGGCGAAGGATGTCATCAGGATCGGCCGGAAACGCAGGCGGGCGGCCTCGACGGCCGCGTCGAGGATTTCCATACCTTCCGCCCGTTTTTCCCGAGCATATTCGACAATGAGAATGGCATTCTTGGCTGCCAGCGCAATCAACAGGATAAGGCCGATCTGCGTATAGAGATTATTGGCCACACCCGCCGCCATCAGTGCCGCCACCGTGCCGAGCAGGGCGAGCGGCACGGCCAGGATGACCGCCAGCGGCAGGATCCAGCTTTCATATTGGCCGGCGAGCACGAAATAGACGAGCAGTATGGCGAGCGCGAAGATGAAGTAGATCTGCCCGCCGACAGCCTTCTCCTGATAGGAGAGCGCCGTCCATTCGAAACCGGTTCCCGTCGGCAATGTATGATCGGCGATCTGCTCCATGACCTCGAGCGACTGGCCGGAGCTGAAACCGGCGGCCGGTCCACCGACGATCGTGGCGGTGGGATAGAGATTGTAGAGGCTGATCAGCGAGGGACCTTGCGTCGAGGTGACATCGACGACCGTGCCGAGCGGCACCATCGTCCCGTCGCCGGCCTTGACCTTCAGATTGCGGATATCGTCAGGGCTGACACGGAAATCGGAAGCGGCTTGCGCATAGACCTGGAAGGTGCGGCCGAATTTGTTGAACTGGGTGACATAGCTCGATCCGACATAGCCGGAGAGAGCGGAGAAGACCTGGCCCACGGTAATGCCCAGCGTTTCCGCCTTGATGCGATCGACCGAGACCGCAAGCTGCGGCACGTTCGAACGGAAAGGCGTGCTTAACCTCTGCAACGATGATTGGGCATTGCCGTTCCTGACAATCGTGTCGGCAAGCGATTGCAGCAGCGGATAGTCGGCTACGCCATTGCGGAGCTCGACCTGCATGGTAAAGCCGTTGGCATTGCCGACGCCCTGGATCGGCGGCGGCACGACCACCAGCGTTTTGGCGCTCAGCACATGCTGCAGTGCCTCGTTCAAATGCTGGTAGATCGACAACAGGTCCTGTCCCTTCTGCTTGCCGCGCTCGTCCCAATCTTTCAGAACGACATAGGCGACGCCGGCATTCTGCAGGCTGGCACTGTTGTCGAGAACGGAAAGGCCGCTGATGGTCAGCACCTGATCGACGCCAGGCGTGGCTTCGGCGATCTTGCCGACCTCTTCCATGACGACATCGGTGCGTTCCTTCGAGGCGCCATCGGGCAGTTGCGCACTGATCAGCACGTAGCCTTGATCCTCGACAGGCAGGAAGGCGGTCGGCAGACGGGAGAGCCCCCAGACGGCGACGCCGATCAGCGCGAGCGCTGCGATGGCCATGATACCGCTGTGACGGGTCATCGATCCGATCAGCCCGGCATAATGCCGTTCTCCCCAATCATAGCCCTTGTTGAAGCCGCGATAGAGGGCGTTACGTTTCTCCGGCGGAACCGGCGGGCGCAGCCAAAGAGCGCATTGTGTCGGTTTCAGCGTGACGGCGTTGACGGCGCTGATCAGCGCGGTCGCGGCAATGACGAGGGCGAACTGCCGATAGAGCTGGCCGGTCAGGCCAGGCAGGAAGGCGGCTGGAATGAAAACGGCCATCAGTACCAGCGTGATGCCGATGACCGGACCAAGCAATTCCTCCATCGCCTTTTCGGCGGCCTTTCGGCCTGACATTCCGGCCTCGATGTGCCGTGCCACACCTTCGACGATGACGATGGCATCATCGACGACAATGCCGATGGCAAGAACGATGGCAAACAGCGTCGACAGGTTGACGGTGAAGCCCAAGGCCGCCATGGCCGCGAAGGCGCCGATGATGGTGACCGGAACGGTGGTCGCCGGCACGAGCATCGCCCGCCAATCCTGCAGGAAGGCCAGAATGACGATGAGAACGAGAACCCCGGCCTCGATCAGGGTGACGTAAACCTCGTCGATGGAGGCCTCGACGAATTTCGTCGTGTCGAACGGCAGATGATATTCGAGGCCAGGCGGGAAGCTCTTCGAGAGCGCATCCATCTTTGCGCGCACCGCCTGCGCCACGGCAATGGCGTTCGCTTCCGGCAATTGGAAAATGCCGATGCCGGCCGCCGGCCGGCCGTTCTGCATGAAGGATTGGCTGTAAGTCTGGGCGCCGAGCTCGACGCGGCCGATATCGCGGACGCGCGTGATGCGGCCGCCCTGTCCGCTTTCGACCTTGACGACGATATTCTCGTAGTCGGCGGCCTCGTTCAGCCGGCCATTCACATTCAGCGTGTATTGAAAGATCTGCCCTTTCGGCACCGGCGGAATGCCGATCTGGCCGGCGGCGACCTCCTGGCTCTGCTGCTGCACGACACTGACAACATCCTGCGGCGTCAGGCCGCGCGCCTGCAGCAGGTTCGGATCCATCCAGATCCGCATGGCATATTGGCCGGCGCCGAACACCGTCACATTGCCGACGCCCGGCAGGCGGGCGAGTTCGTTCTGCAGATTGATGACCGCGTAGTTCGACAGGAACAGGCTGTCATAGCGGCTGTCTGATGAGGTCAGGCTAACGAAGCCGAGGATCGCCGTCGATTTTTTCTGCGTCGTCACGCCTTGAAGCTGCACCGCTTCGGGAAGCGAAGACATTGCGATCGCCACGCGGTTCTGTACCAGAACCTGGGCCTGATCTGGATCCGTTCCAATGGCAAAGGTGACGATCAGCGAATAGGTGCCGTCGCTGGCGCTGGTCGACTGCATATAGAGCATATTCTGCACGCCGTTGACCTGCTGCTCGATCGGCAACGCGACCGTGTCGACGAGGGTCTGCGCGCTGGCGCCGGGAAAGCGTGTCGTCACCTGCACCGTCGGCGGGACGACATTCGGATATTGCGCCACCGGCAGCTGGTAGAGCGCGACCGCGCCGACGAGCACGAAGACCAATGCCAGGACGTTGGCGAGTACCGGTCGCTCAATGAAGAAACGCGAGATCATGCTGTTGTCCTCAGACGTTCAGATGAAGCGTGGTGGCGAATTCATTGCGTGATGGAGTTGGCCTTGGCATCACCGGCGGCATTGGCCGTCGGGTTCATTTCGATTTTCTCGGGCGTGACCTTGCTGCCGGGAATGGCCTGCTGGATCCCTTGAGTCACCACCCAGTCGGCCGGATCGAGGCCGGATTGAATGACCCGGAGCGCACCTTCACGCTGGCCGGTCTTGACCTGCTTCTGCTCGACGACGTCGTCTTTGCCGAGAACGAGCACGTAGCTGCCGAGCTGGTTCGTTCCGATCGTATCGTCGCGCACCAGCAGAGCCTTGTCGTTGTGGCCGACCGGCACCCGAACGCGCACGAAGAGGCCGGGCAGCATGGCGTGATCCTTGTTGTCGAACAGGGCCCGGACCTGGAGCGTGCCTGTGGAGGCGTCGAGCTGAGGCGATACGTAGTCGAGATGCCCCTTGTGCGGGTAACCTTCCTCCGTCTGCAGACCGATTTCCGCCGGTATGCTCGGGAGGTCCGTCTGCCTGAAGGTATGTCCCTGCTTTGCCAGGGTTTCCTTGATCATCAGCACCTGCGTTTCGCTGACGTTGAAATAGGCATACAGCGGATCGGTCTGGACGATGCTGGCGAGTTTGGTGGGGCCGGACACGCCGACCAGCGTGCCGATATCGACGAGATGATCGGTGACGATGCCGTCGAAAGGAGCGAGCACCTCGGTATAGCCGAGATTGATCGTCGCGAGTTCGACATTGGCTTGGGCGTTGAGGATGGAAGCATTCGCCTCGTCGAGGGTCGCCTTGGCGCTGTCGACTGCGGTCTGGGTGGTGACCTGTTGCTTCATGAGATTGAGCTGCCGGTCATATTCCTGCTTTGCGCCGACCTGGGAGGCCTGCTGCGAGGCGAGCGATGCCTTTGCCTGATCCAATTGCGCCTGATAGGTGTCGCGCTCGATGCCGAAAAGCTTGGCGCCCTTCTTCACCATCATGCCATCTTGGTAGTCGATGGACTGGATATAGCCCTGGACGCGCGCCTCGATATCGACGGCATTGAGTGGGGCCGTATTGCCGGTGAGTTCGAAATAGAGCGTCACCGGCTGCTGGACCGGCTGTGCGACCCGAACCGGAGGTGGCGGCGGAGGAACATAGGTGTTGCCGCTTTCCTCGCAGCCGGCAAGAATTGTTATGCCGGCGAGCACCGCCAAGAGGTGCAGACCCTGATCCAATCTCACACGCATTGCCGCCGCCCCGATGTTTACGAGCCCCAGTCTTCATGCGTGCCTCGGCGGAGACGACCCTTCTCCGAAAAGTTCCGGGCATGCGATATTATGTCGCGGCATTGATGCAAATTGCAATAGCTGCCGATCCACAATTGAATTCAGTCGGAGTTCGCCGTTTGCGGGCACAAAGTGGCTAAGGTTTTCCGAGCCGCTCGATGGCCGACTGCAAGGGTGCATCCGAAACATGGATCAGCCCGACATAGGGATTGGCCATATCCGTCACCAAAAAGATCGCACCCGCGACGGACAGGGCGCAAACGAGCAGAATTGACAGCACCGTCGGGTTGGCTGGCGCCTGCAGCCCGAAGGTCGCAAATAGCAGCGAGAGCCAGCAGACGAGAACGGCGAGGAAGGCCCAGGGCAAACCCTCTTTGCCGGATTCGACCAGCAGCCAGTGGGTCTCGGCCACCATCCCGCTCACATCCAGCGCCCGTGTTTGAAGACTACGCTGTACGGCATCCCTCGGCGAGAGGGATCGAAGATCGCCCTGAACCGCCTCGATATCCTGATATTCCCCGAGCGCCTTGCCGGACGCATCGTCGGTGGTCTCGGCAGACCAGCCACGGCTCAGCCGTTTCTCGATCAACTCATGCAGCAACTGCCGTGCCTTGTCGGTTTCCGGCCCATATTGCGCCATGACGCGATCAAGCAGGAGCACCCGCGCCGCCGCCGTTCTCATTTCCACTTCGGCATTGTCGTATGTCGTCTTGGCGGATGCAATCAAAAGGCCGAGCGCCAGGGCCGACAGCGTTCCCACCACCGCGGTCGCCAGCCTGATGACATCCTTGGATTCGGCATTGAGGTGGTGATCCGGCAAGCGGTTGCGCATCACCAATCCTATCGATGTTGCCGCCGATAGAAAAACAAAGACTAACCCGCCAAGCAAGAGTGAGTTCAAGTTCCGCTCCCCATCACGTCAACCCTGTAAGCACCGCGAGGCTTGCAAGTGGCGCGATCGTTACTGTCACCATAGCGGAAGACAGGCATAGCGTGGAGATTTTTACTTTCTTATTCTCGCATGGGTGGACGTCACTGCTGGAAAATGAGCAGCACGTAGGCCAGGAAAAGCACCAGATGGACCGCACCTTGCATCAGATGCGTGCGGCCACTGGCAAAGGTAATGATGCTGACCGCAAGCGTGAGCAGGAGCATCACCAGATCTCCGTGCTCCAGGCCGAGCGTCACGCTGTGTCCGTAGAGCTGGCTAACAACAAGCATCGCCGGCACCGTTAGCCCGATCGTCGACAATACCGAACCAAGGAAAATGTTGACGGAGCGCTGAAGATTGTTGGCGATAGACGCGCGCACGGCGCTGATTGCCTCAGGTGTCGCGACAAGAATAGCCATCACCACACCGCCAAATGCGGTTGGAGCATGCAGGGTTTCGATAATGTAATCGATCGGCCGCGCGAGCTGTTCGACCAGGAAGACGACGGGAGCCATATAGGTGACAAGCAGAACGGCATGCGGCCAGACCGGCCCACGGCCAACGACATGTTCGCTGCGAGGCGCCTGACGGTTGCTGTCATCCGCGAAATAGTCCCGATGGCGGCCGGCCTGAAGAGACAGGAACGTGGCATAGAGGCCGACCGATATGATGCCCAGTATCAGTTGTCTCGGTGCCGATGGATGCTGTCCGTCCGGGCCTGCGAGAAATGTCGGCATGACCAGGCTCAGGGTCGCCAGCGGTACGATTACCCCGAGATAGGCGTTGGCGCCCTGCAGGTTATGCTGCTGTTCCGGCCGCCGCCACGCGCCGAGCAGCAGCGACAGACCGACCATGCCGTTCAGAATGATCATGACGACGGCAAACAGCGTGTCGCGCGCAAGCGTGGGGTTGTTTTCGCCGTGAAGCATGACAGCCGATATTGCCATCACCTCGATCGAGGTGATGGCAAGGGTTAGAATAAGCGTGCCGTAAGGCTCCTTCAGCCGCTCCGCCAGGTGGTCTGCGTGCCGCACGACCGACAGAGCGGAGCCGAGCACGACGGCAAACAGCCACCCGAAAACGACGGTGAACCAAAGCGGATCGGAAAGCTGCCCGAAGAGCTGCTCCTGGAAAGCAAGAAATGCGAAGCTCGTCGCAACGCTGACGCCGAGGAACCATTCCTCGCGCAGCAGGCTGGTAGCGCCGACGGCGCGCAATGCGGGACCCTCCGTCATCGAAACCACCCGCCTTCTGGCAAATACCGCCGCAATGCGATCATCAACACCATCGCGCCCCGCCCGCTGTCTCGCATCATATGAAGGGGAATCGTACCTCAAGCCGAGCGGCATGCAACCGTCTAAAGCGGAATAGCCCTGGCCTTATTCGCGGCCGGTCGCAGGGATTGCCGCGCCGGTGACGACGGCTGCGGCCGGCGAGATCAGGAAGGCGATGAGGCGGGCGATCGATTGCGGCGTGACCCAGCCGTCCGTTTTCGCATTGGGCATGGCGGCGCGGTTCTCAGGCGTGTCGATCGTTCCGGGCAGGATACAGTTGGCGGTGATGCGGTCGTCGCGGCATTCGGCAGCGAGCGCTTCCGTCAGTCGGATGACGGCGGCTTTCGAGGCAGCGTAAGCGGCTTGATTGGGGCCAGCCTTCAGGCCGGGTGCGGCGGCGACATGAACGATGCGGCCATAGCCTGATGCCTTCATCGTTGGGAGAACCGCGGCGCTGATCGTCAGCGCGGTCCGGGCGTTCGCGTTCATCATCGTCTCCCATTGGGCAGGCGCATCCGGCCCGACCGGCCCCATCTGGAAGGCGCCGACCGTGTTGACCAGGGCACCGACACCGCCAAAACGCTTGACGGCCCGGGCGACGGCTGCGGCGCAGGAGGCATAATCGGTGAGATCCGTTCCGGCGATCGACAGAAACTCGACGGAGGCGGGAAGATCGCCGGCCAAGGCTTCCAGCTCCTGGCTCGACCGGTTCATGCAGACGAGTTTGGCTCCGCCGGCAGCAAGCTCGCGGACAACGGCGCTGCCGAGGTTTCCGCCGGCGCCTGTGACGATGACGGCTTTCTGGTCGTTCATGGCAATCATCTCCTGGCGGGCTTTGGTGGCGCGCATTGTTGATCCAGGCTGCGCCGCAGCGCAAGCCCACGCATCCGCGTCCAGGTCGAAGATCTTGCGGAACTGCCCTTTTCAGGCAGTTCCGCCGTCATTGCTCAACAGTTTCGTCGGACCCGCCGTCAGTGATATTTCGTCCGTTCGCGATCGAGGATATCGGGCGCGTCAAGGCCGGAAATCGGGCGGGTGACATCGGCCGGGATGTCGCCGGTGAGCTGCAGGTCGAGATAGCGGGCGCAGCAGACGCGTAGGAAGGAGGTGAAGTTTCCAAGATCATGGCCGGCATCGATCGATTCATGATGCAGCCGGGTGATCAGCTGGACGACATTCATGCCGTCGCGCCGGGCGACTTCCTCAAGCTTCGACCAGAAGAAGTTCTCCAGCCTGACGCTGGTGACCATACCGTCGATGCGCAGCGACCGAGTGGTGCTTTCCCAGAGCCGCGCATCCGCCTTGATGAACAATTCGCACATGTCATCCTCCCGGTGCCGCCTCCTCAGGCGGCGTTGGTTTCGAGCAACGCTGCCGCATCGAGCACGGCCATGAACTGGCGCAGCCACGACGGATGTGCCGGCCAGGCCGGCGCCGTTACCAGGTTACCATCCGAGACCGCATCGGTGATCGAGATATCGGCATAGGTGCCGCCGGCAAGCTCGACTTCCGGCCGGCAGGCGGGATAGGCCGAGCAGGTGCGGCCCTTCAAGACACCTGCGGCAGCGAGCAGCTGCGCGCCATGGCAGATGGCGGCAACGGGTTTTCCGGCATCGAAGAAGTGCCGGACCGCTTTGATAACGTCTGCATTGAGGCGCAGATATTCCGGCGCACGGCCGCCGGGGATGACGAGGGCGTCGTAATCTTCGGGGCGCACGCTATCGAAAGTGGCGTTCAGTGCGAAATTATGACCGCGTTTTTCGGAATAGGTCTGGTCGCCTTCGAAATCATGAATAGCGGTGGCCACCGTCTCGCCCGCGTTCTTTCCGGGGCAGACGGCGTCGACCGTGTAGCCGCAGGCAAGCAGCGTCTGGAACGGCACCATGGTTTCGTAGTCTTCGGTGAAATCACCCGTGATCATTAGGATTTTTGAAGCTGGCATCGTATCCTCCTTTGAAACCAACCGCCGGAGATTAACAAAGAGCGGCGGGCAGAAGGTACTATGGGAATACTACAGCCGAAATTCCCTGAGAGTTAGAATAACATGATGCCGAAAAACCGCGCACAGTTTTCGGCATGCTCTACACCGCCTTGACTGTCACATCCGGGACGGCGCAGGCCTCGCCGCCGGCGAAGAGGCGGGAGCGGGTGAGGAAGCGTTTCTCGCGGCCGTTATCGAGCGAGAACATGCCGCCGCGGCCCGGAACGACATCGATGATGAGCTGCGTATGTTTCCAGGCTTCGAACTGGCTGGCGCTGATATAGACCGGCACGCCGCCGATCTCGCCGAGTTTGACGTCGCTGTCGCCGACCATGAATTCATTGGCGGGATAACACATCGGCGAGGAGCCGTCGCAACAGCCGCCGGACTGGTGGAAGAGGATATCGGGATGATCGTGCTTGATCTCAGCAATCAGGTCAAGAGCTGCGTCGGTCGCGAGAACTCGCGGATCGCCGTTGACGGTGGCTTCCATCGGTCTTCCTCCAAAGTTTTGGGAGAGATGCCCCTCCCCAACCCCTCCCCACAAAGGGGAGGGGCTAAGCTGCCGCTTTGGCTCGCAGAACAACAAGCCGGATGCATGTGCTGCGCTCAACAGTGAATACGGCGAGAGCCGCACGTTAAGTCCCTTCCCCTTGTGGGGAGGGGTTGGGAGGGTTTTACGCCCTCACCACGCCTCAGAAGAAGCCGAGCGCCTTCGGGCTGTAGCTCACCAGCATGTTTTTAGTTTGCTGGTAATGCTCGAGCATCATCTTGTGGGTTTCGCGGCCGATGCCCGACTGTTTGTAACCGCCGAAGGCGGCATGGGCGGGGTAGGCGTGGTAGCAGTTGGTCCAGACGCGGCCGGCCTGGATCTCGCGGCCGAACCGATAGCAGCGATTGGCGTCGCGGCTCCAGACGCCGGCGCCGAGGCCGTAAAGCGTGTCGTTGGCGATTTCGAGCGCTTCCTTTTCGTCCTTGAAGGTCGTGACCGAGACAACCGGCCCGAAAATTTCCTCCTGGAACACACGCATCTTGTTGTGGCCCTTGAAGATCGTCGGCTTGACGTAATAGCCGTTCGCCAGATCGCCGCCGAGATCGTTGCGCGTGCCGCCGGCCAGCACCTCCGCACCTTCCTGCTTGCCGATGTCGAGATAGGCAAGGATCTTTTCCAGCTGCTCGGTCGAGGCCTGGGCGCCGATCATCGTCGCGCTGTCGAGCGGATTGCCCTGCTTGATCGCCTCGACGCGCTTGACGGCCTTTTCCATGAAGCGGTCGTAGATCGATTCCTGGACGAGGGCGCGGCTGGGGCAGGTGCAGACTTCGCCCTGGTTGAGAGCGAACATCGCAAAGCCTTCGAGCGCCTTGTCGAGGAAGTCGTCGTCCTCGGCCATCACATCGGCGAAGAAGATGTTCGGCGATTTGCCGCCGAGCTCCAGCGTCACCGGAATGAGGTTCTGGCTGGCATATTGCATGATCAGCCGGCCGGTCGTCGTCTCGCCGGTGAAGGCGATCTTGGCGATGCGGGCGCTGGTCGCCAGCGGCTTGCCGGCCTCGATGCCAAAACCGTTGACGATATTGAGCACACCGGGCGGCAGCAGATCGCCGACCAATTCGGCCCAGAGCAGGATCGAGGCGGGGGTCTGTTCGGCAGGCTTCAAGACGACGCAGTTGCCGGCGGCAAGCGCCGGAGCAAGTTTCCACGTGGCCATCAGGATCGGGAAGTTCCAGGGAATGATCTGGCCGACGACGCCGAGCGGTTCGTGGAAGTGATACGCGACGGTATCGTGGTCGATCTCGCCGATCGAGCCTTCCTGGGCGCGGATGCAGGAAGCGAAATAGCGGAAGTGGTCGATCGCCAGCGGAATGTCTGCCGCCATGGTCTCGCGGATCGGCTTGCCATTGTCCCAGGTCTCGGCCTGGGCGAGCAATTCCAGCTTGTCCTCCATCCGCTGGGCGATCTTCATGAGGATATTGGAGCGCTCGGCAGCCGAGGTGCGGCCCCATTTCTCCTTGGCCGCATGGGCGGCGTCGAGCGCAAGATTGATGTCCTTTTCATCGGAGCGGGGAATGTCGCAGAGCTTGCCGCCGGTGACCGGTGTCAGGTTTTCGAAGTATTTGCCCCCGACAGGCTCGCGCCATTCGCCGCCGATGTAGTTGCCGTATTTCAGCTTGAACGGCGATTCGACGATTTTCTGATGAAGCATGTCATCCTCCCTTGATGGTCCAGGTTCCGAAGCGAACCAGTGGGAGGAAAATGTGCATGTTTTGGCGGGGGGAACAGGGCGGCCTTTCAATACCGCAGCGCACAGTGTCGCACGGATGCGACAGCTCGCGTCACGATCGAAGGCGTCGGTGGAACTTTCGGGCGCCTGGTCAGTGCAGGTCGAACTTCTTCATCTTCCGATGCAAGGTGGCGCGGCTAATGCCGAGGGCGACAGCCGCCTGCGAGACGTTGCCGCTGGTGCGTGACAGCGCCCGCAACAGGGCCGCCTTTTCCGCTTCGACGATCTCCTCCTGCTGCGAGACGCCGGCCTCATGCAGGGCATCGGCCGCCGGAATGCCGGCGGCGATCCGCTTGTCGTCCAGCTGCAGCGCGATGCGAGCAGCGCGCGTTGCTCCCAGCACCAGGTCATGCCGGTCGACGGCAAGCAGGGCGGCGGCGGAATTGACGCCGGCGGGAACCATCAGGAAACGGGCGCTGGGAAAAGCCGAGCGGAAGAGGTTGAGCTCGATGCGCATCGCCGCATCGCGCACGGTCTGCGTCAGGATGGTCAGCGTCATCTCGTTGACGTCTTCGCGGCAGGTAGAAATATCGAGGGCTGCGGCCACCCGGCCACGGTGATCGCGGATCGGTGCTGTGGTGCAGCTGAGGCTGGTATTGGCGCAGAAGAAATGCTGGTCGCGGAAGATGGCGACGGCACGCTCGTCGGCAAGCGCGGTGCCGATGCCGTTGGTTCCGATGCTCGCCTCGGTCCAGACCGAGCCGGTCCACAGGCCGAGTTCTTGGAACTCCTTGTCGTCGCCGGCAGCACCCCGACGCTCCAATGCAATGCCGTTCCTGTCGGTCAGAAGCAGGCAGCAGCCGGCCCTGCCGACGGTGGTGAAGAGACGATCGAGCTCTTCGGTCGCGCTGGCGATCAGCTGACCGGACTGTTCTCGGGCACGCCGGAATTCCTCATCGGTAACGCGCAGTGGCGCCCGTTCGTCTTCCGGAGCGAGCTGATGCATGGTCATGCATCGCCGCCAAGAGGCGACAACGGGAGAACTGGCTGCGGCGGAATCGCGCTGGGCAGAGGTGTAGACATGCTCGGCGTGTGCTGAGTGTTCGTGCATCGGCTCCTCCCACGGAACTTGAGCATAGTCTGAGGGAAAAGCGGTCGGTTTGCAATCGGCCGGTCCTAGACGGCCGGCGGCGTGCGGGTTTTTCAGACGAAGGCGGCAGAAATCACATTTCAGTGTTCGAACGCAGAGAGTGTAACAAAAGACCGCTCTCGCCCGTAGTTCTGTGCAGAAACAGCTTTTGCAGGGCGAGGAGATCCCGACCATGTTAAACAGACGATTGTTGCTGATGGGTGCCGCTTTCGGCGGGCTTGCGGTTCGTTTGGGGGCCGGCAAGGCGATCGCTGGCGAGACCTTTGCGGTGACGCACACAGAGGATGAATGGCGCAAGCTGCTGACGCCGGATCAATTTGTCATCCTGCGTCAGGCGGGGACGGAAAATCCCTTCACCAGCGCCCTGCTGCATGAGGAGCGAAAGGGCACCTTCGCCTGTGCCGGCTGCGACCAAAAGCTCTTTTCCTCGGCGACCAAATTCGACAGCGGAACCGGCTGGCCGAGCTTTTGGGCACCGCTCGACCATGCTGTCGGAACCACAAACGACACCACTTTCGGGATGGCGCGCACGGCCGTCCATTGTAGTCGCTGTGGCGGCCATCTGGGCCACGTCTTCGATGATGGTCCGAAGCCAACCGGACTTCGCTACTGCATGAATGGCCTTGTCATGACGTTTCATCCAGCCTCGGCCTGATTCAGGGAAGGTCTTGTTTTCCGCTGAGTACCTGCGAGCGCCGGGGCCTATCTGTGCAGCCAGGCCTCGATGCCGCGCGCAGCGGCCCGGCCGGTCGCCAGGCAGGCAGTGAGGAGATAGCCGCCGGTCGGCGCCTCCCAGTCGAGCATTTCGCCGGCGACGAAGGTGCCTGGCAGCGCCTTCAACATGAAGCCGCCGTCGATGCCGCTCCAGCGGATGCCGCCGGCCGAGGAGATCGCCTCGGCGATCGGCCTCGTCTCGAGAACCGGGACTGGTAGGGCCTTGATCAGGCCGGCGAGACGTCCGGGATCGGTTCGATCGCGCTCGGGAGCGAGTTCCCGCAGCAATGCCGCCTTGACGCCGTCGAGGCCGGCACCTTTGCGCAGGCGGTTCGAGAAGCTCGATTTGGCGTCCTGCCGCGTGAGGTCGCGGTGCAGCCTTTCGACTGTCCGGCCGGGGGCGAGGTCGAGCGTCAGGGCGGCGCTGCCCCGGTTAAGCAGCCGGTCGCGGAGGCTCGCCGCATGAGCGTAGACCAGACTGCCCTCGATACCGCCTGCGGTGATGACGAATTCGCCAGGAAAGGTTCCGGCTTCGGAGGTGGCGACGACCGACTTCACCGGCTCGCCGGCGAAACGCTCGCGGAAGTTTTGGCTCCAGCCGACGACGAAACCGCAATTGGCGGGCTGGAAGGCGTCGATCTCGACACCCTTTTCCGATAACCACGGCAGCCAGCGCGCATCGGAGCCGAGGCGGGGCCAACTTGCGCCGCCGAGTGCCAGCAGGGCGGCGTCGCACTGGACGATACTGCGTCCTTCCGGCGTTTCGAAAACATAGCCCTCATCGGCAAAACCGATCCAGCGATGGCGGGTGCGGAGCGTTGTGCCCTGCGCCTCCAATCGTCTGAGCCAGGCGCGCAGCAAGGGAGAGGCTTTCATTACCTTCGGGAACACTCGACCGGACGAACCAATGAAGGTCTCCGTCCCGAGCCCTGCCGCCCAATCCCTGATATCGCCAGGGGTAAAGGCATCCAGAGCCGGCCGCAGCCGGGAAGAAGCGGCGCCGAAGCGCGTGGCGAAACGGGCATAATCCTCGGAATGGGTAATGTTCAGTCCCGACTTGCCGGCCAGCAGAAACTTGCGGGCGAAGGTTGGCATGGCGTCGTAGACCGTCACCGCATGGCCGGAGAGCGACAGCAGTTCGGCGGCCGCCAGTCCCGCCGGGCCGCCGCCGATGATGGCCATTCGCTTCTGGTCCATGGATGTCTTTGCCCGATTCTTTCTGGTGCCGTTTTGGCGCGGCTGCGCCTTGCCCGCAAGGGCGGGTTCAGTGATGCGAATGCGTGCACTGGCCGTGGTCGGCGAGAACCTCGATGACGCGGCATTGATCGACGCGGCCGTGGCCGCAGCCTTCCACCATGGTTTCCAGCTCGGCCTTCAGCGCCATCAGGCTGCGGATGCGCTGCTCGACCTCGACGAGACGAGCCTTGGCGATAGCATCGGCCGAGGCGCAGGATTGGTGCGGATCATCCTGCAGGGTCAGCAGCGTGCGGATCGCCTCGATCTCGAAGCCGAGTTCGCGGGCATGGCGGATGAAGGCGAGGCGACTGATATCGGCAGGTTCGAAGGAGCGCTGGTTGCCTTCGCTGCGGCTCGGCGCCGCGAGCAGGCCGATGCTCTCGTAATAACGCACCGTCGGCACCTTGACGCCGCTCTGGCGGGCGGCTTCACCGATCGTGATCTTTTTCATGATTTTCCTCTTGCACCTCTAGTCACTAGAGGATGTAGGAGGGATGCTTCTGTTTGACAAGGAAGCGGATCATGGCAGAGAGCGAGACACGATATCGGGTTGGCGGCATGGATTGCGCCTCCTGCGCAACCAAGATCGATACGGCGGTCAGACGCGTGGCGGGTGTCGCCGATGTATCCGTCTCGGTGATGGCGGGCACGATGACTGTCCGGCACGATGGCAGCAGCGATCTCAAGGCGATCGAGAAGAAGGTAACCGGGCTTGGCTATTCCGTCGCGCCGCTTTCCGGAAACGCTGCGCCAGCACATGAACGCGGTCCGCAGCATCGTCACGACCATGGACATGATCACCGCGATCAGGCGGACCATGACCACGAACATGCGGTGCATGATCATGAAGGCCACGATCATGCAGGCCATAGCCATGACCATGCAAGTCATGACCACGACGATCATGGCGAGAAGGAAATCGAGGGGCTGCACGGGCACGACCATGCGCCAATGGCCGGTCCCTGGTGGCAGAGTAAGAAGGGTCGGCTGACCATCCTTTCCGGTGCGGCACTCGTTGTCGCCTACACCGTCGGCCATCTCGTGCCGGCGATTGCATCCTATGCCTTCATCGTTGCCATGCTGATCGGTCTGGTGCCGATCGCGCGGCGTGCCGTCATGGCCGCTTTCTCAGGCACACCGTTTTCGATCGAGATGCTGATGACGATCGCCGCCGTCGGCGCCGTCATCATCAATGCCGGCGAAGAGGCGGCAACCGTTGTGTTCCTGTTCCTCGTTGGCGAGCTGTTGGAAGGGGTGGCAGCGGGCAAGGCGCGCGAAAGCATCCAGTCGCTGACGTCGCTGATGCCGAAGACCGCGTTACTCGAAGACAATGGGCAGACACGGGAGGTGCCAGCGGAAAGCCTTTCGGTCGGCGCCGTCATCATGGTTCGCCCTGGCGACCGGATCTCGGCGGACGGCGTCGTTGTCTCCGGTGAGAGCGCGATCGACGAGGCGCCGGTGACCGGCGAGAGCACGCCGGTGCGCAAGGGTGTGGATGCCGTCGTCTTTGCCGGAACGGTGAACGGCGACGCAGTGCTCAGGGTTCGCGTCACGGCGGCGGCTGCCGACAATACCATCGCCCGCGTCGTCAAGCTGGTGGAAGAGGCGCAGGAATCGAAGGCGCCGACCGAACGTTTCATCGATCGGTTCTCGCGTTACTACACGCCCGGCGTTGTGGTTGTCGCGGGGCTGGTGGCGGTCGTTCCGCCGCTTTTGTTCGACGGTTCGTGGAGCGAATGGGTCTATAAGGGCCTTGCCATTCTGCTGATCGGCTGCCCCTGCGCGCTTGTCATCTCGACGCCGGCGGCGATTGCTGCCTCGCTTTCAGCAGGCGCGCGGCGCGGGCTGCTGATGAAGGGCGGCGCAGTGCTGGAAACGCTCGGCAAGGTGACGATGGTCGCCTTCGACAAGACAGGCACGCTGACGGAAGGCAAACCTCAGGTGACCGATATCGTTTCCTTCGGATTGAGTGAGACGCAGGTCTTGTCGCGAGCGGCAGTGCTGGAGCAGGGCTCCAGCCATCCCTTGGCGCTGGCGATCCTCAACCGCGCCAAGGCGGACGGTGTTCCCGTGCCGCCGGCTTTCGAACTGGAAGCGCTGCCGGGCAAGGGTGTCAGCGGCAAAGTGGGCGGTGAGACGCTCGATCTGCTGTCCCCATCCGCTGCTCGCGAGCGCGGGGCGCTCGATGGGGAAAAGGATGCACGCATTACCGTTCTGAACGACGAGGGCAAGAGCGTGTCGGTGCTGCTTGTCGATGGTGTTGCAGCCGGCCTGATCGCCATGCGCGACGAGCCGCGCGCGGATGCCAAGGCTGGGCTTTCAACGCTCGAATCGGCCGGCGTCAAGGCGATGATGTTGACGGGCGACAACGAGCGGACGGCAGCAGCTGTTGCCAAGATGCTCGGCATCGACTGGCGCGGCGAGATGATGCCTGAGGACAAGCAGCGGGTCGTCGGCGAATTGAAGCGCCAGGGCTTCATCGTCGCCAAGGTCGGCGACGGCATCAACGATGCTCCGGCGCTGGCCGCCGCCGATATCGGCATCGCCATGGGCGGCGGCACCGATGTGGCGCTGGAGACGGCCGATGCCGCCGTGCTGCACGGGCGCGTCGGCGACGTGGCGCGGATGATCGAACTGTCCAAACGGACGATGCGCAACATCCTGCAGAATATCAGCATAGCGCTCGGGCTGAAGGCGGTGTTCCTGGTGACGACGATTGCCGGCATCACCGGGCTCTGGCCGGCGATTCTCGCCGATACCGGTGCGACCGTGCTGGTGACGATCAACGCGCTGAGGTTGTTGCGGGTCAAGGGATAAACTCTCTTCGCAGCGACGATGCGGGCGATCCGGAATCGACAATCGTAGAGCCGGCTATAGGCCGGCTCTCTTCGTTTCGGCCTTCTCGACAGCCTCTTTTCGTTAAGCCTTCGTTGGCGATGTTTTTCACAGGAACGTAGCGATTTCAAACCTGTCGTAACGCAATGCACAAACCATCCGTTGACGTGATTTCGGATTCGCGTACTATATCTAGTGTTCAAGGTTCCTTCAGGCTGGGGCAGGGTGCTTCGACCCGCAAGCCAGGAGACCTGCCTTGAACTAGATGTCCACGGGCGGGGTGTCCGGAAGGTCGCGTGAATGACAGCGGAATGATCCGCGCCTGTTACGCTGCCCCGAACGTCCGCATGAGCACTTCGGGGTTGAAGTCATGTCCAGAATATCAAGGCCGCCGCCCGCGCAAATCCCGAGAGGGATCGTATCAGGCGTTTAAACGCCGACTTTGCCATATCACCAAATGTTGCCCCGGACGCTGCAAGGCGCCCGATCTCAGTCTTGCGTCCTGAATTCTTTGACATCACGAGGAACATGATGAGCGTTACCGTCTACAGCAAACCCGCTTGCGTCCAGTGCACCGCCACCTATCGCGCCCTCGACCGGCTGGGCGTCGATTACGACATCGTCGATATCTCGCAGGATGCCGAAGCGCTCGATCGTGTCCGCAGCCTCGGCTACATGCAGGCGCCGGTCGTGATCGCCGGTGAGCGGCATTGGGCGGGTTTCCGCCCCGATATGATCAGCGCGCTCTCCTGACCCGAGGAAAAAGGCGATGGGGCTGATCGTTTATTATTCCAGCCGCTCCGAGAATACCCATCGCTTCGTCGCCAGGCTCGGACTGCGCGCGGCGCGCATTCCGGCTAGCGGCGCAGAGGCGTTCCCTATTCGCGAACCCTTCGTTCTCATTGTGCCGACCTACAGCGGCGACGGTGGCAAGGGTGCCGTTCCCAAGCAGGTGATCCGTTTCTTGAACGATGCGGAAAACCGAGGACATATCCGCGGCGTGATTGCCGCGGGCAACAGCAATTTCGGCGAGACATACGGGCTCGCCGGCGACGTGATCTCGCAAAAATGCCAGGTGCCTTACCTCTACAGGTTCGAGCTCATGGGCACGGCCGAGGATGTCGCCAACGTCAAACACGGAATGGAACAATTTTGGACACGGGAACAACTCTGACGCGGGATGCGGGCGCAAAACCGCATAACACTTTTGCTCATCCCGCCGGCGAACGCCCTTTGAAAGCGGCGGAGACGCTCGACTATCACGCGCTGAACGCGATGCTGAACCTCTATGACGACGAGGGGAAGATCCAGCTCGACAAGGACCGCATGGCGGCGAAGCAGTATTTTCTGCAGCATGTGAACCAGAACACCGTGTTCTTTCACAATCTGAGGGAAAAGCTCGATTACCTCGTCACCGAGGGTTATTACGAGCAGGAGGTTCTCGACCAGTATTCCTTCAATTTCGTCCGCGACCTGTTCGATCAGGCCTATGCGAGGAAATTCCGTTTTCCGACCTTTCTCGGCGCCTTCAAATATTACACCAGCTATACGCTGAAGACCTTCGACGGAAAGCGCTATCTCGAGCGCTACGAGGACCGCATCTGCATGGTGGCGCTGACCTTGGCGCGGGGTGACGAGGCCCTTGCCCGCGACATGGTCGACGAGATCATTTCCGGCCGTTTCCAGCCGGCAACGCCGACCTTCCTCAATGCCGGCAAGAAGCAGCGTGGCGAACTTGTCTCCTGCTTCCTGCTGCGCGTCGAGGACAATATGGAATCGATCGGCCGCTCGATCAATTCGGCGCTGCAGCTGTCGAAGCGCGGCGGCGGCGTGGCTCTGTCGCTTACGAATATCCGTGAGGCCGGCGCGCCGATCAAGCAGATCGAAAACCAGTCCTCCGGCATCATCCCGGTCATGAAGCTGCTCGAAGACTCGTTCTCCTATGCCAATCAGCTGGGTGCGCGCCAGGGCGCGGGCGCCGTCTATCTCAACGCCCATCACCCCGACATTATGCGCTTCCTCGACACAAAGCGCGAAAATGCCGACGAGAAGATCCGCATCAAGACGCTGTCGCTCGGCGTCGTCGTGCCCGACATCACCTTCGAACTCGCCAAGAACAACGAGGATATGTATCTGTTCTCGCCTTACGACGTGGAGCGCGTTTACGGCGTGCCCTTCACCGAGATTTCGGTGACGGAAAAGTACCGGGAGATGGTGGCGGACGCTCGCATCTCGAAGAAGAAGATCAAGGCGCGTGAATTCTTCCAGGTGATCGCCGAGATCCAGTTCGAGAGCGGTTATCCCTACATCATGTTCGAGGATACGGTGAACCGGGCCAACCCGATCGCCGGGCGCATTTCGATGAGCAATCTCTGCTCCGAGATCCTGCAGGTCAGCGAGGCAAGCGAATACAACGACGACCTCTCTTACAAGCACCTCGGCAAGGATATTTCCTGCAATCTCGGCTCGCTGAATATCGCCGCGGCCATGGATTCCACCGATTTCGGCAAGACGATCGAGACCTCGATCCGGGCGCTGACGGCGGTCTCCGACATGAGCCACATCGCCTCGGTTCCCTCGATCGAAAAGGGCAACGACGAGAGCCATGCGATCGGCCTCGGCCAGATGAACCTGCACGGCTATCTTGCCCGCGAACGCATCTTCTACGGCTCGGAGGAAGGCGTCGATTTCACCAATATCTATTTCTATACGGTGACCTATCACGCGATCCGCGCCTCGAACCTGTTGGCGGTCGAACGGGGCCAGAGCTTCAAGGGCTTCGAAAATTCGAAATATGCCTCCGGTGACTATTTCGACAAATATACCGAGCAGGAATGGAAGCCGGCGACCGGGAAGGTGCAGGCGCTGTTCGACAAATCCGGAATCCATATTCCGACGCAGGAGGATTGGGTGGCGTTGAAGGCGGCGGTCATGACTTCCGGCCTCTATAATCAGAACCTGCAGGCAGTGCCGCCGACGGGCTCGATCTCCTACATCAACCACTCGACCTCCTCGATCCATCCGATCGTCTCGAAGATCGAGATACGCAAGGAAGGCAAGATCGGCCGCGTCTACTATCCGGCGCCGTTCATGACCAACGACAATCTCGATTACTATCAGGACGCCTATGAGATCGGCGCGGAGAAGATCATCGATACCTATGCGGCGGCGACCCAGCATGTCGACCAGGGCCTGTCGCTGACCCTGTTCTTCCGCGACACGGCAACGACGCGCGATATCAACAAGGCGCAGATTTACGCCTGGAAGAAGGGCATCAAGACCATCTACTACATCCGCCTTCGCCAGATGGCGCTGTCCGGCACCGAGGTGCAGGGCTGCGTATCTTGTACGCTTTGATTTTGGGCTGCTGGCCGAGAGTTTCGAGCTTGTAGCCCCCTCCTCTCCCCAGCGGGGAGAGGGCAGGGTGAGGGGGCTCCGCACTCCGTTAGAATTTGTCGAAGAAAGACCACCCAATGAACATATCCATCAAGCCAATCTCCCGCATGCGCGCCATCAACTGGAACCGCATCGAGGACGATAAGGATCTCGAGGTCTGGAACCGGCTGACCGGCAATTTCTGGCTGCCGGAGAAGGTGCCGCTGTCTAACGACATTCCCTCTTGGGCGACGCTGACGGCGGCCGAGCAGCAGTTGACCATCCGCGTCTTCACCGGGCTGACGCTGCTCGACACGATCCAGAACGGCGTCGGCTCCATTAGGCTGATGGCGGATGTGGTAACACCGCATGAGGAGGCGGTGCTTTCCAACATCTCCTTCATGGAGGCGGTGCATGCGCGTTCCTATTCCTCGATCTTCTCGACGCTGTGCTCGACGCCCGATGTCGACGATGCCTATCGCTGGTCGGAGGAGAACGAGTTCCTGCAACGCAAATCGGCGCTGATCATGGAGCAGTATGGTTCCGGCGATCCCTTGAAGAAGAAGGTCGCCAGCGTCTTCCTCGAAAGCTTCCTGTTTTATTCCGGCTTCTACCTGCCGATGTACTGGTCGAGCCGCGCCAAGCTTACCAACACGGCAGACATGATCCGGCTGATCATCCGCGACGAGGCGGTGCACGGCTATTATGTCGGCTACAAATTCCAGCGCGGACTGGAGCGGCTTTCCGAGGAGAGACGGCAGGAGATCAAGGATTTCGCCTTCGACCTGCTGCTCGAGCTCTACGACAACGAAGCCAGATATACCGAGGCGCTCTATGACGGCGTCGGGCTGAGCGAGGACGTCAAGAAATTCCTGCATTACAATGCCAACAAGGCGCTGATGAACCTCGGCTACGAGGCGCTTTTCCCGGCCGAGGCCTGCAAGGTCAATCCGGCGATCCTGTCGGCGCTTTCGCCGAATGCCGACGAGAACCATGACTTCTTCTCCGGCTCCGGTTCCTCCTATGTGATCGGCAAGGCTGTTGCGACCGACGACGAGGACTGGGATTTCTGAGGCTTTATCGCAGTCGGCCCTTATCATTTGCTTCCCCATCGCCCACATTCAGCGGAAATGAAGTCGATCCTCGCCGAAGATGTGGCGCAGCGGAGTTTTTAATGTCGTCTTTTCCAAACAAGGCCGGAACTGCCGCCGAAGCGGACGATGGCGTCTGGCCGATCCGCAGGAGACGGATTCTCGACTGGCTGGTGAACGAGACGCGCGGTGAGCGCTTCATCGACAATATCCTGGTGGAAATGTGCGGGAAGCTGGTGGCGGCAGGCGTGCCGGTGGCCCGCGCAACCCTGCATTTCCGGACGAACCATCCGCAATGGATCGGGGCGCGCATCCTCTGGAAAGAGGGGCTCACCGATGCGAAAATCAACACCTTTGCCTATGGCGTCGAGAACACGCCGGAGTTTCTGACCAGTCCCGTCAACGCGATCCATCAGGGTGCGGAGGAGGTGCGCAGGCAGCTGGAAGGTACAGCCGCAGGCGGCTTGGATTCATTCTATCAGGAACTGCATGACGACGGCCTGACCGAGTATATCGCCTGGCCGCTCGAGCATACCTTCGGCAAACGGCATGTGGCGACATTTTCCACCAGCCGGCCGGGCGGCTTCGAGCGCGCACACGTCGATTTCCTGCGCGATCTTCTGCCGGCCCTGACCCTTGTCAGCGAAATCAGGCTGAAGAACATCATGGCGCGTACACTGCTGCAGACCTATGTCGGGCCGCATGCAAGTGAGCAGATCCTGTCGGGCGTGACGACGCGTGGCAGCGGCGCCACCGTCGGCGCGGCGATCATGATCTGCGACCTGCGCGACTTTACGGCAATCTCCGATCTCTGGCCGCGCGACGATGTCATCCATCTGCTCAACGATTATTTCGATGCGATATCGGATCCGATCGAACGGTATGGTGGCGAGATCCTCAAGTTCATGGGCGACGGGTTGCTGGCGATTTTCCCGCTGAGCAAGGAAACGGCCTGCGCCGATCTGCTGCAGGCGATCCGCGAAGGGCAGGCGTCGATGGCCGAACTGAACGAGGAGCATGTGCGCATGGGGCGCGATCCGCTGCGCTACGGCGTCGGCGTGCATGTCGGCGACGTCATGTACGGCAATATCGGCTCACGCCGCCGGCTCGATTTCACCGTCATCGGCCCGGCGGTCAATGTCGCCTCGCGGCTGGAAAGCCTCACCAAGGAGGTCAAGCGCCCAGTGCTCTTGTCGCGGGCCTTCGTCGAAATGGCGGACTGCGCCAAAGACATGGACAGTCTCGGCACCTACCCGCTGCGCGGGCTCGGAGAGCCTGTTGATGTCTTTGCTTTCCCGGAGCGATAGGAGCAGGCAGAGTCAGACGCCGCGTTTGTTGCCCCACAGCAGCACGTGCAGCTGCGGCAGCACGCGTGGCGTAAACCATCGATCGGCGGTCACCTTTTCGACCAGCCAGTGCATCCGGTCCATCACGCCGTCGATATCGATGCGGGCATCGTCGTCATCGGGCGGCGGCGGCGTATGATTGCCCGGCTGAAGGAACAGGGGAATATAGGGATAGCGCTCGCCCGCCTCCAGGGCGAAGGCGTAGTCTTCATCGTCGAAGACGACGATTTTCAAGACGACTTCCGGCCCGCCGGCGGCGAGACGAAGACAGTCGTCGACCTGATCCCAATCCGTCAGCATTCCGCTTGACGGCGGCTTGGGGCTCAAGACCAGCATGTCGAGATCGCGGAACCAGTCCCGGGCGACACTCCCCTGCGTTTCCAGGGCGAAACGATATCCTTGCGAATGCCCGAATTCGATCAATGGCCCGAGCGGCTGGATCGCGGGATTGCCTCCGGAAAGGGAAACCGTCAGAGGCCTGTCTCCGGAGAGCTTTGTCACTTCCTGCCAGATCGCCTCGACGGACATCGGAAGCCATTGATCCCGAAAGGCGCTGTCGACCGCATGAAGGCTGTCGCACCAGGAACAGCGATAGTCACAGCCGCCGGTCCTGACGAACACCGTCGGCAGACCGATCAACGCGCCTTCGCCCTGTATGGTCGGGCCGAAGATCTCGCTGACGCGAATGGTCTCCCCGCTCACGGCCTATACTCCGCCCAGGTCTTCGGCGTCTCGCTGACGCGGACGGAGGATGTCTCCGGGAAGCGCTCTTTGCACCAGTCGTAGAAATGCTTTGCCAGGAACTCGGAGGTGACTTTCGAATGGCCGAAGACCTCGTTCAGGTGGCGATGATCGAGGGACTCGTCGATATGGCGCTTGAGCGGCGAAAGGTCGTGATAGTCGCGAACAAAGCCGTCATCGTTCAGGCTTTCGGCGGAGAACTCAACGACCACGATGTAGTTGTGGCCGTGCAGCCTGGCGCATTGATGGTCGGCCGGCAGATGATCCAGCTGGTGCGAAGCGGAGAGATGGAACTCCTTGGTGATGCGGTACATCAACGCACCTCCGCAGCAGAATATTGCGACACCGCCGCTTTCCAGAAATCCTGGTCTTCATATTCCGTGGGATCGGCAATACCGGCGAGATGGAAAGCCTCGCGGCGTTCGACGCAGGTGCCGCAGCGCCCGCAATGAAGCCTGCCGCCCTTGTAGCAGGACCATGTTTCCGCAAACGGAGTCGCATGTTTCTCGCCGTCGGTAACGATCGCCGCTTTCGAAACATCGACATAGGGCGCAAGCAGTCTGACGCTGGCATAACCGTCCAGTGCCTCGTTCTGCATGCGCTGGAAGGCGTCGATGAAGCCCGGCCGGCAGTCGGGGTAGATGAAGTGGTCGCCGCCATGCACGGCGACGGCGACGGCATCTGCCTTCTGCGCTGCGGCCAGGCCAAATGCGATGGCCAGCATGATGGCGTTGCGGTTCGGCACCACGGTGGCCTTCATGGTCTCCTCGGCATAATGACCATCCGGAACCTCGATGTTATCGGTCAAGGCCGATCCGCTTAGATGGCCGCCGATGGCGGTGATGTCGATGATATGATGGGGGACGGCGAGGCGCGCGGCGCACCGGGCGGCGAAATCGAGTTCCTTGCGATGCCGCTGGCCGTAGTCGAAGGAGACGAGGCCGATAAGCTGTTGTTCCGCTGCGATCTTGTGGGCAAGCGAAACGGAGTCGAGTCCGCCGGAGCAGACGACGATAGTCTTCATAGTTTGGATCCCTTGTTTTGACCGGGTGGGCTGCGACCGGATTACGGCGTGCTTTTAGGGCAAATCACGCGTGTTGGGAATAGCCTTCAGAGGGCTTGATCGACCGGGAAATTGATCTGCGGCGGCAGCAGCAGATGCAGGTCTTCGGCGTCGGCATTGTTGATGCGCTGCAGCAGCATGCGGCCGAGATCCTCGCCCGCCGCCGTCAGGTCCTCGTGGATCGTGTCGACCTTCGGCTGCAATTGGGTGAGAAGGCGCGACGTTTCCTTGGCGACGATGTCGTAATCGACCGCGAGTGTTCGGCCGGCGTCGCTCATGCCGCTGATGACGGCGAGTGCTGAGACTTCGCCGGGACAGATGAAACCATCGGGCGCTTCCAGAGCGGCGGCGCGGCTGGAGATGAAATCGCGCAGCACATCCGCCCGCGTATCGAGATCGACCGTTTCGGGTATCTCATAGGCAATGCCTGCCTCCCGCACAGCCGTCATGAAGCCGTGCAGGATATGCTGGCAGAAGGTCAGCCGTTTCGGCGGCAGGACCACGGCCACCTTTTTGCGGCCCTTTGCGATCAGCCGGCGCGTCGCCTCGTAGGCAAAGGTGAAATTGTCGTAGTCGACATAAGGGTGCGGCGTCGAAAATTCCGTGCGGCCGTGGCAAATGAAGGGAAAGCCGGTTTCGAGCAGCAGGCGGACGCGGGCATCGAGCGGTTCGGTTCGCGTAAAGATCAGCCCGTCGGCGAGGTGGTTGCGGACGATATATTCGGCGGCCTCGACATCGGTCGTCGACAGAAAGTTCGGGGCGACGACGAGATGGTAGGAAGTCTCCTTCAGCGCCTTGGCAATGCCGTACATGATCGAGGTGCTGAAACCGACGACTTCCTCATGCGAATCGAGCAGGATGGCGATCACATTGGTGCGGCCGGTCTTCAGGCGCTGCGCGGCCCGATCAGGGAGATAGCCGATCTCGCGGGCGATGCGGTGCACGCGCTGGCGGGTTTCCAGCGAAATCTGCGGTGCATCGGAGAGCGCCCGCGACACCGTCGTCACGGCAAGGCCGGCGATCGTGGCGATCGTTCGCAAGGTCGGCTTGCCGCGCTTATGCGTGATCTCGAGATTTTCGCCGCTTCGCGGCCAGGACGGTTCGGTCACTCTCGGCTTTCCATGCTGGAATTGGCGATACAATAACACGATGACTCCGACGCGCAATCGAGGAATGAAAACGTTTTAAATTTTAACGATCTGTTAGCCAAATCAAAAATATCTATAAAATTCAATCATATATAGAAATAACCATATTTTTCTCGGGAGTCGAGAAAGGGCTTGACGATCAGCGACTTATAACGTTTTAAATTAGCAACCGCGCAGAGGAGCGCGGCCGTATGTCGACCGTCGCAACGGCGGAAAGCATCGGGCGGCAGGGAGGGCCCGCCGCCGATTTTCAAATGGGAGGAAATTCATGCGCAAGTTTTTGAGCTCGGCGGCTGTTGCCGTCGTGATGATGGCTGGCCTCGGTGCGGCGCAGGCAGCCGACGTGAAGGAAGTGCAGATGCTGCACTGGTGGACGTCGGGCGGCGAGGCGGCGGCCTTGAACGTTCTGAAGCAGGATCTGTCGAAGGAAGGCTTTGCCTGGAAGGACGTGCCGGTTGCCGGCGGCGGTGGTGATGCGGCGATGACGGCGCTGAAGGCGATGGTGGCGGCCGGCACCTATCCGACCGCCTCGCAGATGCTGGGTTATACCGTGCTCGATTATGCCCAGGCGGGTGTGATGGGCGACCTGACCGAGACGGCGAAGAAGGAAGGCTGGGACAAGTCGGTGCCGGCGGCGCTGCAGAAGTTCTCCGTCTATGACGGCAAATGGGTCGCAGCCCCCGTCAACGTCCACTCGGTCAACTGGCTGTGGATCAACAAGGCGGTGATGGACAAGATCGGCGGCACTGAGCCGAAGAGCTTCGACGACCTGATCGCGCTGCTCGACAAGGCCAAGGCTGCCGGTGTCATTCCCTTGGCGCTCGGCGGCCAGAACTGGCAGGAAGCGACGATGTTCGATTCCATCGTGCTGTCGACCGGCGGCCCGGAGTTCTACAAGAAGGCCTTCAACGACCTCGATGAGGAGTCGTTGAAGTCGGACACGATGAAGAAGTCCTTCGACAATCTGGCGAAGATCGTCAAATACGTCGACCCGAACTTCTCCGGCCGCGACTGGAACCTGGCGACCGCCATGGTCATCAAGGGTGATGCGCTGGTGCAGGTGATGGGCGACTGGGCCAAGGGCGAATTCGTCGCCGCCAAGAAGACCCCGGACAAGGACTTCCTGTGCTACCGCTTCCCCGGCACCGATGGCAGCGTCATCTACAACTCCGACATGTTCGGCATGTTCAACGTCCCCGACGACCGCAAGGCGGCGCAGGTGGCGCTGGCGACGGCGACGCTGTCGAAGAGCTTCCAGTCGGCCTTCAACGTCGTCAAGGGTTCGGTGCCGGCCCGCACTGACGTTCCCGACACCGACTTCGACGCCTGCGGCAAGAAGGGCATCGCCGATCTGAAGGCGGCCAATGAGGGCGGCACGCTGTTCGGCTCGCTCGCCCAGGGCTATGGCGCCCCGCCGGCGATCGCCAATGCCTATAAGGACGTCGTCTCGAAGTTCGTCCACGGCCAGATCAAGAGCTCCGACGAAGCCGTCAAGCAACTCGTCCAGGCGATCGACGACGCCCGCTGAGACCGCTGAGATCTGTCGATGAATATGCTTCCCCGCGCGATCGCGCGGGGAAGCTTCAGGCTCCGCAGCGATCATTGCCGGGCCGATCCTGCGGGAAGGGAGATGATATCCATGAGCACAGTTGCCACCACCGATCCGGTTCTGACGCCGCGGCATTCGACGGCGATCTCGCTGCGCGGCCGGCTGCAGGATGCGCTGCCGAAGATCGTGCTGGCGCCGAGCTTCGTCATCACCCTCATCTTCGTCTACGGCTTCATCGTCTGGACGGCCTACCTGTCCTTCACCAATTCCAAGACCTTCCCGTCTTATGCGTTGACCGGGCCACGCGCCTATCAGCGGCTGTGGCGCTGGACCTTCGAGAGCGATCCGCCGTCTTCCTGGTATACTTCGATCACCAACATGGCGATCTTCGGCTTCCTCTATGTCGGCATTTGCCTGGCGCTCGGCCTGCTGCTCGCCATCCTGCTCGACCAGAAGATCCGCGGCGAGGGGTTGCTCAGGCCGATCTTCCTCTATCCGATGGCGCTCTCCTTCATCGTCACCGGGGTTGCCTGGAAATGGTTCCTCGATCCCGGCCTCGGGCTCGAGCAGACGCTGCACCACTTCGGCTGGACGAGCTTTCACTTCGACTGGATCAAGAACAAGGACTTCGTCATCTACACCGTTGTCATTGCCGGTGTCTGGCAGGCGTCGGGCTTCGTCATGGCGATGTTCCTGGCAGGCCTTCGCGGTATCGACGGCGAGATCATGAAGGCGGCGCAGATCGACGGCGCCTCGCCCTTGCAGCTTTATCGCCGCATCGTCATTCCGCTGTTGCGGCCGATCTTTCTCTCCGCCTTCATCGTGCTCGCCCATATGGCGATCAAGTCCTACGACCTGGTGGTGGCGCTGACCTCGGGCGGGCCGGGCGGCTCGGCCTGGCTGCCGTCCAACTTCATGTATGAATACACCTTCAAGCGCAACGAGATGGCCGTCGGCTCGGCCAGCGCCATCATCATGCTGATGACCATCTCGGCGATCATCGTCCCCTATCTCTATTCCGAACTGAAGGAGAAGGCGCGATGAGCATCTCGGCTTCCTCTCCCTCCCATTCCAGCAATGCCCGCTGGATCGGCCGCCTGGTGATCTACGGCCTGCTGACGATCTTCGCCATCCTCTATCTGATGCCGCTCTTTGTCATGCTCACAACCTCGTTCAAGACGATGGACGAGATCCAGGGCGGCAACATGCTGGCGCTGCCGCAGGCGCCGACCTTCGATCCCTGGGTGAAGGCCTGGGGCGAGACCTGCGTCGGCCTGACCTGCGCCGGCATCAAGGGTTACTTCTGGAACTCGATCAAGATGGTGGTGCCGGCTGTGGGGATTTCCACCATCATGGGCGCGCTCAACGGTTATATCCTGACCAAATGGCGCTTCCCCGGCCATACGCTGGTGTTCGGGCTGATGCTGTTTGCCTGCTTCATCCCGTTCCAGTCGGTGCTGCTGCCGATGGCGACCATCCTCGGCTCGCTCGGCCGCTTCGGGGTGACGCTGCAGAACGCCACCGGCTTTAACTTCGGCTTCGGCAATTCGACCGTCAACCTGGTCTTCGTCCATGTCGTCTATGGCTTGGGCTTCACCACGCTGTTCTTCCGCAATTTCTACGAGGCCTTCCCGACCGAGCTGGTCCGCGCCGCCCAGGTCGACGGCGCCAGCTTCTTCCAGATCTTCCGCCGCATCATGCTGCCGAACTCGCTGCCGATCATCGTCGTCACGGTGATCTACCAGTTCACCAATATCTGGAACGACTTCCTGTTTGCCTCGGCCTATGCCGGCACCGGTGACTCCATGCCGATGACGGTGGCGCTCAACAATGTCGTCAACACCTCGACCGGTGTGGTCGAATACAATGTCAACATGGCGGCGGCGATGATCGCCGCCGTGCCGACGCTCATCGTCTATATCCTCGCCGGCCGCTACTTCGTGCGCGGTCTGATGGCGGGCGCAGTCAAAGGGTAAGTCATGGCCTTCCTCGAAATCTCCGGTCTCAGAAAACGCTTCGGCGCCGTCGACATTCTCAAGGGCATCGACCTCGAACTCGACAAGGGCGGCTTTCTCGTGCTGGTCGGCCCGTCCGGCTGCGGCAAGTCGACCCTGCTCAACACCATTGCCGGGCTGGAGACGATCACCTCTGGCGATATCAGGATCGACGGGCGCGCCATCAACGGCCTGCATCCGTCCAAGCGCGACATCGCCATGGTGTTCCAGTCCTATGCGCTCTATCCCAACATGACGGTGGCCGGCAATATCGCCTTCGGCATGGAGATCCGCGGCGTTCCGAAGGAAGAGCGCGCCAAGGCGATCAAGCAGGTCTCCGACATGCTGCAGATCGGCCATCTGCTCGACCGCAAGCCGAGCCAGCTGTCCGGCGGCCAGCGCCAGCGCGTCGCCATGGGCCGGGCTTTGGTGCGCAATCCGCAGGTCTTCCTGTTCGACGAGCCCTTGTCCAATCTCGACGCCAAGCTGCGCGTCGACATGCGCACCGAGATCAAGCGGCTGCATCAGCGCATGGGCACCACCTTCGTCTATGTCACCCACGACCAGATCGAGGCGATGACGCTGGCGACCAAGATCGCCGTGCTCAAGGACGGGGTGCTGCAGCAGTTCGGCACGCCGGCCGAGATCTATAACAGCCCGGCCAATCTCTTCGTCGCCGACTTCATGGGATCGCCGGCGATGAACCTGCTGACCGCCACCGTCGAGAACGGCGCCGGCGGCCTTGCCGTCGCACTGGAGCGGCCGAATGGCGCGCCGCTAAGACTGCCAGTTGTTTCCGGCAATCACGGCCTGTCTTCCTATGCCGGCCGCCAAGTGATCTTCGGCATCCGCCCCGAGGCGCTGACCGATCCCGACGGCGCCGACCGCAAGGCGCGCTCGCTGACCGAGGACGATTGCCTGATCGAGGTCGTCGAGCCGGCCGGCTCCGACACCTTTGCCGTCACCAAGCTCGGCGGCAAATCCGTCGTCGCCCGCCTGCGCGCCGATGCCGGCATCGCTCCCGGACAAAACACCCGTCTCGCCTTCAATCTCGACAAGGCCGTGTTCTTCGATCCCGACAGCCAGCTCAGGATTTCGTGACAGCCGTCAGGCGGCGGCCGTCACATTGAGGGTCACCGGCGCGAAACGCGAGGAGACCGCTTCGACGGTGATCTCGCCGACCAGACCCGTCGCCTCCAGCCAGAAGCCGGCAGTGCCGCCCTGCAGCGGCACATTGGTCGGGCCGACGATCTTTGCAGGCCCATGCACCTTCAGCGAAATGCTGTCGTTCATGAACGGCAGGCGCTGGCCGCACTGGTCGAGGGCGCGGATGATGATGCGGGTGCTGTCGCGTTCGCGGGCTTTCAGCGTCAAGCTGTCGGCGACGATTTCCAGCGTCGTCGGCAGCGGATCGGCCGCGAGCGTCAGGCTCGTTACCGGCTCGCCGCCGATATAACCGGTCAAGGTGCCGTCGATCCATTCGAGGCCCCAGGTGCCGAGCTCGTCGGTGGTGAAGTGGCGATGGTCGAGCACGACGGGCGGATGCGGCAGATGCGGATAATTCTCGCGGTCCGGGCCGATGCGCTTGCTGAGGCCGCCATATTGCAGTTCGACCTCGTCGCAATTGGTCAGGATGATCAGCGGCAGCACGCCGCCGATATTGCGCTCGCCGCGCGCCCAGAAGGTCGCCGGCTTCATGACGATCTCCTCGGACGGGTCGCACTGGCTGATATAGGCATAGGCCGCGAATTTCGGCTCGCGGAACATGTCCATGACGCCGTGATAGCAGATGCGGTCGCCGGAGCCGAAATCCTTGTGGGTGTTGTAATCGAACATGCACCAGCCGATGGCGCCCGAAATATCGGGATCGCCATAGGCGGCGTTCAGCACCTCGAGATGACGGCGCACATGCTCGGCCTGGCGCTGCTCCTGGTCATAGATCTTCGTCGGGTGCATGTGACCGTTGAACTCGGTGATGAGGTACGGCACCTTGCGGGACAGGCCCGTATTTTCCTGCTGGCCGCGCAGCACGGTGCGCGGACGGTTGGCGCCCGGCAATTCCTCATTGCCGAGGATGAAGTCGTTCATCGTATAGACGTCCTCGAGCAGTTCGCTCTCGGTGATATAACGCACGCCACCGGTCTGGCGGGTGCTGTCGAGCTCACGGGCGAGGCGATTGGTCTCGACATAGAAATCGTGACTATCCTGGGACTCGTTGATGCGCACGCCCCAGATGATAATCGAGGGATGGTTCCAGTCGCGCTCGATCATCCGGCGAACGTTTTCGATCGATTCCTTTTGCCAGTCGGCATCGCCGATATGCTGCCAGCCGGGGATTTCCTCGAAGACCAGCAGGCCGATCGCGTCGCAGCGGTCGAGGAACCATTTCGATTGCGGATAATGCGAGGTGCGGACAATATTGCACTTCAGCACGCTCTTCATGATATCGGCGTCACGCTCCTGGGCGGACCGGCCGGCGGCATAGCCGACATAGGGGAAAGACTGGTGGCGGTTGAGGCCGCGCAGCTTCAGCGGTTTGCCGTTGAGAAGGAAACCTTCCGGCGTGAATTCGGCGGTGCGGAAGCCGAAGCGGGTAGAGATACGGTCGGAGCCGTGCTCGGTCCTGAGTTCGACGGTGACCTCGTAGAGGGTGGGATCGGTGATGTCCCAGAGCGTGATGCCGGTGAGGCCGCCAAAGGAAAGCCTGGTGCGGTCGCCGATCGTCTCGGTCGCCGCGGTGGCGATCACCGTACCGTCCGCCTGCTTCAGTGTGGCGGTGACGGTTGCCGAGAAGCTGCGGCTCTCGGGATTGGCGATATCGACGCGGATGGCCGCCGATTTTTCCGGGGCAAGCACGTCTGCGGTTTCGATCTTGAGATTGCGGATTGAGACGGGGTCGGTGACCTTCAGCCAGACGTCGCGGTAGATGCCGGCATAAGTCAGATAATCGATGCGGCCGCCGAAGGGCGGGATCTCAGGGTTTTCGCTGCCGTCGATCTTGACGGTCACCAGGTTCTCGCCCTTGACGAGCTTGCCGGTGAGGCGGGCCTCGAAAGGGGTGTAGCCGTCCTTATGGGCAATGATCTCTTCGCCGTTCAGATAGACGACGCTGTCGGCCATGGCGGCGTCGAAGACGAGCGACACTTCGCGGCCCTCGAATTCCGGCAGCCAGCGCAGCACCTTCTGATAGGTGAAGGCGCGCTGATAGCTCTTTTCGTCGAAATAGTTGAAGGGCAGTTCGACGGCGGTATGGGGCAGGCTGACCGACTTGGCGGCGTCGAAGCTTTCGAGCAGACGCTGTCCGAAGCCCTCGTGGAAACTCCAGCCTTCGTTGAAGGAAACGACCGAACGCATCTCAGGCTCTCCCGATCACGGCATCAGGAGTGCTGCGGCGCCTTTCGGCGCGTGAAAATCGGGTCATGGTATTCCTCCTTGATGCAATTGATAGGTGAGCCTTAGAACATGATGCCGAAAAGGCCAAGCCGGGCAGATACTAGGCGGTCGAGCCCCAGCGGGCGGTGCAGGTGAGGGTGATGCTGTGCGGGCCTTCGATCTCGGCGTCATGGCGTTCGATCAGTTCGACGACGGCGTCGATGAATGCGACGTGGTCGAGGCTCAGCGTGGTGAGATCGTTGCAATCCCAGGCGGCCATGGCGATGCCATCCTGGCCGACGATGGCAATGTCGTCGGGCGTGTTTTTGCCGAGCACGCGGCGGGCCGCATCGCGTGCCCCGATCGCCATGACGTCGTTGCCGCAGATGATGGCGTCGACCTTGTCGCGATGCAGCAGCAGCACGGCTTCCTTGAAGCCGGAATCATAGGAATAATCCCCAAAGGCCTGGGCTGCGAAAGAGAGGCCGCGCTTGGCCAGCGCATCGGCGAACCATTTGCGCCTGAGCTTGTCGATCCAGCTTGAATTGGTGCCGGAGAGATAGGCAAAGCGCTTCTTGCCGTCGCGAACGATCTTGTCGATGATCTCGTCGGCGGCCCCGGAGCCATCGATGCGGATGCTGGAGACGTTTTCGTTTTCGAGCGGCTCGAAAGAGACGATGATCGGCTTCGTCGTATGGAAGATGTCGACGGCATCCTGCATCGACACCATGTCGGAAAAGACGACGACGTGATCGACCTGATAGGTGGAGGCAAGCCGCATCAGCTGCAACCGGTCGGAATGATCGGCGCAGCAGAGGATGATCGGCAGCAATTGCCGCGCCTGCAGGCGGTGGACGAGAAGCTGCTGTTCTTCGGCCTCGCACGGATTGCCGATTGCGTTGACGACGAGCGCGACCAGCCGCGAGCGCTGGTTGTTCAGCGAGCGGGCGATTGCATTCGGCTGGTACCCATGTTCACGCGCGACGGCGAGAATGCGGTCGCGCGTCGCGCTGCCAATGCGCGAATCCGGCGAGAAGGCGCGGGAAATGGTGGCGGAGGAAACGCCGGCGAGTTTCGCCAGCTCCTTCGAGGTGATCCGCCGTCTGTTCATTCCGCTCATCTGCGCCTATTGGGCGACGATCCTGACGGAGGCGCCGCCGGCCGCTGCCGATTCCTTGATTGCGTCCCATAGCCTAGCGAATCTGAGGCCCATTTCAACGGAGCCGGAGTTTTCCATTTTTCCCGCGCGAATGGCGAGGAAATTTTTCATCGGATTGCCGAGAATCTCGGCTTCCTCGCGCGGCTCGGCGTTGCGGCCGACGCTGATCTCGCGCCAGGCGCCCCAGGCATCGATGCGCACGATCGCCTTGGAATAGAAGAAGGTGATGTGGGAGGCGCAGCCGGGAGGGCCTTCCCCGGCGGCCGTCAGCGTTGCCAGGGCGCCGTTCTTCAGCCGGGCGGAGACGGCTGTTGATATATCGACCTTTTTGCCGTGATTGGCCATGTAGGCCGAAACGCTGTCGAAATCGGAATTGGCCAGCAGGCAGACGGTGTTCATCATATGGGCGCCAGTATCGAACATGAAGCCGCCGCCAGAAATCTCGGGCTGCTGTTTCCAATGGCCGTCATAATTGGACGACCAGCTTTCCCAAATCATGCCCGATATGGCGATCAGCTCACCGAATTCGCCGGAAAGCGCCCGCCGGCGCGTGTCGAGCACCAGCGGCGACAGACCGCCCTGGAAAGCGGTGACGATGGTAACGCCGCTCTTCTTCTGCGCCGCGATCAGCCGCTCGGCCTCGGCGACCGTCGTCACCATCGGTTTTTCCAGGAAGAGGTCGAGGCCGGCTTCGGCGACGGCGGTCGCCTGCTCGGCATGGAAGGCATGCGGGGTGGAGATATAGACGATGTCGAGTTCGTCCCGGCATTGGACGAGCATTTCGCGATAGTCCTCGAAGCTTCTCGGTTCGGGCGCGCCGGCGGCGAGGCAGACGTCGATCAGCCGCTGGCGCGAGGCGGCCGTGGTGTCCGCAAGGACGGCGAATTCGATCTCGGGCATGCCAGCCCAGCTCTTGGCATATTCCACCGCCTTCAGCCCGGCGCCGATGACGCCGAGGCGCAATTTCTCAGCCATGAAAATGCTCTCCCTGAATGTTTGTGTTCACGATTACACAAGCTGTACGATGATGGCAATATCTATATATCTCAGTAATATCAGTTAATTGAATTCGAGATTCGAATCTTTTCAAAAACCAGCTTGCCAGCGATTGGAATGCGTGTACATTTTTGCAGCCGGTGCTGGAGGGCGCCGTGTCTCTAAAAAAAGGGAGGACTTTTCGTTGAAGAAGACGGTTCTTGGTGGCCTGTGCGCCATTCTGCTGAGCGCGGTTTCGACGCTGGCGCAGGCCGAAACAATTCGAATTGCCAATCACGGCCAGGCCGGCATCGATGCGATGAAGTCGACGGTCGAGCGGATCGAAAAGAAATACGGCGTGACCGTCGAGGTCATCGAATATCCGGCGCCCGATAAGGATTATCTGACCAAGCTGCTGACGGAGCTCGGGGCCGGCAACGCGCCCGATCTGTTCTCCATCCCGACGACGGCCGCGGTCGCCGATATGGTGGAAGCTGGCTACCTCACGCCCATCACCAAGGAGTTCAAGGCCTGGGACGGCTATGCTAACCTCTATGACGTTGCCAAGCAGCTGGCCGTCAGCCCGGATGGCGAGACCTATGTGATGCCGTTCATGCTCGGCATTCAGGAAATCTATTATCGCCAGGACGTTCTCGAAAAGGCCGGCATCTCCACAGAGCAGCCGAAGACCTGGCAGGAGCTTCTCGACCGTGCGGCCGAGATCAAGCATAAGACCGGCGCCTACGGCTTGCTTTTCCCGGCCGGCGTATCCTGGGGAAGCGGCGCCTTCGACGAGGGCTTCCAGCACCTGCTCGTCGGCTCCAAGACGCCGCAGCTTGTCGATGCCGACGGCAAGCTCGATCTCAACGGCGAGGGCATCAAGGATGTCTTCAACGTCTACAAGGAGCTGATCGACAAGGATCTGATGCCGACGCAGCCGCTGCTCGGGCCGGAGCCCTGGGTCGTGCCAAAATACCAGATGTTCCCGGAAGGCAAGCTCGCCGCGACCACCTGCGGCTCCTGGTGCTATATTTTCGACTGGGGCCGCGAGAGCAAGAACCCGATCCCCGAAGTGACCAAGGTTGTGGGAACCTGGACCGTGCCGGGCCAGAGCAGCGGTCAGTATGTGCTCGCCAACCTTGCCGCGCCGTGGGCCGTCAATTCCAAATCGGCCAATAGCGAACTCGCGATCAAGGCGCTGATGGAGATCGGCTCGATCGAGACGCAGGTTTCCTACGCCGCCCGCATCGGCAACATCCCCGCCAGCAAGGATGCGGCCGACAATGCCGACTTCCAGAAACTGACGGAGCTGGTTCCGATCCATGCGGCGGCCGGAAATGGCGTGTTCCTGAAACAGGCCTCCGGTTTCGGCACGGTTTCGGAAGGCGTGGCGCGGGCGACGGAAGCGATGCTGCGCAAGGAAACCGATGCTGCCGGCGCCCAGAAGATCCTGGTCGACTACGTCAAGGAAACGCTCGGCGACGACATGGTGAAGTAAGCGTACGCTTGCTTTCCCCGCGAACGGGGACGCGGCGCCAGGGCACCGCGTCTCCCCGTCATTGAGCCGGTACATTCGACAGGTTGCGAGCTTCCATGGCCAGAAACTCTCATGAAAAGCGCGCCGAGCGGCAATGGCTGCTGATCCTGCTGCCCTCGCTCGTGCTGCTGCTGGCCTTCGTCATCTATCCGGCCGTCTATTCCATCTATCTGAGCTTCACCAACGAGGCGCTGACCGGGGCGGCGGCGCTCCGGCCGCGCTTCGTCGGTTTCCGGAATTATGTCAGGCTGTTCAACGACGCGAAGTTCTGGAATTCGCTGTTCGTCACTTTCGTCTTCGTCATCGGTTCCGCGGTGATCGGCCAGTTCCTGCTCGGCCTGATCTCGGCAATCGCGCTGCGCCGGCCGATCCGCTTCCGGCGTGTGTTCTCGTCGATCATCCTGCTGCCCAATGCCGCCCCCGAAGTCGTCGCCGGCTTCATGTGGATCTCGATGCTGGCGGGCGGTGACAATGCCACGCTCACCCGCATCGTCAGCTTCTTCGGCGTCACGCCGGCCGACTGGCTGCAGGTCTTCCCGCTGTCGATGATCATCATCGTCAACATCTGGCGCGGCATCGCCACCGCGATGATCCTGCTGACGGCCGGCCTCAGCACCATTCCGGCCGAGATCTACGAGGCGGCGCGCATGGACGGCGCCACGCCATCGCAGATGTTTCGCCGCATCACCCTGCCGCTGATGATGCCGACGATCCTTCTCTACATGCTGATTTCGGCCGTATCGACCATCGCCGTCTTCGGCCTCGTCTATGCGCTGACGCGCGGAGGCCCGGGCGGGGCGACCGAGGTGGTCAGCATTTATATCTACAACCAGTCCTTCACGGCGTTCCAGCTCGGCTATGGCGCCGCGGTCGCCGTCGTCGCGCTCGTCATCTCGCTGATATTAGGCATCGCCTATGTCCGTGCCATGAAGGTGGAGGTCTGACATGGCCGTCGTTTCCCCGAGCGAGACCGCCAATAAGAGCCGTTCCGACCTCATCGCATATGCGACGCTGTCGCTGATGTCGATTTTCTGCGCCGTGCCCTTCTTCTGGGTGCTGCTCGCCTCTTTCGACGGCAATGCGCAGCTCTTCCTGCATTGGCCGCAGCAATGGACCTTCGCCAATTACGTCAAAGTCTTCACCAAGGAAGACGGGGCTAAGTGGCTATTCAACTCGCTCTTCGTCGTCGGCAGCGCCACGTTGCTGGTCATGGTGCTGGCGGGGCTCGGCGGTTATGCCCTGTCGCGTACCCGTGCCTGGTGGAAGCTGCCGTTCCTCTATGCGATCCTGCTCATCCGCGTGCTGCCGCCGACGGCGCTCGTCGTGCCGCTCTATAAATTCCTGCTGACGCTGAACAATGCGGAGGCGGCGGTGCTCAGGCCGATCTTCGGCAGCTATGCCCGCGACATCATGCGCTGGACCGGCTTCATCGACGGCTATCTCGGGCTGATCCTGGTGCTGGCGACGATGCAATTGCCGCTGGCGCTCTGGATCATGAAGACCTTCTTCGACGGGCTGCCGAGGGATTACGAAGAGGCGGCGCTGATGGACGGAGCAACGCTGATCCAGCGCATCCGCCGGGTGCTGATCCCGCTGGCGCTGCCGGGGCTTGCCGCCGCCGGGCTCTTCGCCTTCATGTCGGCCTGGGGCGATTTTCTGCTGCCGCTGATCTTCCTATCGTCGCCGGAGCTGCAGACGCTGCCGCTCGGCCTCTTCCGCGCTTTTCTCCGCATCAATGAGATCGACTACGGCCTGCTGACCGCGCTGGCCTTCATCTATCTGCTGCCGGCCGTCGTCGCCTTCGGCTTTGCGCGGCGCTTCCTCGTCCAGACCTTTTCGGGCGGCGTGAAGGGCTGAGATCAAGAGGAGAAACGGATGATCAATCTCAGAAACGTTCGCAAGTTCTACGGCGCGCTCGAAGTCATCAAGGGCGTCGATATCACTGTGGAAGACGGGGAATTCGCCGTCTTCGTCGGTCCGTCCGGCTGCGGTAAGTCGACGCTCCTGCGCATGATCGCCGGCCTCGAAGGCATCGACGAAGGCGATCTTGTCCTCGACGGCAAGCGCATCAACGACGTGCCGCCCGACAAACGCGGCATCGCCATGGTGTTCCAGTCCTATGCGCTCTATCCGCATATGACCGTTGCCGAAAATATCGGCTTTTCCCTTAGCCTGAAAAAGGTGCCGGAGACGGAGATCCGCCGGCAGGTGGAAGGCGTCGCCGAGATCCTGCAGCTCACCGACTATCTCGACCGCCGCCCGGCCGCCCTTTCCGGCGGCCAGCGTCAGCGGGTGGCGATCGGTCGCGCCATCATCAAGAAGCCGTCGCTGATCCTGTTCGACGAGCCGCTGTCGAACCTCGATTCGGCCTTGCGCGTGCAGATGCGCGCCGAGCTGCAGCGCCTGCACCGCGAGCTGAAGGCGACCGTCGTCTACGTCACCCACGACCAGGTGGAAGCGATGACTATGGCCGACCGCATCGTCGTGCTGAACAAGGGCTTGGTGGCACAGGAGGGCGCGCCGATGTCGCTCTACCATCAGCCGCAGAATGAATTCGTCGCGACCTTCATCGGCTCGCCGAAGATGAACGTCATCCCGGTCACCGCAACGCGGACCTCGGCGGGTGCGTTGCATCTCGACAGCCCGATCGGGCTGTTGCTCGATCTTGCCGATGCCAATGGCGCGGTGCCACAGGGCGAGGCCAAACTCGGCATCCGGCCAGAGCATCTGAAGATCGCGCCGGAAGGGCAGGGACATTTCACGGCCGAAGTGGTCATCGTCGAGCGGCTCGGCGTCGAGACCTACATCACCGTCGGCTCCGGGCAGCAGCCGATTGTCGTGCGTGCCGAGGGCGATATTGGTGTGCGGCCGGGCGATCGCGTGTCGCTGACCGCCGATCCCGCCGCCTGCCTTCTGTTCGATTCCGCCGGACGGGTGATCCGTCCGGCAACCGCCTGACAGCTAACATCGAGGAATGCTATGAAAATCAAGGTCACCATCTGGAACGAAGGACGCCACGAGCAGCTCCATAGGGAGGTTCAGGAGATCTATCCCGATCGTATCGACGGCGCGATCGCCGCCGGCATCGCCCATCCGGATTTCGAAATCCGCCGCGGCACGCTCGATGATCCCGATGAAGGCCTGCCGGACAGCGTGCTCGATAATACCGACGTGCTGCTCTGGTGGGGGCATATGGCGCATGAGGAGGTCAGCGATGGGCTGATCGAGCGCGTGCAGCAGCGGGTGCTGAAGGGCATGGGCCTTCTGGTGCTGCATTCCGGCCATCATTCCAAGCTCTTCCGCCGGCTGATGGGCACCAATGCCAATCTTTCCTGGCGCGAGACGACGGATGGAGACTTGGAGCGGGTGTGGGTGGTCAATCCCTCACATCCGATCGCCGAGGGGCTGCCGCCCTATTTCGAGGTCAATGCCTCGGAAATGTATGGCGAGCCCTTCGACATCCCGCAGCCGGACGAGCTGGTGTTCATCTCCTGGTATTCCGGCGGCGAAGTGTTCCGCAGTGGCTGCACCTTCCAGCGTGGGCGCGGGCGTATCTTCTTCTTCAGCCCCGGCCACGAAACCTATCCGATCTATCACGACAAGACCGTGCACAAGGTGATCTCGAACGGCATCCGTTGGGCGCGGCAAAAGCATACGGACGGCCGCATCCTGGAGAACTGGCACCGCGCCGAGCCGCTGCATGGCAGGCCGGATGCCGTGAAGGGCTGATCCTTACGGATATTGGGCGCCGTTGGTCTTCGTATAGATCGAATAGACCGAGCGCGTCGCAGTGATGAACAGCCGGTTCTTCTTGGGCCCGCCGAAGGTGAGGTTGGACACCGTCTGCGGCACCCTGATCTTGCCGAGCAGGGTGCCGTCCGGCGAAAAGCAGTGCACGCCGTCGGACGCACTTGTCCAGAGATTGCCGCCGACATCGAAGCGGAAACCGTCAGGATTGCCGATATCGAGGCTGCAGAAATAGCGGCTGTTTGTAAGCTTCCTGCCGTCGACGACGTCGAAAAATCTTATATGGCGCGGCACTTCATGTTTTGCCGAGCCGGAATCGGCAATGTAGAGTTTTGTCTCGTCGGGCGAGAAGGCAAGGCCGTTCGGCTGGATGAAATCCTCGATGACGGCCTCGATCGCGCCGCTTGCGGGATCGATGCGGTAGACGTTGCGGGTCGGCTGTTCGGGCTCTGCCTTGTGGCCCTCGTAATCCGAGAGGATGCCGTAGGTCGGATCGGTGAACCAGATTCCGCCGTCGGAATGCACGACGACATCGTTCGGCGAGTTCAGTCGTTTGCCCTTGTAGCTGTCGGCGAGAACGGTGATGGTGCCGTCCGGCTCGGTGCGGGTGACGCGGCGGCCGCCATGTTCGCAGGAGACCAGCCGGCCCTGCCGGTCGCGGGTATTGCCGTTGACATAGTTGGAGGGCGAGCGGAAGACCGAGACCGTGCCATCCGGCGTCCAGCGCATGATGCGTTCGTTCGGAATATCGCTCCAGATCAGGCAGTCCACGTCGGAAAACCACACCGGGCCTTCGGTCCAGCGGCAGCCGGAATAGAGCTCCTCGAGGGCTGCGCTGCCGATGACCAGAGCGCCGAAGCGTTCGTCGCGGATGTCGTAAAGCGGATTGTCGGCCACGCCGGTTTCCTCCCTGAATGCTGCTGACCTTTTCCTAGCGGCAAATATCGGCAGGTGCCAGAGCCCGGCGAGGGAAATGCCGGGCTCAGTTTTTTAGAGAGCCGCCACCGGGTGCGGCGAGCCGTCATAGGCACCCCAGATCGACTGGTCGAAGCAGATGACAGAGCCGGTCATCAGGCCGGATTCGCCCGACGACAGGTAGGCGCAGGCGCGCGCCACTTCGTGCGGGTCGACGAGACGGCCGAAGGGCTGGCCTGCTGCCGCCTTCTCAAGCCAATCGGCGGGGGCATCGTGATATTCGCGCTGGATGCGATCCTCGCCTTCGGAGGCCATCCAGCCGATGTTGAGGCCGCTGACGCGGATGCGGTTGCGCAGCAGCGCATAGGCGGTATTCTTCGTCAGTGTTTCCAACGCCCCCTTGGAGGCGCAATAGGCGGCGATGAAGGGCTGGCCTGCCTTGGCCGACATCGAGCCGATGTTGACGATCGTGCCCTCGGTCTTTTCGCGGCGCATGACCTTCACCGTCTCCTGCATCAGGAAGAACGGTGCGCGCACGTTGACGGCGAACATGGCGTCGAAGAGTTCAGGGCTGGTGTCGAGGATGGTGCCGCGATCGGTGATGGCGGCGGCATTGACCAGCGCGTCGACCCGGCCGAAGGCCTCGTCGCAGGCCTGTACGACATTCCTGGCGTCCTCGACCTTGCCGAGGTCGGCCCTGACGTAGACGACCTTCACGCCAGTTGCGGCCGAGATTTCCGCGGCCTTCGCTTGGCCTTTGGCTTCGTTGCGGCCGCAAATGACGATGCCCTCAGCGCCGCGTTCGGCGAAGAGACGGGCGATAGTGGCGCCCAACCCTTGCGTGCCGCCGGTGACGATGGCGATCTTGCCGTCGAGGCGGCCGTGATCTGTGCTCATGTGGTTCCTCCTTGGTGGTGATATGCGAATGGCCTCCCGCGGGGGTGCGGGAGGCTTTTATTTCAGTGCGGGTCGGCGCCAGATCCTTAGTCAGCTCAGCTTCTTCTGCGCCTGTTCTGCAAGTGCCGCCGCAAAGGCTTCGTCGCTCCAGCCTTCCTTCAACGCCTCGTGCATCAGCTGCGCCTGCGTCTTCGGCGCCAGGCCGCCAAGCGGGGGATCTCGATCGAGATTGGTCGGGAAGGAATAACCTTCGGCGCAGGCGGCAACGGCATTGGCGATCTCGTCGGGCGACAGCCTGTCCTGCAATGTCTTCAGGGTGGGAAAGAGCGTGGCGCTCATTTTTTCGCGATTGACCGTTTCCATCGCCCGGCCGAAGGCAGAGGAGACCTGCAACAGGTTGGCGACGCGCTTGATATTGGCCGAGCGGTTGGTGCCGGCGGCGTGGAAGAGGGCGGGATTGAAGAAGACGACGTCGCCTTTTTCGAGCGGCAGCTGGATGTGGTTGGCCTCGAAATAATCCCGGAATTCCTGGCGCTTGAGCGCGAGATAGCCGGGCACATAGGTCTGGCTGTGCGGCAGGAAGAGCGTCGGGCCGCTTTCGAGCGGCATGTCGCAATGGGCGACCGCACCCTGCAGCGTCAGCACCGGCGAAAGCCGGTGCACATGCACCGGAAACTGCTCGATCACCGCGGACGATTGGAAGCCGAGATGATAGTCGCGATGGGCCGACTGTGCCGCGCCCCCCGGATTGACGCGGTTGACCTGGGCCGTCATCTGGTAGCTTGGGCCGAGCCAGGCTTGGCTTGCCAGTGCGACGATGGCATTGCCGTAATATTCGGCAAAATTCGCGGGATCGGCGAGGCAATGTTTTTCCAGTGAATTCCAGATGCGGTCGTTGGCGCCGGGCTTGGCGAAGTGATCGCCGCCGCCGGTCGAGGTGCGGTGCTGCTCCTCGATGATCTGATCGAAGACCACGCTGGCGCGGTCGATAATGGCGGTATGCTCGTACGCATGCTTGAAGACGGCGACGCCGGGACCATCGCCGAAGGCCTCGCAGATCTCGGCCAGCACGGCGCGCCGGCCCTCCGGCGTTGCCGCCGCCGCCGTCACCTTGCGGCTGTCATAGATCAGCACGTTTTTTTCGACGGCAGAAGCCGTAGGGTAATCGGCAAGCACGGTGGTCTTTTCCGACAGGCGGCGAAAATCCTCGAGATCGCAGCTGTCTTCGCTGAGCCAGACACGGTCGGCGCGCAATTTCTGCTGATTGTCGGTTTTCATGATGGCTCCTCCTCTTTCGATGAAGGCACTATACGCGGCGATGCCGGGTGATATAGATCAGAAATCCATCAAAAACCATCAAGCGGATTCCATGGCCCATCTCTTCCTCGTCAAGGACATTGCCTTCCAGGCCGGATTGAGCACCGCGACCGTTGACCGGGTGCTGAACGGGCGGCCAGGTGTGCGCCAGCAGACGGAAATGCGGGTGCAGGCGGCGATTGCCGAACTCGAAAAGCAGAAGGCCGGAGCGGTGACGAGTGGGCGCATGCTGGCGATCGATATCGTCATGGAGACGCCTCAGCGTTTCAGCGATGCGGTGCGCGCCGCCTTCGAGGCGGAGATGGCGGCCTTCCTGCCCGGCGTCTTCCGCTGCCGGTTCCATTTCGCCGAGGTGATGAAGCCGGCCGAGATGGTGCAGCTTCTCGACCGCATCCGGCTGCGCGGCACACACGGCATCGTGTTGAAGGCGCCTGACGTTGCCGAGGTGGCCGCTGCCGTCGCGCGGGCGGATGCGGCGGGCATTCCAGTGGTAACACTGGTGACCGACCTGCCGAATTCGGCGCGCATCGCCTATGCCGGCGCCGACAACCGGGCGGCGGGCGAGACCGCGGCCTATCTGATCGGTGAAGTGCTCGCGAGCGGTGGCGGCAAGGTGCTGGTGACGCTGTCGAGCGGGCGGTTTCGCGGCGAGGAGGAGCGCGAGATCGGCTTTCGCCGCATCATTCGCGCCCGTTATCCCGGAATCGGCATCACCGAAATCAGCGAGGGGCATGGCACCGATACGGCGACGGGAACGCTTGCGGCGGCTGCACTTGCTGCCGATCCCACCATCAATGCAGTCTATTCGATCGGTGGCGGCAACCGGGCGGTGCTGGCGGCCTTCGATGCGGCCAAACGCCCGGTCCACGTCTTCGTCGCTCATGATCTCGACGTCGACAACCGCGCGCTGCTTGCCGCCCGCCGGATCGGCTTCGTGCTCCACCATGATCTCAGGACAGATGCGCGTTCGGCCTTCAGGGCGATCATGGGCCGAGCGACGTCACCGGGTCGGGCGGTTCCGGCCTCGCTCTCATCGGTCGAAATCGTCACGCCCTACAACATGCCCGTCGGCGATTGAGCCAATCGGCTTCCTTCGATGCCGAATTCGGACTACAGCTTGGGCGAGAGTGAAGGTGAGCGGCATGGATTATAGCGACGTCAGCACAATTGCAGCCTGGATCACGGAGCAGGGACTAAAGGGCGCCTCGGAAGCCGAGCTCATGACCGGTTTCTGCGCGGCCTGCCGCAATGCCGGGCTGCCGCTCGACCGCGGCCTGGCGCTGATGGATACGCTGCACCCGGTGCATGAGGGCCGCGCCTTTCGCTGGGACAGCGAGGAGGAGATCGAGGCCGAGTTCGAATATGGCTCGACGAGCTCCGGGGAGGCCGCGGCGAACTGGCAGCGCTCGGCCTTTTATTATCTCTGGGCCAACAATGAACGGGAGATACGCCGGCGCCTCGGCTTTGGCGATCCGATCGATTTCAGCCTGCTCGATACGATCGCTCAAGCCGGCCATACGGATTTCATAGCGATGGTCCATCGTTTCAGCGAGGCCGGCACGATCGGCGAAATGGATTGTTTCTTCTCGCATTTCGCGACCAAACATCCCGAGGGTTTTTCCGATCACGACCTCGCCATCCTGCGCAAGCTGGTGCCGGTGCTGGGGCTGGCGATCAAGTGCATCGGGCTCGGGCGGATCGCCCGCACCATCGCCGAAGTCTATCTCGGCGAGGACGCGGCGCGTCAGGTCATGGAGGGCAAGATCAGTCGCGGCAAATCGGAGCGGATTTCCGCCGCACTCTGGTTTTCGGATCTGTTGAACTACACAAAGATCTCCGACAGCGTACCGCCGGAGGAGATCATCCCGTTGCTCAACGACTATAGCGAGGCGGTGATCACGGCGATCCACGAATCCGGCGGCAATGTGCTGAAGCTGATCGGCGACGGCGTGCTGGCGATCTTCAAGGGCGAGGTGCCGGCGGAGACCTGTCGTGCGGCGCTCCACGCCGAAGCGCTTCTGCGGGAAAAGCTCGCCAAGCTCAATGCCGAACGCAAAGCCGACGACCGGCCAACGACCGATGTCTATATCGGCCTGCATATCGGAGACGTCTTTTACGGCAATATCGGCAGTCAGGACCGGCTGGACTTCACGGTCATCGGCCCTGCCGTCAACGAGGTCAGCCGCATCGCTTCGATGTGCCGATCAGTGGATCTCAACCTGTTGATCTCCTCCGATTTCGCCACAGCGATACCGGAGGAACAGCGCGCGGCACTTGCCTGTGTTGGACGTTATGCGTTGCGCGGCGTGCAACGCGCGCAGGAACTCTATACGCTCGATAACGCCCGGCTGAGCGCCTGATCGTCGCAGGACGCAGGCCTATCGCAGCAGCCCCTGGCCGCCATCGATCCAGATCGGCGTGCCGGTGATATGCCGGGCCCGGTCTGAGGCGAGGAAGAGAATGGTTTCGGCGACGTCCTGGCTCTTGCCCGCCTTGCCGCCGGCGATTGGGATATCCCCTTGCGGCCAGATGACCGGAACCTCGGTCTCGTCGCGATGCCGGCTATTCGTGTTGGCGCCGATATTGGTCTCGATCTCGCCGGGGCAGACGGCATTGACACGGATGCCGTGCCGGCCGAGTTCGAGGGCCAGTTGCTGGACCATGGCGACCTGGCCGGCCTTGGTTGCGGTATAGGCGGTTGCGCCCGGCGTCGTGAATGTCCGGGTGCCGTTGATCGAGGAGACGACGACGATCGAGCCGCCATTTCTTTTCAGGTAGGGGACCGTCAGATGCAAGGTCAAATAGGTGCCGCGCAGATTGACGGCGATGGTCTTATCCCATTCATCCGGCTTCAGATCGTCGATCGGCGCCCAGACGCCATTGATGCCGGCATTGGCGATGACGATGTCAAGGCCGTGGAACGTATCGGTCAATTGCTTCACGGCGCTGCGCATCTGCGCCTCTTCGCTGGTGTCGGCGATCAACGCGATCGATTCGCCCCCCGCCGCCTTGATCTCGGCGCAGGTTTGTTCGACCTCGTCGGCGGTGCGGCTCAAGACGGCGACCCTTGCTCCGTCGGCGGCGAGTCTCAATGCGGCCGCCTTGCCGATGCCGGATCCAGCGCCCGTCACCAACGCGATCCTTCCCTGTAGTTCCATGGGCGGGCTCTCCTTGCCGTTTGCCGCTAAGCCAATGTTCGGCATGGCTGTTGGTTCCGGAGGGAGAGCGGGTCGTTAAAGCTCTCCGAGGAGGCTGTGCCGCAATGCCCATTTCTCCGGTCCATGGACGGCGGCAAAGAGCAGGCCGGCGAGGAAGGTGAAGTGATCGACGAAGAAGCCGAATTCGGCCTGGTTCTGCTGCCAATGGGATGGCCCGTGGAAAGCAAAGGCAAGGAAGATCACGTAGATGCCCGCCAGCAGGCTGGCCTCGGTGAAGAAGGCCCCGGTTATGAAAGCGAGCGCCAGGGCGATCTCGAAGAAGGCCGCCACCCAGGCAAGGAATGTCGCCATCGGAAAACCGGCAGCGGCGATGTAACCCGCCGTCGCGCCGATATCGGCGAATTTGAAGCCGGCGGCCATGAAGAAGATGAAGCTGAAAATGATGCGGGCGACGATGATTGCAGTTGCTCTTGCCATCGTAGGATCTCCTGTTTGCGTTTCCACCATGACGGACGAGACGACCGATTTGCTACACGGCGAATGAAAAAAGGGCCGCTGGCGCGACCCTTTCTTCTTACCATTCGGCGAAACTGCCGTCGGCATGGCGCCAGATCGGGTTGCGCCAGCGGTGGCCTTCCCTGGCGCGCTCGATGACGTAGGCCTCGTCGACCTCGATGCCGAGACCGGGCCCCTGCGGGATCGAGACGAAACCATCGGCATATTGGAACACCTCCTTGTTCGAGATGTAGTCGAGGATGTCGTTGCCCGTATTGTAATGGATGCCGAGGCTCTGTTCCTGGATGAAGGCATTATAGCTGACGGCATCGACCTGCAGGCAGGCGGCGAGTGCGATCGGCCCCAGCGGGCAATGCGGCGCCAGCGCCACATCATAGGCTTCGGCCATCGCCGCGATCTTGCGGCATTCGGTGATGCCGCCGGCATGCGACAAATCCGGCTGGATGATGTCGACATAACCGTCCGACAGCACCTGCTTGAAGTCCCAGCGCGAAAAGAGCCGTTCGCCAAGCGCGATCGGCGTTGAGGTATGGTTGACGATGTCGCGCAGCGCCTCCTTGTTTTCCGAAAGAACCGGCTCCTCGATGAACATCAGCTTGTAGGGTTCGAGTTCCTTGGCGAGAACCTTGGCCATCGGCTTGTGCACGCGGCCGTGGAAATCGACGCCGATGCCGATATGCGGGCCGATCGCCTCGCGGATGACGGCGATGGTCTCGACCGCCCTCTCCACCTTCTCGTTGGTGTCGACGATCTGCATTTCCTCGCAGCCGTTGAGCTTGATCGCCTTGAAGCCGCGGGCGACCACCTCCCTGGCATTGTTGGCGACATCCGCAGGACGGTCGCCGCCGATCCAGGAATAGACCTTGATGCGGTCGCGCAGCTGGCCGCCGAGCAGGGAATGGATCGGCTGACCGAGGGCCTTGCCCTTGATGTCCCACAGCGCCTGGTCGATGCCGGAGATGGCGCTCATATGGGCAGCCCCGCCGCGATAGAAGCCGCCGCGATACATCACCGTCCAGTGGTCCTCGATCAAGAAGGGATCCTTGCCGATCAGATAGTCTTCCAGTTCGTGGACGGCGGCTTGGACGGTCAGCGCGCGGCCTTCGACGACCGGTTCGCCCCAGCCGATGATGCCCTCGTCGGTCTCGATCTTCAAAAACAGCCAGCGCGGCGGAACGATATAGGTGGTGAGTTTGGTGATCTTCATCGCTGCTCTTCAGTCTCTCTTCAGATTTTTTGACGGGCGGCCAGCCGCGGATTGCTTATTTCGTTCTGCCGATCGCTTTTTCGGCGGCGGCAAGATCGCGCACCGCTAGATCGAGCATGCGGTTGGCGCAGTCGCGGGCGCCGGCCTTGTCGCGCATGCGCAAGGCCTCGACCAACTGGCCGTGAACGAGCACCGCATCCTCGCGATTCTCGACGCCGATGTTGGAGGCATGCAGCGCATATTTCAGCGCCGCATGAATGGCGCTCGACAGACGGCGGAAGACCTGGTTGTGGCTAGCCGTCAGCAGCACCGTATGGAACATGACATCGGCATCGGTGAAGCTTTCCGGGTCGCCGGCACTGTCACGCATCTGCCGCCAGGCCTTGTCGAGATCGGCAATCTCCTGGGCGCTGGCGCGCTCGGCAGCATATTCGGCGGCTGCCGGTTCGATGGTGCGGCGGGCTTCGAGAATGCAGCCGAGCAGGTCGAAATCCTTGATATAGGGACCCATCCATTCAAGCACGTCAGCGTCCAAGATATTCCAATCGTCCTTGTCGCAGACGGTGGTTCCGATGCGCGGCTTGCCACGGACAAGGCCTTTGGATTCCAGCACTTTCAGCGATTCGCGAATGACGGTGCGGCTGACGCCGTAGAGCTCGCAGAGATCGTTCTCGCGGGGCAGCGGCGAGCCCGCGGGATAGCGGTCCGCACAAATATCCTGAGCGATCGCCGCCGTGACGTTGCGGCGTACGCGCGGGCGGCGCTCGATGCGGCGGCTTTCGGCCCCGCCCTGTCGCTCGATTGTTTCCAACTCACCTCTCCGCTCTGTCTCGCGTGCTAGGCAATCGAACCTGATTATCCGAATTCGATCCGCTTTGCGACGCTTCCTCCCCGGCATCTCGTCAATAATCCTATTATTCCAATCATCATACATTGGCAATTGACTGGTATGATGATTTATCATAATTCATTGGACGTTGCCTGGGAGGCAGCTGCTCGTTTTTGGAGTTTAGGGAGAGAGACATGCGCTTGTTCAAAGCAGCCATTCTGGCTGGCACTTTCGCCATTCTGGCAGCCGGCTCGGCATTTTCCGCAGACGTGAAGATCGGGTTTATTGTCAAGCAACCTGAGGAGCCGTGGTTCCAGGACGAATGGAAGTTCGCCGACCAGGCCGCCAAGGAAAAAGGCTTCACTGTCGTCAAGATCGGCGCCGAAGATGGCGAGAAGGTCCAGTCGGCGATCGACAATCTCGGCGCCCAAGGTGCGCAGGGCTTCATAATCTGCACGCCCGACGTCAAACTCGGCCCCGGCATCGTCGCCAAGGCCGAAGCCAACCAGCTGAAGCTGATGACGGTCGACGACCGCCTCGTCAGCGCCGACGGCAAGCCGTTGGAAGAGGTGCCGCATATGGGCATTTCGGCCACCAAGATCGGCGAGACCGTCGGCCAGGCGATCGTCGACGAAATCAAGAAGCGCGGTTGGGACATGAAGAATGTCGGCGCCGTGCGGGTCTCCTATGACCAGTTGCCGACGGCCGTCGACCGCGTCGAAGGCGCGATGTCGGTGCTGAAGTCCGCCGGCTTTCCGGCCGAAAACATCTATGATGCGCCTCAGGCGAAGACGGATACGGAAGCGGCGCTCAACGCGGCGACCACCGTTCTCAACAAGCATGCCGACGTGAAATACTGGGTCGCCTTCGGCCTCAACGATGAAGCCGTCCTCGGCGCCGTCCGTGCATCCGAATCGGTCGGCATTCCGGCGACGAACGTCATCGGTGTCGGCATCGGCGGCGCGGAATCGGCGATCAACGAGTTCAAGAAGCCGGCGGCGACTGGCTTCTTCGGCACCGTCATCATCTCGCCGAAGCGCCACGGCTACGAGACGGCGCTCAACATGTACGACTGGATCGCCAACGACAAGGCGCCGGAAAAGCTGACGCTGACCTCCGGTTCGCTGGCGCTGCGCGGCGATTACGACAAGGTCCGCAAGGATCTCGGCATCGAGTAATCCTTCCAGGATGATATAGACGGCGGCCGCTCAGCGTGCCGCCGGATCCTCTCGGTGGAGCGGTGATGGCTTTCCTCGAATTCAACCATATCTCCAAGGGCTATCCCGGCGTGCAGGCGCTGGCGGATGTTTCCTTCTCCGTCGAGAAGGGCGCGGTGCATGGCCTGATGGGCGAGAACGGCGCCGGCAAATCGACGCTGATCCGCGTTCTGTCCGGCGATCAGGCTGCCGATAACGGCCGCATCCTGATCGATGGCGAGGAGCAGAAATACGGATCCGTGCGTGACGCTTTTCATGCCGGCATCGTCGTCATCCATCAGGAACTGCAGCTTGTTCCGGAGCTGACGGTCGCCGAGAATCTCTGGCTTGGGCGCTTTCCCGCCAAGGGCGGCGTCATCCATTCGACACGGCTGATCGAGACGGTGCGGACGAAGCTCGAGGAAATCGGCATCGATGTCGATCCGTCGGCCAAGGTCGCCTCGCTTTCGATCGGCGCGCGGCAGATGGTCGAGATCGCCAAGGCGGTCATGCTCGACGCGCGGGTGATTGCACTTGACGAGCCGACCTCCTCGCTCTCCTCGCGCGAGAGCGAAATCCTGTTTTCCCTCATCGACAGGATGAAGGCGAAGGGAACGGTCATTCTCTACGTCTCGCATCGTCTCGACGAGATTTTTCGGCTTTGCGACAGCCTCACGGTGCTGCGCGACGGCAGGCTTGCCGCCCACCATTCCGATATCACCGAGACGACGCGGGAGCAGATCATCTCGGAAATGGTCGGGCGCGAGATCAGCAATGTCTGGGGATGGCGCGAACGTACGCTCGGCGACATCAGGCTGGAGGTCAAGGGCCTGTCGGGACCGAAGCTGCGCAATCCGATCGGTTTTTCCGTCCGCCGAGGTGAGATTCTCGGCTTCTTCGGCCTGATCGGCGCCGGTCGCAGCGAGATGGCGCGGCTGCTCTACGGCGTGGATGCCAGGCATCAGGGCCAGGTCGCCATCGACGGCGTTGTCGTCTTGCCGAACAGTCCGAAGGCGGCGATCAAGGCCGGCATGGTGCTCTGCCCGGAGGACCGCAAATTCGACGGCATCGTCCAGGGCCGGTCGATCGAAGAGAATATCGCGATTTCGTCGCGCCGGCACTTCTCGCCCTTCGGCATTTTGAGTCCGAGAAAAGAGGCGGCGCTGGCCGATCGGTTTATCGCCCGGCTTCGGGTGCGAACCCCGTCGCGCAAGCAGGACATCATCAATCTCTCCGGCGGCAACCAGCAGAAGGTCATTCTCGGCCGCTGGCTTTCCGAGCAGGGGATCAAGGTCCTGGTCATAGACGAGCCGACGCGCGGAATCGACGTCGGGGCGAAATCGGAAATTTACGAGATCCTTTACGAACTTGCGGCCGGCGGCATGGCGATCGTGGTGATATCAAGCGAATTGCCCGAGGTCATGGGCATCTGCGATCGCATCATGGTGATGTGCCAGGGCAGGGTGGCGGCCAATGTCGCCCGGCAGGATTTCGACGAGCGCGCCATCCTGACGGCAGCACTGCCCGACAAGAATGCCGCCGGCACCATTTAAGATCAGGAATACGGACGATGAATGCGTTGAAAAAAATCCTTCTCGGCGAACAGGGCTTGGTGGTGATCTTCGCCGCCGCCTTCGTGATCGTCTCGCTCTTCGTGCCTAACTTCCTGACCGAGCGAAACATGCTGGGGCTGCTGCAGTCGGTGGTCACCATCGGTATCGTTGCTTGCACGATGATGTTCTGCCTGGCCTCGCGCGATTTCGATCTTTCGGTCGGGTCGATCGTCGCCTTCTCGGGCATGATCGCCGTGATGGTCTCGAACGCCACGGGCTCCATCCCTCTCGGGTTGCTCGCTGCTCTGCTGTGCGGCGCCGTCGTCGGCTTCGTCAACGGCATCGTCATCGCCCGGTTCCGCATCAACGCGCTGATCACCACGCTTGCGACGATGCAGATCGTGCGCGGGCTGGCGCTGATCGCCTCGGATGGCCGTGCCGTCGGCATCAATGATCCGGCCTTTTATCAGCTGGCCCTGTCGCGCTTTCTGACGGTGCCGACGCCGATCTGGATCATGCTGATGCTTTTCATCCTCTTCGGTTTCGTGCTCAACCGGACCGTCTTCGGCAAGAACACGCTGGCGATCGGCGGCAATCCCGAAGCCTCGCGGCTTGCCGGCGTCAATGTTGTCAACACGCGCATCTGGATCTTTGCGCTGCAGGGCCTCATCTGCGGCATTGCCGGCATCCTGCTTGCCTCGCGCATCACCTCCGGCCAGCCGAATGCGGCGACCGGACTTGAGCTGTCGGTGATTTCGGCCTGCGTTCTCGGCGGCGTTTCGCTGGCCGGCGGCCGGGCGGCGATGAGCGGCGTCATCGTCGGCGTACTGATCATGGGCATTGCCGAAAACGTTATGAATCTGCTGAATATCCAGGCATTCTATCAGTATGTCGTGCGCGGGTTGATCCTGCTGATCGCCGTGCTGCTCGACAATTTGCGATCTTCGGCTGCAGGACGACGCGGATGAGTGAAGGGCAGACCGTAAGCGACATCGAACTGAGGCACGGCGATCTCACCGTCCGGGTCAGCCCCCGAGGTGCCGCGGTTACCGCCGCGACGTTTCGAGGCATCCCCTTTCTCGTTGCGGCCGGCGGGCCCGACGGAGCGATGGCGAATTTTGCGATGGTGCCATTCGGCAATCGCGTCGAAGGCAACAGCATGTCTTTTGCCGGACGCGACTACGCCTTCCAGCCGAATACCTCAGACCCGCTCTATCGGCACGGCGACGGCTGGCTCGGCCTTTGGCAGGTTGAAGACTGCAGTTCAGAATATGCGCAATTCGTCTTTTCCCGGGCCGCCGACAGGGTTTCACCCTACGCCTATCTCACCCGGCAGGAGGTTCGGGTCGCTGGCGATGCGCTGATACTGGCGCTCTCCGTCGAAAACCGCGGCGAGGCGGCGCTTCCCTTCGGGCTCGGTCAACACCCTTTCTTCGTACGGACGCCGAAGACGCGGCTCACGATTGCGGCCGATCGCTACTGGAGCGAGCGGCCGGACCACCTGCCTGATGTGCCCGCTCCTGTGCCCGACTATTTCGATTTCAGATCGGAAAAGCTCTTGCCGCAGAGATGGATGAACAATGCCTTCGAGGGCTGGAACGGGCGGGCCGCCATCGCCTGGCCGGACCTTGGATTTCAGGCGGCGCTGGAAGCCGACGGCGCGCTCGATCGCTTCATGCTCTATATGCCGGTCGACCGGAACGACTTCTTCTGCCTCGAGCCGATGAGCCACCTGCCGAATGGCCACCATCTGCCTGATTTCGGCGGGCTCATGCCGCTTGCGCCCGGCGAAATCCTTGCCGGCTCGGTGACGATCCTGATGTCGGCGCTGCCGGCACAATCGGAGGGGAGATAGATGGGCGGCCGGCTGCAGGGCAAGCACATTCTGATAACTGGCGCCGCGCAGGGCATCGGTCTTGCGATGGCGAAGGCCTTCTTGAGGGAGGATGCGGCCGTCTTTCTCGTCGATCGCGACGCCGCACTGCTGGCGAAGTCAGCGAAAGAGCTCCAAAGCATTGGTGGCCGGCTCGGCTATCTGCCGGCCGACATTACCGATGCGGGAACGATCACGACGTTGGTCGCTCAGGCGAATGAAGAGATCGGGCAGTTGAACGCGCTGGTCAACAATGCCGGCGTCAATGTCTTCGCCGAACCACTCGAGACGACCGACGAGCTGTGGAACCGCTGCTTCGACATCAACCTCAAGGGTGCGTGGAACTGCTGCAAGGCGGTGCTGCCTGGCCTCATCGAACAGGGCGGCGGCGTCATCCTCAATATCGCTTCGACGCATGCTTTCACCATCATCCCGCACACATTTCCCTATCCGCTGGCAAAACACGCGCTGCTGGGAATGACGAAATCCCTGGGTCTCGAATATGCGGCCCACAACATCCGGGTGAATGCGCTGGCGCCGGGCTATGTCTCGACGCAGAAGGTGATCGACTACTGGAACGGCTTTGCCGATCCGGAGGCGGCCAAAGCCGAGACGATGAAGCTGCATCCCGGCGGGCGCATCGCCACGCCTGAGGAGATCGCCATGGCTGCCGTTTTCATGATCTCCGACGAGTGCCCGTTCATGAACGCCACCTGCCTGACGATCGACGGCGGTCTCGGCGTGCTGCAGCATCCGGCCTGAAAACGCTTCGGCCGCTGCTGATTTTTACAGGCCTGTCGTCTTCTCAAGATAGAGCATTATATTGTCCATCGGGGAGGCTCTCAGAACTCCCGAAGGCATGGAGCGGCGCCCTGCCGCTTGCTCGAAAGCACAATCGAAACAGGAGGACGGCATGCAGATCAATCGTACGGCTTCGGCCCATTGGACCGGTGGCCTCAAAGACGGCAAAGGCCTGATCTCGACGCAGAGCGGCGCCCTGAAGGACTATCCCTACGGCTTTGCCAGCCGCTTCGAAGGCATTGCCGGCACCAACCCGGAAGAGCTGATCGGTGCTGCCCATGCCGGCTGCTTCACCATGGCGCTGTCGTTGATCCTCGGGGAAGCCGGCTTTACGGCCGAGCATATGGAAACATCCGCCAAGGTAACGCTCGAAAGCGTCGAGGGCGGCTTTGCCATCACCGCCATCCATCTTTCGCTCACCGGCCGTATTCCCGGCGCCGATGAGGCGACCTTCACCGAACTTGCCAACAAGGCAAAGGCCGGCTGCCCGATCTCCAAGGCGCTCGCCGCCGTTCCGATCACGCTCGACGTCAAGCTGAGCTGATATCCTGCCGCCGACGATGTGCCGCGTGCTTCCGAGCCGCGGCACTTTCCATTTTACCGGGTGTTCATCATCTCTCTCTAAACCCTGACCGTCCATCGATTGACGACGCCCGCTCCTCGGCGGAGTATTGACAAATGATGCCTGATATTTTACGACTGACGAAATTCAAAAATCGTCATTCGTAATTCGGGCATCAAAACCATGGACGACATCACGGAAAATACGCTCGACGTCATCCGGCAGGAGAATGTCACCCGCATTCTTGATGCGGCCGAGCGGCTGTTTCGTCACTATGGCTACAGCAAGACGACGGTGGCCGACATTGCCCGCGATCTCGGCATGTCGCCGGCCAATATCTATCGTTTCTTTGCCTCCAAGGTGGAAATCCACCAGGCGCTCTGCGGCCGCATGCTCGCCACCGCCTATCAAATCGCCTACGACATCCGCCATCAGCCGATCAGCGCCAGCGAGCGGCTGCGCCGCTATGTCGAGACCCAGCATCAGTTGACGCTCGATCTGATGCTCGACGAAATGAAGGTCCACGAGATGATCATCGTCGCGATCGAGCGCGACTGGCATGTCATCGAGAAACATATCGACCGCGTCCATGATCTGATTGCCGAAATAATTGCCGAGGGGATTGCTGCGGGCGAGTTCGCCGAGCAGGACCCGGTCGTCGCGTCACGTTGCTTCGGCGCGGCGACGATCAATCTCTGCCATCCGCAGATGGTGGCGCAATGTCTTGCCAAAACCAACCGCGCGAGTGTCGACGAACTGATCGACTACGTGATCAGGGCGCTGAAGAAATAACGGGCGGCAGCCGCCGCCAAGACCCCCGAAACGATCCAGGAGTGCGGAAGATGTTTTCGCTCAAGACCCTCAGCCATCGCATGCCGTCCGTCGCCCGCCTCGTGTTTGTCGGCGCCATCGGCATCGGCGTTTCCGCCTGCTCGGAAGAGAAGGCTGAGGTCAAGCAAGTCATCCGGCCGGTAAAGGTCGTCGAGATCGCCAAGGCCGGCGATACCCGCAAGCTCGACTATTCCGGCTCGGTCAAGGCGCGTACGGAGATGAACCTCGGGTTTCGCGTCGCCGGCAAGATCACAGAGCGCCTCGTCGATATCGGCGACCGGGTGATGCCGGGTGACGTTCTCGCCCGTGTCGACGCCACTGATTACCAGCTGGCGGTCAAGACGGCGGAAGCCAATCTCGCCGCGGCCGAAAGAAGCGTCGAAACCGCCGATCTTGCCAATAAACGCGCCGAGCAGCTTTTCGACAAGAGCGTCGCTCCGAAATCGCAGCTCGAGCAGGCCGCCCTCAGCCACGACCAGGCGATTTCGCAGCGCGATGCCGCGCTCTCCGCACTTGACCAGGCGAAGAACCAGGTGAGCTACACCGAGCTCAAGGCCGGCCAGAACGGCATCGTCACATCAATCAATGCCGATACCGGTCAGGTCGTCGGCTCCGGCACGGCCGTCGTCACCGTTGCCGTCGACGGCGAGAAGGAAGTGCAGATCGCGATTCCGGAAAACGACATTGCCGAATTCAAGCCGGGCAAGACCGTCAAGACAAGCTTCTGGGCCGATAAAAAGCTGCTGCTCGACGGCAAGGTGCGCGAGGTTTCCGGGAGCGCCGACCAGCAGTCGCGCACTTTCGCGGTGCGGGTCAGCCTGCCGAACGATCCGCGCGTGCTGCTCGGCATGACGGCGACGATCGAGGCCGATGTCGATAACGGCAACAGCTATGTCTCCATCCCACTCAGCGCACTGGCTGAGAAAGACGGTAAGCAGATGGTCTGGACCGTCGACCGCGATACGGCGACCGTGCATGGCCGCGACATCCAGGTCGCCGATTTCACCGGCGACGGCGTGCATGTAACCGAAGGCCTCGATACCGGCGATCTCGTCGTCGCGGCCGGCACGCAGTTCATGACCGAAAATCTGAAGGTGAAGGTGCCGGACCAGCAGTCGGCGCTCGCCGATACGGAACAGACCGTCCGCTGATCGCGTCGCAAAAGGGAATAAAACCATGGACGCCAACACCACCGAAAAGCGGCCCTTCAATCTGTCTCGCTGGGCGATCGGCCATCCGAGCATAGCCCGCTTCCTTTTCGGGCTGATCATCATCACCGGAGTGCTCGGTCTGATGCGCATGGGCCAGCGCGAGGATCCCGAATTCACCTTCCGCGTCATGGTTGTTCAGGCGATCTGGCCGGGCGCTTCCATCCAGGAAATGGAAGACCAGGTCGTCAACAAGATCGAGCGCAAGCTGCAGGAAACGCCGCATATCGACTGGGTGAAGTCCTATACGCGGGCCGGCAGTGCGATCATCACCCTGCAGGTCAAGGGCGACACGAATTCGAAGGACGTGGCAGATGCCTTCTACCAGGTGCGCAAGAAGGTCGGCGACATCTCCAGCGAGCTGCCGCAGGGCCTGCTCGGCCCCTATTTCAACGACGAGTTCGGCGATACTTTCATCACGCTGCATTCGATCAGCGGCGAGGGCTATTCCTATCCGGAACTGAAGAAATTCGCGATCCAGGCGCGCGACATGCTGCTGACGACACCTGGTGTCGAGAAGGCGGTGATCATCGGCGACCAGCCTGAGAAGATCTATATCGACGTCTCGTCCAAAGCGCTCGCCGAGCGAGGCCTGACGATCCTCGATCTGCAGAACGCCATCAAGGGCCAGAACAATGTCGATCCGGCAGGTTCCGTCGATACCGGCCTGCGCTCAGTGCGCATCTCCGTCGAAGGCGACGTGAAGAAGGCGGAGGATATCCGCGAGTTGCGCCTTCGCGCCGGCGGCCAGGTGACGCGGCTCGGCGATATCGCCACCGTCAGTTCCGGGCTCGAAGATCCCTATCAGCGCAAGTATCGTTTCAACGGCCATGACAGCGTTCAGGTCGGCGTCGTGATGGCCAAGGGCTTCAACGTCACCGACGTCGGCAAGGGCGTCGAGGCGACCTATCAGCGCTTCGAGGAGGCGCTGCCTTATGGCGTTGCCGTCGATCAGATTGCCAATCAGCCCGACGTGGTGACGGATGCGGTCAGCGAATTCATGCATGCGCTCGGCGAAGCCCTGGTCATTGTGCTTGTGGTCTCGTTCCTGTCGATCGGCTGGCGCTCGGGCCTGGTCATCGCCATCGCCATTCCACTGGTGCTCGCCGCCACATTCGCGCTGATGTACGAACTCGGGATCGACCTGCAGCGCATTTCGCTCGGAGCGCTGATCATCGCGCTCGGCCTGCTCGTCGACGATGCGATGATCGTCGTCGAGATGATGGAGCGAAAGCTGGAGGAGGGGCTGGTCAAGATCGAAGCTGCAAGCTTCGCCTATTCCTCGACCGCCTTCCCGATGCTGACGGGCACGCTGATCACCACGGCCGGCTTCATACCCGTCGGCTTCGCCGCATCGACGGCCGGTGAATATGTGCGTTCGCTGTTTTATGTCGTCGGCATCGCGCTCGTCACCTCCTGGTTCGTCGCGGTCTATTTCACGCCGTGGCTCGGCTATATGATCCTCAAGCAGCGCCATCACGCCGGCGAGCATCACGACGCCTTCGACACGCGCTTCTATCGGCGTCTGCGCGGCACGGTCGGCTGGGCGGTACGCCATCGGGTTATCGTGCTGCTCTTGACGCTCGGCACCTTTGCCACCAGCCTCTGGGCCTTCCAGTTCATTCCACAGAATTTCTTCCCGCAATCGTCGCGGCCGGAAATCCTCGTCGATCTCTGGCTACCCGAGGGCACCAGCATCAAGGAGGTCGAGGTCCAGGCCAAGGCGCTGGAAGCGAAGATGATGGATGATCCTGACAAGCGGTTCATCGCCACCTATATCGGCGAAGGTGCGCCGCGCTTCTTCCTGCCGCTCGACCAGCAGCTGCGCAATCCGAACTTCGCCCAGCTCCTCGTCATGGCCAATGACGAACCGGCGCGCGAGCGGCTGATCGTCAAGCTGCGGACGATCCTTGCGGAAGATTTCCCAGAGATTCGCGGCAAGGTCGATCGGCTCTTCCTTGGCCCGCCCACAGGCTGGCCGGTGCAGATGCGGGTCATGGGGCCCGACCGCCAAGAAGTGCGGGCAATCGCCGATCAGGTGAAGGCGCGCTTTCAGGCCAACCCCATGCTCGGCGCCATCCACGACGACTGGCTGGAACAGGTGCCGGCAATGAAGCTGGTGATCGACCAGGACCGGGCCCGGGCGCTCGGCGTCACCTCGCAGCGCGTGCGCCAGATGCTGCAGACCGCCATGTCGGGTGCCGCCCTCGACGATTTCCGTGACGGCGAGGAGACGGTCTCGATCGTTGCCCGCGAGCCGGACGCCAGCCGTTCTCTGCTGTCGGCGGTCAACTCGGTCTATGTGCCGACGGATTTCGGCGGCTTCGTGCCGGTCTCGCAGCTTGCCAAGGTCGTGCCGGTTATGGAGCAGGGCATCGAATGGCGGCGCGACAGGCTGCCGACCATCACCGTGCGGGCGACGCTGCCGGATGGGGTGCAGCCGAACGACGTGGTGATGAAATTGTATGCCGACATGAAGGACATGCGCGACAGCCTGCCTGCCGGCTACAAGGTCGAAATCCAAGGCGGCGCCGAGGACGCGGCGGAAAGCCAGATGTCGATCGCCGCCAAGGCGCCGATCATGCTTGCGGTGATCATCGTACTGCTGATGGTGCAACTGCAGCATTTCGGCAAGGCGATGCTGGTGCTCGCCACCGGGCCGCTCGGCATCATCGGTGCGGCCGCCGCCCTGCTGATCAGCGGCGCGCCTTTCGGCTTCGTGGCGATCCTCGGCGTCATCGCCCTGCTCGGCATCATCATGCGCAATTCGATCATCCTGGTCGATCAGATCGACCAGGACATCAAGGCCGGCATGCACCGGCAGGAGGCGATCGTCGGGGCTGCCGTGCGGCGTTTCCGGCCGATCATGCTGACGGCGCTGACCGCCGTCCTGGCGCTGATCCCAATCTCGCGCGGCGTCTTCTGGGGTCCGCTCGCCTACGCAATGATGGGCGGCATCCTGGTTGCGACAGTGCTGACAATTCTGGTTCTGCCCGCCGGCTACGCTCTCTTCTTCGGCCGGGAGCCGAAGGCAAGGGACGAACCAGGTCGGGATGCCGACGCCATCCAGGAAGAGGCGGATGACAGACATCCGCCGGCGTTGGCAGCAGAGTGAGGACGGCGCGGCGAAAGCCGCGCCGCTTTCCTTTGCCGACGACAGGTCTTCGTCAAAGTCCGCCCCGTCTGAGTTCGCGCCGATTCCATTGAAGTCCTGAACAGGCTAAGCTGCGAAGGAATGCCGGAAGACCAGCCGTGATCCCGGCCGTTCGTTGACGGGGAGGGCGCGACATGGCCGATTATAGTCTGGAGACAAGCTGGCGCCCGGTCGAAGGCAGTTTCGGGCGCTTGACCTTCACGCTCCACAATCTTTCTGCCGAGCCGTTGTCCGGCTTCTCGCTCTGCCATACGTCGGAGACGCGGGTTGCCGGCAAACATGTCTGCGACGGCGGCAGTCTCAAGCGGCAGGTCGCGCATTTTCATGAGTTCCTGCCGCCTGAAGGGCTGAGTGTACCGCCGGGCGGGCGCTGGCGGTTCACGGTCGAGGGGCTGAGCCGAGAGCCGAAACATGTCACGGCTGGCGTCAAATCTGCTTATCTGACGCTTGCCGACGGCCGTCACCTTCCGGTCGATTTCGGCGATCTGATGCTTGAAGGCCGGGATGGCGGTGTGTCGCCGCCGCTCTTGCCGCCGGGCAAAGCCGATGAACCCTACGCGCTGCTCCCCTGGCCGCTGTCGCTCGGGCTGAACGGGGGCGACTTGCCCGCCACCCTCTATCCGGCCGAGAGGACGCGGCCTGATGCGATCAAGGCCCTGTCCCAGGTTCTTTCTCTCTATCAGCGCCTCTACTCAGCCGAAGACGCGCCGTTTTCGCTGAGTGCCGTCGAAGGCGGGCGGCGCATTCGTTTCGTCGCCGAATCGTCGATCGCTGCCTTCGCCTACGAGCTGCGTTTCACCGCGCATGAGATCGTGCTTTCAAGCGCGGATGACGCGGGCCGGCGCTACGGCCTCATCAGCCTGGCGCAGCTGCTGCATGGCGCCTGCGCCGATGGCGGGAGATTTAAATTCCCCATCTTCGGCACGATCGCCGACCAGCCGCGTTATGACTGGCGCGGCTGCCATCTCGATGTATCGCGGCAGTTCTATCCGGTCGCCGACATCCTGCGGCTGATCGATATCCTCGCCTGGAACAAGCTCAATATCTTTCATTGGCACCTGACCGACGACGAAGCCTGGCGGCTGGAGATCAAGGCCTATCCAGCGCTGACGGAGATCGGCGCGCGGCGCGGGCCGGACGAGGTCCTCGTGGGACAGCTCGGCGACGGGGCGGAAACACGCGCCGGCCATTACACGCAGGATGATATAAGGCGGATCGTTGCGCATGCCGTCTCGCTCGGTGTCGAGGTCGTGCCGGAAATCGACATTCCCGGCCACAACACCGCAACCTTGTTCTCGCTGCCCGAGCTCGTCGACGGGCAGGAAGCGCCGGACAGCTATCACGCAGTGCAGGGTTACGCCAACAATGCGCTCAATCCGGCGGTCGAATTCACCTATGAATTTCTCGGCAAGGTATTCGATGAAGTCGTGACGCTGTTTCCGAGCGAATATATCCACATCGGCGGCGACGAGGTAGCAGAGGGCGCCTGGCTTTGCTCGCCACTCTGTCAGGCACTGATGAAGCGGGAGAAGCTTGCCGGCACCGCCGAGCTGCAGTCCTATTTCCTGAAACGCATCAAGATGATGCTGTCGGAGCGCGGCAGGAAGCTCGCCGGCTGGAACGAGGTCTCGCATGGCGGCGGTGTCGATCGCGACGGCACGCTGCTGATGGCGTGGGAAAAGCCTGCCGTCGGCGTCGAGCTGGCGCAGCAAGGCTACGACGTGGTGATGACGCCGGGACAGGCCTATTATCTCGACATGGCGCAGGCCGAAGCCTGGGCGGAGCCCGGCGCGGCATGGGCAGGCTATTCGGCCCCGGAACATACCTATGCTTACGAAGCCGAGGGCGAACTGCCGCAGGCGCTGCAGGAGAAGATGCGCGGCATCCAGGCTTGCATCTGGACTGAAAACTTTCTCTCTCGCGCCTATTTCAACCGGCTGGTCTTTCCGCGTCTTCCAGCCGTCGCCGAGGCCGCATGGACACCGTCGGACCGGAAGGATTGGGACAGGTTCGCAGCGATCGTGCGGATGTGGCCTATGCTTTAGGATGCAATGCTTCGGCTTTCAGCCCGAGCAGCGCTGCGCCGATCAGGCCGGGTTCGATGCGGCATTGGCTGCGCACCACCAGCGGCCGGTCGAACTTGCGCAGGATGCGGGCGCGCACGGCGTGGTCGAGTTCAGCAAGCAGCGGCTCGACATTGGACAGGCCGCCGCCGACGGGCACGATGGTCGCGCCGGTGATGTTGATCGTCAGCGCCAGGGGCGAGGCGACGAGATCGACATAGACGTCGATCGTCCGTGTCGCCTTCTCCTCGCCACGCTGCCATTGAGCGATGATCTCTTCGCTCGAAAGGTCGAGATCATGCAGCGTCTTGTGCAGGCGCTCCAGGCCACGGGCGCCGCCGACGGTGTCGACGCAGCCTTTCTGGCCGCAGCCGCAGGCATAGGCGGGAATGGCGGCAGGCGGATTGCCGGCTGCCGAGGCGATGATCGGCCCGTGACCCCATTCGCCGGCAAAACCGCCGGCCTCATTGACGAGGCGGCCATCGGCAATCAGGCCGCCGCCGACGCCGGTGCCGAGGATGGCGCCGAAGACGATGCGGTGGCCGCGACCGGCGCCGAGGCCGGCCTCGGCCATGGCGAAGCAGTCGGCGTCGTTGGCGATCAGTGCCGGCAGACCGAGTTCGGCTTCGAGATCGGCGGCCAGAGTGCGGCCATGGATGCAGGGAATGTTGGCGCAGATCAGCCGCTGCGTGTCGGGATCGACGACGCCGGCGATGGACAGTGCAATGCGGCTCGGTTCTTCGCCGGTTTCGGCGATGATGGCACGCAGGGTGTCGACGAAAGCGGCGAAATCATCTTTCGGCGTCGGGCGCCGGCCGAGGGGGACGATGTCGGTCTCGGAACGGGCAATGCCACCCTTGATGGCGGAGCCGCCGATGTCGAATGAGATGATCATTGCCACCCTGCCGTTTCTCTGGTCTGTGGTGTCTGCTCGCACTGTTGGCGGGGAATTACAAGCCTTCATTCGCCGGCCTGCCATGCGCTCGCGGCCTCAATCGCTATTCGGTTCCGCAAGTCATTCAATTGGCATATTGCGTGGCCACAATCCGAGCCTGCACGTCCATCACTCACTGGTATCATGACCATCGAAAACGCCGATTCCCACAGACGCAGAAGACCCCGTCCACCCCGTCCCAAAGGCCGTCGCCTTTCATCCATCCTGCGGCAGCTGGCCGCCGACCGGAGTCGGGAGCGGATTTCGATCGGCGATCTGTTCCAGACGATGGGCGACCGGGCGATCAGCGCGTTGATGCTGATCTTCGCGCTGCCGAACGCTTTTCCGACGCCGCCCGGAACGTCGGCCGTGCTCGGCGCGCCGTTGGTCTTCCTGGCGGTACAGTTGACCTTCGGGCTGAAGCCCTGGCTGCCGAGGGTGATTGCCGACCGTTCGATGCGGCGGGAGGATTTCGAAACCATTGTCGGCCGCATCCATCGCTGGCTCGCCTGGGCGGAGCGGATGCTGAAGCCGAGGTTGGCGATCTTCGCCGAGCCGCCGGCGGAATATCTCGCCGGGGCCGCATGCCTGCTGCTGTCGATCGTGCTGTTGCTGCCGGTGCCGCTCGGCAACATGCTGCCGGCAATCACGATCTCGGTCTTCGCTTTCGGCATACTGGGCCGCGACGGGCTCTTTGCGCTGATCGGCTTCATCATGACGGCCGTGTCGCTGGTCGTTGCCGGCGGCGTGATTTACGGCCTGGTGAAGGCGGCGATCTATCTCGTCATGCAATGGTTTGCCTAAGCAGCGTCGGTTATTTGGCGGAGCTCTTTGCAACAGGCTCGACATTTGCCTGATTTTTGTTTTGATCTGGCGCGATACAATTTCAAATCATGTTCGGCGGCGGCACGCCGGCTCACTTTGCGTGGTAGGCATTCAATGGCAAAAAGATCCGAGACCGCGGCACGCCTCGACGATGCGGCACGTGCCGGCTGGCTCTATTACGTCGCCGGGCGCACGCAGGATGAAATCGCCGCCGCGATGGGCATCTCGCGGCAATCGGCGCAGCGGTTGGTGTCGCTGGCGGTCGCCGAGCGTCTGATCAAGGTGCGGCTCGATCATCCGATCGCCGCCTGCCTGGAGCTCGCCAGCCAGCTGCGGCGGAAATTCGGGCTGAAACATGTGGAGGTGGTGCCGAGCGATTCCGGGTCGTCGGCGACCGTCGGTATTGCCGAGGCGGCGGCGGCCGAGATCGAACGATGGCTGAAACGGGCCGAGCCGATCGTGCTTGCCGTCGGTACCGGCCGTACGCTGAAGGCGGCTGTCGACCAGCTGCCGGCGATCGAATGTCCCAATCACCGCATCGTCTCACTGACCGGCAATATCGCCCCCGACGGATCGGCCGCCTATTACAACGTCATCTTCAGCATGGCCGATGCGGTGAAGGCGCGGCACTATCCGATGCCGCTGCCGGTGCTCGTCACCTCGGCGGAAGAGCGGGAGCTGCTGCACGGCCAGCAACTGGTGCGCTCGACGCTCGATATGAGCGCGCAGGCCGACGTCACCTTCGTCGGCATCGGCGAACTCGGTATCGACGGGCCGCTCTGCGTCGACGGTTTCCTCGAGAAGGACGAGATGATGGAGCTGATGCGCGGCGGCGCCGTCGGCGAGATCTGCGGCTGGATCTTTGACGTCGATGGCAGGTTGCTCGACAACCCGATCAACGAACGCGTCGCGTCGGCGCCGATCCCGTCCCGCGACGCGTCGATGGTCATCGGTCTGGCCAAGGGCAAGCGCAAGTTTAAGGCGATCCGGGCCGCGGTTGTCGGCCAGCAAATCAACGCGCTGATTACCGACGAAGAGACGGCTGAGTTTTTGCTCAGGAATTGAGCAAAAAACACTTGTTTTAAATCAATGGGATAGCTTCCTCCTTCGGCACCGCAGCAACGATTGCCGATTGACATTCTGTATCATTTGTTGAGTAATTGCCCATGAGCGAAGCGAATGCTCACACCCATCTTCTGGGAGGAAGATATGACATTGAGAACTTTTCTGCTGGGCGCCTGCTCAGCACTGGCGTTTGCCGGCATGGCTTCGGCTGAAACGCTGACAATCGCGACCGTGAACAACGGCGACATGATCCGGATGCAGAAGCTGACGGATGATTTCAAGGCGAAGAATCCGGGCATCGACCTTGAATGGGTAACCCTCGAAGAGAATGTGCTGCGCCAGAAGGTCACGACCGACATCGCGACCAAGGGCGGCCAGTACGACGTGCTGACGATCGGCACCTATGAAGTTCCGATCTGGGCGAAACAGGACTGGTTGCTGCCGCTCGACAATCTCGGCGCCAACTACGACGTCGACGACCTGCTGCCGGCCATCCGCAGCGGCCTGACTGTAGACGGCAAGCTCTATGCTGCGCCGTTCTATGGTGAAAGCTCGATGGTCATGTACCGCAAGGACCTGTTCGACGCTGCCGGCCTGAAAATGCCCGACGCGCCGACCTGGGACTTCATTGCCGACGCTGCCCGCAAGATCACCAACAAGGATAAGGAAGTCTACGGCATCTGCCTGCGTGGCAAGGCCGGCTGGGGCGAGAACATGGCCTTCCTGACGGCCATGTCCAATTCCTTCGGCGCCCGCTGGTTCGACGAGAAGTGGAAGCCGCAGTTCGATCAGCCGGAATGGAAGGACACGCTCGATTTCTACGTCAAGCTGATGAAGGATGCCGGCCCTCCGGGCGCTTCCTCCAACGGCTTCAACGAGAACCTGGCGCTGTTCCAGACCGGTAAGTGCGGCATGTGGATCGACGCAACGGTTGCCGCTTCCTTCGTCGCCGATCCGAAGCAGTCGCAGGTCGCCGACAAGGTCGGCTTCGCGCTCGCCCCGGACAAGGGCCTCGGCAAGCGCGGCAACTGGCTCTGGGCCTGGAGCCTCGCCATCCCGGCAGGTACCCAGAAGGCCGAAGCTGCTGAGAAGTTCGTCGCCTGGGCAACCAGCAAGGAATACAGCAACCTCGTCGCCGAGAAGGAAGGCTGGCTGAATGCACCTCCGGGCACCCGCAAATCGCTCTATGCGAATGCGGACTACCAGAAGGCGGCGTCGTTTGCCAAGATGACGCTCGACTCGATCGAGGCGGCCGATCCGACCAAGCCGACCGTCAAGCCGGTCCCCTATGTCGGCGTCCAGTTCGTGGCGATCCCGGAATTCCAGGGCATCGGTACGGCGGTGGGTCAGCAGTTCTCGGCAGCCCTTGCCGGCCAGATTTCGGTCGATCAGGCGTTGAAGAGCGCGCAGCAGCTGGCAACCCGGGAAATGACCAAAGCCGGCTACATCAAATAACAACCTCCTGAGCAAGAGGCGGATTCTTGACAATCCGCCCCTCTGGGCCGCCGATGCCCGAACTGCATCGGCGGCCGCTTTTTCAGACAAAGCCTTCCTGCGGCCGCTCCCCGCTTCAGATCAGATCGGTGATTGCCATGGCAACCTTGCATACCCGCTCCGCAGCGCGCCTGATGATTGCGCCCTCCGTGCTGCTCCTCTTTGCATGGATGATCGTCCCACTTGCGATGACGATCTATTTCTCGCTGCTGAACTACAATCTGCTCAGCCCCGGCATGGAGAGTTTCGTCGGTCTGCTCAACTACGAATACTTCCTGTCCGATCCGGCCTTCATCGCGGCGCTGATCAATACGCTGCTGCTCGTTGCCGGCGTGTTGCTGATCACCGTCATCGGCGGCATCGCCTTTGCGCTGCTGCTTGATCAGCCGATGTACGGACAGGGCATCGTGCGCATCCTGGTGATCGCGCCGTTCTTCGTCATGCCGACGGTGGCAGCACTGGTCTGGAAGAACATGTTCATGAACCCGGTCAACGGCCTGTTTGCCCATCTTGCCAAGGCGCTCGGCCTGCAGCCGATCGACTGGCTGGCGAATGCGCCGCTGTTCTCCGTCATTCTGATCGTCGCCTGGCAGTGGCTGCCCTTTGCCACCCTCATCATGCTGACGGCGCTGCAGTCGCTTGACGAGGAGCAGAAGGAAGCCTCCGAAATGGACGGCGCCGGTCCGATCTCGAAATTCATCTACATCATCCTGCCGCACATGGCGCGGGCCATCACCGTGGTGATCCTGATCCAGACGATCTTCCTGCTTTCGGTCTTTGCCGAAATCCTCGTCACCACCAATGGCGGGCCGGGCACCGACAGCACCAACCTCACCTACCTCGTCTACGCCCAGGCACTGCTGCAGTTCGATATCGGCGGCGCTTCGGCGGGCGGCATCGTCGCCGTCGTGCTTGCCAATATCGTCGCGATCTTCCTCGTCCGCCTCGTCGGCAAGAATCTGGAGGCTTGAGATGGCCAGAAAAGTCACAACGCAGCGCAAGGTCATCGTCACCGCGATCGCCTGGACGCTCGGCATCCTGATCTTCTTCCCGATCCTCTGGACGTTCCTGACCAGCTTCAAGTCGGAAGCCGATGCCATCGCCTCGCCGCCGCAGTTCCTGTTCTTCCACTGGACGACGGAAAACTATGCGGAGGTGCAGAGCCGGTCGAACTATCTCAGCCACTTCATGAACTCGGTGATCATTTCCTTCGGCTCGACGCTGATCGGCCTGATCATCGCTATTCCCGCCGCCTGGGCGATGGCGTTTTCGCCGACCAAGCGGACCAAGGACGTGCTGATGTGGATGCTGTCGACCAAGATGATGCCGCCTGTGGGCGCGCTGATCCCGATCTACCTGCTGTTTCGCAATTCGGGCCTGCTCGACACGCGCACCGGCCTGGTGATCGTGCTGACACTGATCAATCTGCCGATCATCGTCTGGATGCTCTACACCTACTTCAAGGAAATCCCGGGCGAAATCCTCGAGGCGGCCCGCATGGACGGGGCATCGCTGATGAAGGAGATCGTCTACGTGCTGACGCCGATGGCGGTGCCCGGCATCGCCTCGACGCTGCTTCTGAACATCATCCTTGCCTGGAACGAGGCGTTCTGGACGCTCAATCTCACCGCCTCCAAGGCGGCGCCGCTGACGGCCTTCATCGCTTCCTATTCCAGTCCGGAAGGCCTGTTCTACGCCAAGCTGTCGGCGGCATCGACGATGGCGATCGCGCCGATCCTGATCCTTGGCTGGTTCAGCCAGAAACAACTCGTCCGCGGCCTGACCTTCGGCGCTGTGAAATAAGATAAAGGGAGACAAACATGGGCAGCATTACCCTTCAGAAGGTTTCCAAGGTCTTCGGCGAAGCCAAGGTCATCCCTTCGATCGATCTCGATATCAAGGACGGCGAATTCGTCGTCTTCGTCGGCCCGTCGGGCTGCGGCAAGTCCACGCTGCTCAGGCTGATCGCCGGTCTCGAGGATGTCTCCGGCGGCAAGATCGTCATCGACGGCAGGGACGCCACCGAAAAGGCGCCGTCGGAACGCGGCCTGGCCATGGTGTTCCAGTCCTATGCGCTCTATCCGCATATGAGCGTGCGCAACAACATCGCCTTCCCGCTGAAGATGGCGGGCGTCGACAAGGCTGAGATCGACCGCAAGGTGACGGATGCCGCCCGGGTGCTGAACCTTACCGATTATCTCGAACGCAAGCCGCGCCAGCTTTCCGGCGGCCAGCGCCAGCGCGTGGCGATCGGCCGCGCCATCGTGCGCCAGCCTTCGGCCTTCCTGTTCGACGAGCCGCTGTCGAACCTCGACGCAGCGCTGCGTGTCAACATGCGTCTCGAAATCAGCGAGCTGCACCAGCAGCTGAAGACGACGATGGTCTACGTCACCCACGACCAGGTCGAGGCGATGACCATGGCCGACAAGATCGTCGTCTTGAACAGGGGCAATATCGAGCAGGTCGGCTCGCCGCTCGAACTCTATAGCCGCCCCCGCAACCTCTTCGTCGCCGGCTTCATCGGTTCGCCGAAGATGAACTTCATAACGGGCCAGAACGCCGCACAGCTCGGCGCCCATACGATCGGCATCCGCCCCGAGCACATGCTGTTGTCGATGGAGAGCGGCGACTGGAAGGGTAGGGTCGTGGTCGCCGAGCATCTCGGATCCGACACTTTCCTGCATATCGATGCCGACGGCATCGGCATGGTGACGGCGCGCGGCAGCGGTGATTTTGCCGCCAAGGCTGGAGACACGGTCTATCTGACGCCGGACCGTTCGCGTATTCACAAATTCAACGAGGGCGGCCTTGCCATCTGAGGCAGGCCGCCGGCTGGGGGCAGGCATGCGAGCCGGGCGATGGCGCCCGGCCGTTTCGGCAAGACCTTCAAGAGGACTGAAACATGACGTGCAAACTATCGCTGGCAACGCTTTCCGACGCGGCGCGCACCGCCGCCGTCCCTGGATATGACAGGGCGTCGCTGAAAGCCGGCATCGTGCACTTCGGCGTCGGCAATTTCCATCGCGCCCATCAGGCGGTCTATCTTGACGACCTCTTCAACTCAGGCGCGGATCACGACTGGGCGATCGTCGGCGCCGGTGTGCTGCCGTCGGATGCGTCCATGCGCGAAAAGCTTGCAGCCCAGGATTTTCTGACGACGGTGGTCGAGCAGGACAACAACAAGACGGCGGCGCGCGTCACCGCGCCGATGATCGACATCCTGCCGGTCGGCGATCCCGCCGCGATCATCGCCAAGCTCGCCGATCCCGATATCCGCATCGTTTCGATGACGATCACCGAGGGCGGTTATTTCATCGATGCATCGGGCACATTCAATCCGGCCCATCCGGCAATCGCCGCTGACGGAAACAGCCCCGACGCGCCGAAGACGGTGTTCGGCCTGATCGTCGCCGGCCTGAAGGTGCGCAAGGCTAGGGGTATCGGTCCTTTCACCGTCATGTCCTGCGACAACATTCCCCACAACGGCATCGTCACCGCCAATGCCGTGGTCGGCACGGCGGCATTGTCGGATCCCGGCTTTGCCGAGTGGATCCGGGCGAATGTCGCCTTTCCGAATGCGATGGTCGACCGCATCACGCCGGCAACCGGCCAGCGGGAGATCGATTTCCTCAAGGACAATTTCGAGATCGAGGACAATTGGCCAGTCTATTGCGAGGAATTCAAGCAATGGGTGCTCGAGGACAAGTTCACCGCCGGCCGGCCGGCGCTGGAAAAGGTCGGCGTGACCTTCGTTCCCGATGTCACGCCCTATGAGCATATGAAGATCCGCATCCTCAACGGCGGGCATGCGGCGATCGCCTATCCGGCGGCGCTAATGGACATTCATTTCGTTCATGATTCCATGGAAGATCCTTTGATTCGCGCCTTCCTCGCCAAGCTCGAGAAAGACGAGATCATCCCGATCGTGCCGCCGGTGCCGAACACGTCGCTCACGGATTATTTCGCGCTGATCGAACATCGGCTGCTCAATCCGAAGATTGCCGACACCATTCCGCGGTTGGCCCAGGACGGCTCCAACCGCCAGCCGAAATTCATCCTGCCATCGACGCTCGACAATCTCAGCCAGGGCCGGGATGTCGTCGGGCTGGCACTGGTCTCGGCGCTCTGGTGCCGCTATTTCGCCGGCAAGAGCGACAGCGGCAAGGATATCGTCTTCAACGACGCCAGCGCCGAGCGCCTGCATGCGGCGGCGCTGAAGGCAAAAGACGATCCGTCGGCTTTCCTCGCCTTCGACGATATTTTCGGCGAGGTGGCGAAATCCGAACTTTTCCGCAAGCGTTTCGCCCATGCTCTCAAAACTCTGTGGGAAAAGGGCACGCGGGAGACGCTGCAGCTCTATCTCGACGGCAAGCTCGCAGTGTAGGGAATCCGGATGACGGCATTCATTGCCGCCGTCCATCCGGCCTTGCGAGGAAGCGGGACGGTCGTGCGTCCGAAATTGAACTCAGGTTGGGTCCTCCATGGCTGACGCTGAACCACAGCTGATCATCTTTGATTGCGACGGTGTGCTCGTCGACAGCGAGCCGATCTCGATTAGCGTGCTGGTCGGGGCGATGAACGATCTCGGCGTCTCGATCACCGAGGACCAGGCCTATGAGCGCTTTCTCGGCCGCAGTCTGTCGACGATGGTCGACACGCTGGATACCGAATTCAACGTCCATGCCGGCGAGGAATTCCTCGAGCGCATCCGCACCGATCTCTACGCCCGTTTTCGCACTGAATTGAAGCCGATCGACGGTATCGCCGCAGCAATCGATGGGCTCGGCGTTCGCTGCTGCGTTGCCTCCTCAAGCCAGATGGAGCGGATCCGGCTGTCGCTGTCCGTCACCGGGCTGCTCGGCAGGCTGCCCGACATCTTTAGTGCGACGATGGTCAAGCGCGGCAAACCGGCGCCCGATCTTTTCCTGCATGCGGCGCGTGAAATGCGGGTGGAACCTGCACATTGCATTGTCGTCGAGGACAGCCCGGCCGGCGTTGCCGCCGCCAAGGCGGCGGGGATGACGGTGTTTGCCTTCACCGGCGGATCGCATGCCAACTTCGCCGGCTATCGCGCCGAACTCGACCGGCTTTCGCCGGAAGTGGTGTTTGACGCCATGCCTGAATTGATACACCTTGTCCGCAACCATAAGCTGGACGGGATCAAGATTTGATGCGGGATCATGTGGTTGCGGTGGATGTCGGCACCGGCAGTGCGCGCGCCGGCGTCTTCGATGCCCGTGGCCGCTTGCTCGCCAAGGCCGAACATCCGATCGTGATGAACCGGCCGCGCGAAAATCATGCCGAACACGATTCCGAAGACATCTGGTCCGCCGCCTGCACGGCGGTGCGTAGCGCCATGGAGCAATCCGGCATCGCAGCAGCCTCGGTCGGCGCGATCGGCTTCGACGCCACCTGTTCGCTTGTCGTCCGCGATGTCGAGGGCCATCAGCTCAGCGTTTCCACCGGCGGCGAGAGGCGGTTCGACACGATCGTCTGGCTCGATCACCGGGCGCTGAAGGAAGCCGATTTCTGCACGGCGACGGAGCACGCTGTGCTCGAACATTCCGGGCTTGTCATGTCGCCCGAAATGGAGATGCCGAAGCTGATGTGGCTGAAGAAGAAGCTGCCCTCCACATGGGAAAAGGCCGGCTACTTCTTCGATCTCGCCGATTTCATGACGTGGAAATCGACCGGATCGGCTGCCCGGTCGCGCTGTACGCTGACTGCGAAATGGAACTATCTCGCCCATCTCGAAAAGGGCTGGCAGCAGGATTTCCTGGAGCGGATCGGTCTCGAGGATCTTCAGGCGCGCGGCCAGCTGCCGGATGAGACTGTGCCGGTCGGCGGCAGCGTCGGCTGGCTGACACCTGGTGCGGCAGAGGCGCTGGGGCTGACCACGGACTGCCATGTCTCGGCTGGGATGATCGACGCCTATGCCGGCGCGCTCGGTGCACTCGGCGGGTATGCCGCCGATCCTGCTAAGCGCGAACACCAATTGGCGCTGATCGCCGGCACGTCGAGCTGCATTGTCACCTTCTCCAGGGAACGCAAGCCGAGCCATGGCATGTGGGGGCCCTATTACGAGGCGGTCTTTCCACAATCCTGGCTGGTGGAGGCCGGGCAATCGGCGACCGGTGCGCTGCTCGACCACATCGTGCGCATGCATGCCGCCGGCGGCGAGCCGACGGCGGCGCTGCATCAGAGGATCGTCGCACGCATTGCCGAATTGCGGGCCGAGGAAGGTGATGCCTTCGGGGGCCGCATTTTCGTGCTGCCGGATTTCCATGGCAATCGCTCGCCGCTTGCCGATCCGCATGCCGTCGGCGTGGTCAGCGGGCTGAGCCTCGATACATCCTTCGATGGCCTCTGCACGCTCTACTGGCGCACTGCGGTAGCGATTGCGCTCGGGATCCGCCATATCCTCGAAATGATGAAGGAATACGGCTACGTGCCCGATACGCTGCATATTGCCGGCGGGCATGTGAAGAACCCGGTGCTGATGGAGCTCTACAGCGATGCCACCGGCTGCAAGGTCGTGGTGCCGAAGATGAACGAGGCGGTGCTGCTCGGCACGGCGATCGCCGCATCTGTCGCCTGCGGCTTGCACGGGAATTTAGCGGCGGCTGGCGAGGCGATGTATCCGGGCGGCGACGTTCGGCTTCCCGACAAGGGAAAACAGGCGCTCTACGGCCGCGACTACCGCCGCCTTCTCGCCATGCACAGGCATCGCGCCGAGCTGGAAACGATGCAATAACGGTTCAGTGGTTGGCCGTCTCGCCAAGGACTGTCGCAAATTCCAGCATGCGGCGGCGGCGAAGGGCCGCCTCTTCGCCGACTTCGAGGATCACGGATTCCGACAGGCAATCAAGCAGCGCGATCAGTGGCGGTAGATTGTCGAGGTCGGGCGCGCGGGCAGGCGGCAAGGGCAGCATGACGTTCGACTGATCCGCCATCCAGTCCGCCTGCTGCGGTGAAATGAGCACGACCTTATAACCGTAGCGCCGCGCCGTCCTGGCAAGCAGCCGCGCCTTGGCGAAGCGGCGACAGTCGATGATGACGAGCAGCGCGTCGTCGACCGCCAGCCGGGCGAAGAGTTCGGCAAAACGATTGTCGGCACCGTCAAGCGTGCGCACGCCGTCGCGGGCTTGCGTCAGCCGCTGGCAGAAATGATGGGCAAGGCTTGCAAGCCGGGCATGTGTGGCGATCGACACTTCGCGGGCAGTGCTGATCAGGCTGACGGCTTCGGACCAATGCGGCTGCGCCGTCAGATGGTATATATGGTGGAGCGCCTGAATCTGTTCGGCAACCAGCACGGCGAGCGGTTTGCCCTCGGCGGCGTCCTGATGCAGCTCGCTCATGGCGCTTTGCAATTGCGCCGGCGATGTCGTCACGGTCTCGCGAATCTCGACTTTGACACTATCCAATCCCTGATAGCCGAGCGCGCGCAGGAAGCGCCCGACGGTCATCGGCGAGAGATCTAGCCGGTCGGCGACAGACGCAGCCGTCTCGAAAGGCAGGTCGTTCAGATGTTCGGTGAAATATTTCGCGATACGGCGTTCAGCCGGAGTACCGTTTTTTGCGTATTGCCTGAGTTTTTGCACAAAGTCTTCCACGTCAGCCTCCCCCGTTTTTCCTTAGAGGCGTTCCGCGGATGCGCTGTTGCGACCCCTTGTCTTTGCAACTATTTCGGAAGCTGCTTCTCAGGCCCATGCATATTCAGATACGTGACAATACTATATTAGCATTTAATTTTCGACAAGTTTTCTATTACCGCCTGCAATTTTATTCTCTCTTGTGGGTGGCATCAATCTTTCCTACATCTTCGGCGCAACCGGAGAAAGCTGAGACATGATCCTTGACGCCGCTCGACAATCGCTGACCAATTTGTTCGCGCCGGAAACACGTTCGGTCTTCTGGAAAGTGCTCGGGCTGACGATTCTCGTGCTGGTCGGTCTATGGTTCGCGCTGCGCGGGGCCTTCATGGCCTTCCTCTTTCCCTGGTTCACCAGCTTCTTTCCCGATGTGCCGGATTGGGCCGGGTGGCTCGCCCTGATTTTCGCAATCCTTGCCGGTATCGGTCTTGCGCTGATGCTGGCATTGCTGCTGTCGCCGGTCACGGCGCTGATCGCCGGCCTGTTCCTCGACGATGTCGCCGATGTCATCGAAAAACGCGATTATCCCAAGGACGCGGCGGGGACCGCCATGCCGCTCGGCCCGGCGATGGCAAGCTCGATCAAATTCCTCGGCGTGGTGATCCTCGGCAATATCGTCGCCTTGCTGCTGCTGTTCATCCCCGGCGTCAATCTGGTCGCCTTCTTTCTGGTGAACGGCTATCTGCTCGGACGGGAATTTTTCGAATTCGCCGCCATGCGCTTCCGGTCGCCTGAGGAGGCGCGGCTCTTCCGCGCCAAACACGCCTCCACCGTATTTCTTGGCGGGCTGGTGATCGCGCTTTTTCTGGCGATCCCCTTCGTCAACCTTCTGACCCCGCTGTTTGCCGCCGGCATGATGGTGCATCTGCACAAGATGATTTCCGCCCGCGACGCGGGTTTTCGGGCGTGAGGTTAGCCGGGCAGGACGGCGACCTGCTCTACTCGACGGCCTCGCCGATCACCTGCGGCGGTAGTTCGACGAGCGGCGCCGGCACATCCCAACTCTTTTCCGGCGACTTGCAGAGATCGGCGATGACGCAGCGTTCGCATTCGGGGCGGCGCGCCTTGCAGGTGTAGCGGCCGTGCAGGATCAGCCAGTGATGGGCATGGTAGAGGTAATGTTGCGGGATCACCTTCATCAGCCGCGCCTCGACTTCGTCGGGCGTCTTGCCGGGGGCAAGCTTGATGCGATTGGCAATTCGGAAGATATGGGTGTCGACGGCCATCGTCGCCTGGCCGAAGGCCATGGAGAGCACGACATTGGCGGTCTTGCGGCCGACGCCCGGCAATTTCACCAGTTCGTCGCGTGTCTCCGGCACCTTGCCGGCGAAATCATCGACCAGCATCTGCGAGAGGGCGATGACGTTTTTCGCCTTGTTGCGATAGAGGCCGATCGTCCTGATATAGTCGCGCAACCGCTCCTCGCCAAGTTCGAGCATCTTTTCCGGCGTATCGGCAACCTTGAAGAGGGCGCGGGTCGCCTTGTTGACGCCGACATCGGTTGCCTGCGCCGACAGTGCGACGGCGACGACGAGGGTGAAGGGATTGCTATGCTCGAGTTCGCCCCTCGGCTCCGGCCGCTGCACCGAGAAGCGGTGGAAGATCTCCTCACGCTCGGCGAGCGAATAGGCGGTCTTCACCGTCGCCGCCGGTTTGCGGCGAGCGATCACATTCGAGTTTTGCGACGGTCTGGTAACGGATTTGAGTTTCGGATTCGCCATGGTGAATCTATACTCAGCAGCCATGATGGAAAGCAACGCCGACAGCCTCAACGAGCAGCCTGTTTTCGCTGCCGAGCTTTTCCCCCACCGATCGCTCGGCCGCCGGGGCTTCCGGGTGCTGCTGATCCTGTCCGGCGCCGTCTGCTTCCTCTATGGGATGTTCTTCATCGCGACCGGCGCCTGGCCGATCGGCTTTTTCTTCGGGCTGGATTTCGCATTGCTTTACGGCGCCTTCTGGCTGAACTACCGCTCCGGACGAGCGCGCGAGGAGATCACGGTGTCGCGTACCGACGTATCGGTACGCAAGTTTGCGCCATCGGGGCGGATGGTGGAGCACCATTTCAATCCGTTCTGGACGCGCTTCCTCGTTCGCCGGCATCAGGAGATCGGTATTCTCTCGATGCAGATCTTCGGCGAGGGTCGGCGCACCGATATCGGCTCGTTCCTCAACCCCGATGATCGTGAAAGCTTCGCCAAGGCCTTCAAGGGGGCGCTGGCCACGGTCAAGCAGCGTATCTGAACTTACCTCGCGGTGCGCAAGAAACGGGTGGTTTGCGAACAGCCAATTGATTATCTCCTTACGACAAGGAGAAAGACGATGAATATGATTGCGAACCTGCAGACAGACATAACGCCTGACGGCCCTGACTATGACATTGTCCGCCGGGTGATCGAACTCATCACCGAGGATTATCGCGACCAGCCTTCGCTGGAGGCGATCGCGGCGCGGCTCAACCAGTCGCCGACACAGCTGCAGAAGACCTTCACCCGTTGGGCCGGCCTGTCGCCCAAGGGCTTCCTGCAGGCAGTGACGCTCGACCACGCCAAGCGGCTGCTGCGCAAGGAAGACATGCCGCTGCTGGAGACCTCGATCGAGGTCGGCCTCTCCGGCCCGAGCCGGCTGCACGATCTTTTCGTAACCCATGAGGCGATGTCGCCTGGCGAATGGAAGGCGAAGGGCGGCGGTCTTACCATCCGCTACGGCTTCCACATCTGCCCTTTCGGCATCGCGCTGATCATGGTCACCGACCGCGGCCTTGCCGGCCTTGCCTTCAGCGATTCCGGCGACGAGAAAGCCTGCCTCGAGGATATGACCTGCCGTTGGCCGAATGCCCAATATGTCGAGGACCTGCAGGCGACGGTTCCCTATGCCGCCCGCATCTTCGAGCCCGGCAAATGGTCCTCGGAACAGCCGCTGCGGGTCGTGCTGATCGGCACGGATTTCCAGGTCAGCGTCTGGCAAAGTCTGATGAAAATCCCGTTCGGCAAGGCGGTCACCTATTCCGATATCGCCAAGGATATCGGCCGGCCGACGGCGCAGCGCGCCGTGGGGGCGGCGGTCGGGGCGAACCCGATCTCCTTCGTGGTGCCTTGCCATCGGGCGGTCGGCAAGAATGGCGCGCTGACCGGCTACCATTGGGGCTTGACCCGCAAGCGGGCGATGCTTGGCTGGGAGTCGGCGCACGCCTGATAGCAGGGTCCGAAGGATGGGGACCTAGCAGCAACGCGTTCGTCGCTTGTCGCTCCGACCGTTCGCTCCCGGCGTCGCTCACCCCACATCGCCTCGCTATCGCTCCGGCACTTCTCCCCGCTGGGGAGAAGAGGCAGCCGGAGATGTGTCGGCTAATTCCAGCAGCGCCCGTGCCGCGCTTTCATCGGTGATCAGCGTGTTGCAGCCGATGCGCTTGATCGTCGCGCGGATGGCGACGGCGCGGTGGGCGCCGCCGGAGGAGAGCACGATATGCTTGGCCTCCTTCAGCGTGTCGAGATCGACGGACATGACGCGCCGATTGATCGAGTGGTCGACCGAATTGCCGTCCTTGTCGAGAAAGTTGAACATGGTGTCGCAGACGCAGCCGGCAGCGATCAGCTCCCGCAGCTCGGCCTTCGAGATCCAGCCCTCCGACAGCGAGGTCGAATGCGGGCCGATATCGCCGCAGCTGACAATCGCCAGATCGAGGCTCTCGGCCAGACGGTAGATCGTATCCAGCCCGCATTTCTCGATCAGATTGCGCTTGGTCTCGACGGAATCGACGAGAAGCGGCGCCAAGAACATATAACATTCGGCGCCGAGCTGATTGGCCAGCCGCCATGTGTAATCGATCGGGTTCGTCTGGTGCACGGCGACGATGCCGCCGAGCAGCGAGACGACCTTGCAATTGGCGCGGCGCGGCGGCCGGAAGCTTGACAGCGAGGCGGTCATGGTTCGGCCCCAGCCGACGCCGATCGTATAGTCGTCCGGAATGGCTTCGGAGAGAAACTGGCCAAGCGCCAACCCGACATTCTTTGCCAGCGAATTGACGTCACTGCCGACCGGTGACGGCACGACGATTGCCTCGTCAAGGCCATAGGCGCGCTCCAGTCTCACCGAAAGCTCGACGCAGTCGCCGATTGAATCGTTGATCCAGATCTGGACTTCGCTACGCTTCATCGCTTCGTCGAGCAGGCGGATCACGGTGGTACGGCTGATGCCGAGCTGTTCGGCGACGTCCTTCTGGGTCAGACCCTCATTATAATAGAGCCATGCAGCCCTCAGCCGCAGCGAGGATGCTTCCGAAAAGGCCGTGTGCGTGCCGCGTTTAAGCTTGACCACATCTCCTCCGCACAATTCCTGCCCTGAATCCCTCACGAGATGAAAGGTCGCAGCGATACGCTTGTGCCTGGATAATGACGGGCGTGACACTTATGTCAATTGAAATGCACAAATGTCCTTGACTTTTCCCTGGCCGGATGGCGATAGTCCTGACGATAAAAGTCGTTCTGTCCGTCCGAGGAGGACATAGTGCGGGCATGCCGAAAGTCACGACCGGCCTTCCAGCCGCAGGCGGTATCGCTTACGTTCGGCGTGCGGTTTGCCCGGGAACAGGGCTACTGTGCTTCACGTTTATGAATCATCCGTGACGGATGCGCGCATTCTCGCCTGCAGCATGCAGACAATCTGTCGGTAGATCACCTTTGCCGGGCGGAACTCGCGCCGGTCGCAGCCCAAGTTCAACAAGGATTATTGACCATGACATCCAAGCTTGACCAACTCCGCGAGATTACCACTGTCGTCGCCGATACCGGCGATATCGAAGCCGTCGCCCGACTGAAGCCTGTGGATTGCACGACGAACCCGAGCATCGTGCTGAAGGCTCTGGGCACGCCGATGTTTGCCGATGCCATCAAGGAAGCCATCGCCTGGGGCAAGAAGCAGGGCGGCAATTCCGAAGCCGTTTCTTCCGCTGTCGCCGATCGCCTCGCCATCTCCGTCGGCGCAGCCCTGGTGAAGCTCGTCCCGGGCCGTGTCTCGACCGAAGTTGACGCCGATCTTTCGTTCGATACCGAGGCTTCGCTTGCCAAGGCGCGATCGATCATCGCCGCCTACAAGGAACGCGGCATCGATCAGGACCGCATTCTCATCAAGCTCGCTTCCACCTGGGAAGGCATCCGCGCCGCTGAGGTGCTGCAAAAAGAAGGCATCGACTGCAATCTGACGCTGCTCTTCAGCAAGGCCCAGGCAATCGCCTGCGCCGACGCCAAGGTGTTCCTGATCTCGCCCTTCGTCGGCCGCATCCTCGACTGGTACAAGAAATCAACGGGCAAGGACTACACCGCCGAGGAAGATCCGGGCGTCATCTCCGTCCGTGAAATCTACAATTACTACAAGGCGAACGATATCAAGACGATCGTCATGGGCGCCTCCTTCCGCAGCGCCGGCGAAATCGAAGCGCTTGCCGGTTGCGACCGCCTGACCATCAGCCCGAACCTGCTCGACGAACTCGCCAAGGATGAAGGCAAGCTGGAGCGCAAGCTTTCGCCGGAAGGCCGCAAGCCGGATCCGAAGGTTTCTGTCGACGAGAAGACCTTCCGCTGGATGATGAACGAAGATGCGATGGCGACGGAAAAACTCGCCGAAGGCATCCGCGCTTTCGCCAAGGATCTCGGAACGTTGCGCACCATGGTGCAGAAGGAACTGCAGCTCGCAGCCGCCTGATAGGGCGCGGGATGCAATCGAAGGCGCGGCTGCCGGCTGGCAGGCGCGCCTTTTTCGTGCTGTTATCAAGGACATATGCTGTCGGAGACTGGTATGGCGGATGAGGTACGGGCAAATTCGCTTGCAGTATTTGCCTACAAGCATGCGAGCTTCATCATATCAGTCCTTGCCGGACTGGTGGTCTTCTTGGCTGTGACCTCGCGCGACGTCAGCGCCGGCAACATCCTGTTCGGCTGGAATGTCAGCGCCGGCGTTTTTGTCGTGCTCAGCTGGCGCAAGATGCTGCGGGCGACAGTCGAAAGTATCCGGAAAAAGGCCGAGGATCTCGATTTTTCCGATACGGTTCTTTTGGCTCTTTCGATCGGCGCAGCCCTTGCCAGCATCGCCGGCATCGGCCTCGAGCTTCATTCCATCAAGGAAGCGGCGCCCGACGCGGCGCTGGCACGGGCAGGTGCTGCGGTGCTGACGATCCTGATCTCCTGGATGTTTCTGCATACGCTCTTCACCATCCACTACGCCCATTATTTCTATGGCGGGACAGACGGGGAGGGCGGCCTGAAGTTTCCTGATGGGATCGAAGAGCCCGGCTACTGGGATTTTCTCTATTTCTCTTTCACCATCGGCGTTGCCGCGCAGACGGCGGATGTCGCGGTCAGCTCGACCAGCATGCGTAAGCTGACCTTGCTGCATGCCGTGTTGTCGTTCCTTTTCAACACGACGATCCTGGCGCTGGCGATCAATGTCGGTGCGAGCCTGCTTTAGCTCATTGTATTGATGCATATCGTTATCCCCGAACCGCTGCACACTTCTGCACACTTCGGGGCGACATGCATTAACCCTTTGCCGCTGCCCTGAAGAGGGTCTCGAACTCGGCCAGATCGCCTGCAGCCACATCCGAAATCGCCCAGAACACCAACCCTCCGTCCGACCATTGCTTGATGTTGTAGCCGTCATCCACCGTCGTCGTCTGGGTGGCCGCGGCCGCCGGCCAGATGAACAGGTTGATGATATGGCCGTGGCGTCGGTAGACGAGAGCAGCAACGGCGCGATCACCGATGTAGTCGACACGTCCGCCGATCAGCGGAAAACCGCCCTTGGCGAGATCGCTGACCGGTGGTGAAAAATCGATCTTGCCGTTGAACCACGGTTTTACCGTGTGCTGATCAGAGGTCAGCACGTCGGTCAGATGATCGGCCATCATCGACCTGACATGGCTAGCCATGATCTGGTCCTGCAAAAGCAAGGCCGGCGACGGTGCGTTGATGAACAGGAAGGCGCCTGCTCCCAGCGCCGCGAGCGAAGGCACGAAGCTCCATTGCCGGAGGAAATCCAGCGTGCGCCGCCAGACTGGCGCTTGGCGCCGGAGCGGCAGGCCGAATGCGGCTGCCTGTTCGAAAGACAGCATTGACAGCACTTGCGAGCGCAGCGCCTCCGGCAGTTTCCATTTGATGCCATCCTGATCGATGATCTTTCTCACGGCACGAACCTTTTCCATCTCCGCCCTGCAATTCGTGCAGCTGGCAAGATGAGCCTCGAATTGCGCTGTATGGACGGAATCGAGTTCGTTATCGACAAAGCCGTGCAGCATGATGCGCCATTCCGGGCAGTCTTTCTCCTGGGCTTCACTCATGGTGCCGTCTCTCTTTTGCTGCATGCATCCCAGGCTTCGCCAAATTCACGGCGCGCCCTGGCAAGCCGCGACATGACCGTGCCGATCGGCGCATCGATGATCTCGGCGATCTGTCGGTAGGAAAGATCTTCAAGCTCGCGCAAGACAAGGATTTCCCGCATCGCCTCCGGAAGCCGGCTGATGACAGCGCGTACGCACTGCTGTTCGCTTCGTCGGATCGTCGCAGTCTCCGGCGAATCCTCCTCCGAGGCGATCTGGTATTCGCCGCCTTCGTCGAGGTCAGCATAGCCGTCATTGCCCAAAGACTGCTCGAACCGCGCTTTGCGGCGATCCTGCTGGCGCCAGACATGACAGCAGTTCCTGACAATGGCAAAGAGCCAGGCGCGCGGGTCGCCGCCACGATAGGTTTCGAAATTGCGATAGGCGCGCAGAAAGGCTTCCTGGACAATATCCTGCGCGGCATCAGCATCGCGGCTGAGGAAGCGGGCAAAATTATAAGCCGCATCAAGATGGGGAACGATGATGTCCTGAAAGGGCTGCATGAATTCATGCTGCACGCTCGTCTCGGTTGCCGAAGCGCCCCGATCGCTGCGCGATTTATCCGAGACCATGAAATGGAACAGCCACGCCGCACCGCCGAGAAAGACGGCCAGCGGTGATCGTGGAATGCGGGCTGCCGGCGCATGCCGGGCCAGCAGCAAATCGGTCGGTCCGAGAGGATAGGTGATCTGGATGTTTGTCATCATTCTCCCCGCCTCAACAGCAGCCGAATTTGGGCGTCGGACCCGCAGGCATGCAATGCGGCCCCTTGCGGTCTAGACCGATCGGCAAGCGGTTTTATTCCATGTCGACGCCAGTTTTTTGCATGCAGGCGGGCGTCAGTCGTGCGCGATAGAAATAGAACAACATTTTCAACAGCTTGAAGAAAATACTCCCGAGATTGGGAATAAGTGCGCCGTGCCGGCGATCTAGTTCGGCAGCGAGGACATCTGAACAATCCAGTCTTCGCCACCAGAAATGCCATCAACGAGAGGAGGCATAATCATGTTTACCATGTCACGTCGCGCCGTCCTGGGATCGGCTGCCGCGGCGGCTGCATTCGGTCTGTCGTCGAACCTCGAATTCGTCATGCCGGCGCTCGCCGCAACGCCGCTGGAGCCGATGGTCGGCTTCTACAAATACACGATCGGGGATGTCGAAGTCACGGCGATCTATGACGGCATCTGGAAAAAGCCGCATGACCCGACTTTCATCAAGAACGCTTCGATCGAGGACACCAAGGAGGCGCTTTCCAAGGCTGGGCTCACGACCGAATTCATGCCGATTCCGCTGACAGTGGTCGTCCTGAAGCTCGGCGACCGTCTGATCATGATGGACGCGGGCTCGGGCGTCGGTCAATGGCAGGCAAATGCCACGCATCTGCCGGCGAACATGGCGGCCGCCGGCATCGACTACAAGAAGATCGACACGATCATGCTCTCGCATTTCCATCCGGACCATGTCTGGGGGCTGATGGAAAAGGGAACGAACGATCCAGTCTTCCCGAACGCCGAACTCATCGTCAACGCCGTCGAATACAGTTGGTGGACCGAGCCCGGCCGGGTCGAGAAGCTTGCGGAGGGCCGCAGACCGGCCGGCAAACGCATCGCCGAGGTTTTTCCGACATGGAAGAACTGGAAGCAGGTTGACGACGGGGCCGAGGTTGCACCGGGAGTGCTTCTTCTCGCTGCGCCCGGCCACACGCCTGGCCATTCGGCCTATCTTGTCACCTCCGGCAACAAGCAACTGCTTGTCTCGGCCGACATCATGTATGTGCCGGCCCTGCTTGCGCCGCATCCCGAATGGCAAGGCAGCTACGACCAGGACGGGCCGATGGCCGTCGGCACGCGCCGGCGCCTGATCGACCGCATCATCGCCGACAATATCGCGATCTGCGGCTCGCATTTCCCTTTCCCCGGCTCGGGCACCTTCGTCAAGGACGGAAATGCCTATGGCTTTACACCGACAGTCCAGGCCTGAAAGGCCGAAAGGAGACCATCATGAAATATGCAATTCTCGGATTCATCTGGCTTTGTGCCATATGCGCGGGCTTTTCCGCGGTGACGGCGCTTCCCGCCTTTGCCGTCGACAATATGGAATCGACGGACGCTCCCGACCTGTCGTCGGTGCGCGCCAAGATCGATACCAAGGATTACGACGGCGCCCTGGCAGAGCTTCGCGGCCTTGCCGAGGACAACCAGCAGGCGGATGTCTATAATCTGATGGGATATACGCTGCGCAAGACGGGCGACTACAAAACGTCCCTGACCTACTACACCAAGGCACTGGAGCTTCAGCCCGATCACAAGGCAGCGCGTGAATATCTCGGCGAACTCTATATCGAGACAGGCGAGATGACGAAGGCCGAGGAGCAGGTGTCATCATTGAAGCAACTTTGCCCGAGCGGCTGCGAAGAACTCGAAGACCTGCAAAAGGCCATTGCGGCCAAGGGCGGCAAATGACGAGCATATGAACGCAAGAGCAGGCGGCACGACCGCCTGCCCGTCTCAAACCGGAGGATATGATGGAAAGCGCCTCAAGCCGGCCCGGATTGGCCGATCTCATTCTTCTCCTCGGCAGGCTTCTGCTGTCACTGATCTTTCTGCATGAAGCCTGGTCGCTCGCGACGGATATCACCGCGACCGTCGATACTTTCGCAAAACTCGGGCTCTCGGCGCCGGTTGCCTTCGCCACCATCGCCCTTCAAATCGGTGCCGGCCTGTCCATTGCGACAGGCTTTCTCTGCCGGCTTGGCGCCTTGGCGCTGGCGTTCTTCTGCCTGGCGACCGCCTTGCTCTTCCACACCAATCTTGCGAGCCAGAACGAGCTTCTGCATTTCGAGAAGGACCTGGCGATTGCCGGCGGCATGTTCGTCCTGGCGGCGTCGGGCGCAGGATCGATATCGATCGACAATCTGCTGCGAAAGCGAACAAATGGACTGCATCCCTGGCTGCGCGCGGTGCTGTAGTCGAGGCTCTGCGAGCATCCTGCGGCGCAATAAAATCGAATAAAACCGAACAAACGGCGGCATCGTTGCGGCTACACTTATGGCGACAGGTCAGGAGTGTGCCAGTGATGCCTTCCGCGCAAAACAAACAGCAAAAGCCAACTCTCGTCTTTCTGGGAAAGGGCGCTGCAACGATATCGTCTCGAAATTGAATGCGAACGGATATGCCGCGGTTGCTGTATCGGCGCCAAGACTCTTCGACGTCTTGCGATCCGACGGCATATTTCTGCTATGTTGCGCAGCTTCGGCCGAACATGACTGATAAAAGCGGTCGCGTCCCCCAGTTGAAATAGACCGCAGGCTCGAAAAGCGGATGTGCAAAACAGTCAAGGAGTGTCCGCCAGAAGGCCGGGTATACGACGACAGGCACTATCCCGCCAGAGGCGCGTCAGTAGGCCCGCGGCGGCAAGCGCAAGTCATACGATCTTGCTGTCTCAAGCTGCCGCCCATCCATCTCTCCCCAAATCCTGTGTTTGGGGGAATCTAGAAGACCGCCTGGCCGGCCATCAGCGCGAGAACCAGGAAGATCAGGAAGATCACCAGCGCGATGCCGAAGAGAACGCGGGCGATCGTCGCCGTGGCTGCCGAGACGCCGGAGAAACCGAAAAAGCCGGCGATGATCGAAATTACGAAAAATATCAGAGCCCATTTCAGCATGACGTCATCCTTTGCGGTTGCCTGAGAAAGACGCTGCAACGGGCAATTTGTTCCGGATCGTTTGGAATGGAATGACGTTCTCTCCCTAAAGCGCGCCGCATCGAATTCGATTCATGCGACGCGCTTTAGTCCTCTGTTTTTATGCATGTCGTTATTTCCCGGAACCGCTGCACACTTCCGGGCGACATGCATTGGGAATACGGGTCTTTTCAAAGCCTGTCCGATCTGTTTGAAGAGACTGTCGATTGCCCCGTCGATGAAAGCTCGATCACCATGCCAGCTTTTCTGGATCAGCATACGTTTTCCGCCTATTTCGAAGTGATCATGATCAATCTCCTGCTGTCGGGAGACAATGTCATCGTCATCGGCATGGCTGCCGCCGGCCTCGTCAGCGAGCTGCGCGGCAAGGCGATCGCCGTCGGTATCGCGGCGGCCGCCGTCATCCGCATTGTCTTCGCGGTCATCGCCGCCAAGCTTCTGGCGATTACCGGCATCACGCTCGCCGGCGGCCTGATGCTGCTCTGGATCTGCTGGACGATGGGCCGCGAGCTCATTTTGGAGGGCGCGGAGGGGGCTCATGCCGGCGAAGCCGTCGTGCATATCAAGCCGAAACTCTTCCGGCAGGCGATTGGCCAGATCATCTTCGCCGACGTCTCGATGTCGCTCGACAATGTGCTCGCCGTCGCCGGGGCGGCCAAGGACAATATGAGCGCGCTGATCTTCGGGCTGATCCTCTCGGTGCTATTGATGGGCGTCGCGTCGAATTTCGTCGCCAGGCTGCTCAACTGCTATCGGTGGATCGGTTGGTTCGGCCTTGCGATCGTCGTCTATGTCGCGATCGACATGATCTGGAGCGGCGGCGGTCAATTGCTGGCGCTTTATAACCACACAGCCTGAGATCCGCCGGGGCGAACCAATGCAGAACGCCCATCTCCGCCGGCAACGACGGATCGTGGGGTCTGGGTTTCCCTCCGAATCCCGTTCTAAATTAAAGAGTTAGAGCATGATGTCATGAGAAACATCATGCTCTAACGAAGGTCAGCCGTGATTGATCATCACATGGCGCACGGCGGTGTAATCCTCCAGCGCGTAGGTCGACATGTCCTTGCCGTAGCCCGATTGTTTCAGACCGCCATGCGGCATTTCGTTGACCAGCATGAAATGCGTGTTGATCCAGGTGCAGCCATATTGCAGCCGGGCGGCCGTCTTCATGCCGCGGCCAATATCCTTGGTCCAGACCGAGGAGGCGAGGCCGTAATCGCTGTCGTTTGCCCAGGCGACGGCATCGTCGGCATCGGAAAAGCGGGTGACCGAGACGACCGGGCCGAAGACCTCGCGGCGGACGATCTCGTCGTCCTGCAGGGCGCCAGCAATGACCGTCGGGGTGAAGAAGAAGCCCTTGTCGCCCGAGACCTTGCCGCCGGTGGTGACCTCCATGTGCTTGTGCTCGGAAGCGCGGGCGACGAAGCTTTCGACGCGGTCGCGCTGGCGCCTGGAGATCAGCGGACCGATCTCGTTTTCAGTATCGTCGGCCTGGTTGAAGCGGATGCTCGATACTGCCGAGGAAAGATCGGCGACGAAATTGTCGTAGACCCTGGCATCGGCATAGATGCGGCAGGCGGCCGTGCAGTCCTGGCCGGCATTGTAATAGCCGAAGGTGCGGATGCCTGACACGACGGCGTCGATATCGGCATCGTCGAAGACGATGACGGGGGCCTTGCCGCCGAGTTCCAGGTGGGTGCGCTTGACCGTCTTGGCGGCAGCCTGCAGCACCTTTTTGCCGGTGGCGACATCGCCCGTGATCGAGACCATGCCGATCTTGGCATGATTGATCAGCGCGTTGCCGACGCTCTCGCCGCGGCCGAGGATGACGTTGACGACGCCTTCGGGCAGGATTTCGGAAAGCAGCTTGGCCATCTTCAGTGCCGTCAGCGGCGTCTGCTCCGAGGGCTTGAAGACGACGGTATTGCCGCCGGCGATCGCCGGGGCCAGCTTCCAGGCCATCATCATCAGCGGATAGTTCCACGGCGCGATCGAGCCAACGATGCCGATCGGATCGCGACGGATCATCGAGGTGTGACCGGGCAGATATTCGCCGGCGGCCGGTGCGTGCAGATTGCGCACGGCGCCGGCGAAGAAGCGATAACAATCGACGATAGCCGGAATTTCATCGTTGAGCACTGAATTGATCGGTTTGCCGCAGTTCAGCGCCTCCAGCGTGGCGAAGCCGGCGGCATCCTTTTCGATGGCGTCGGCGATCTTCAGGAGGTAGCCGGAACGTTCGCCCGGCGTCGTCTGCGACCAGCTCCTGAAGGCTTTTTCGGCGGCATCGACGGCGGCGTCGACCTGGGAGAGCGAGGCCTCGGGAAGGTCGATCACCGTCTCGCCGGTCTTCGGGTTCAGGATGTGCTCTTCCGTCTCCGTGCCGTTTTCGAAGCGGGAACCGATCAGCATCTGCGTATCCATGATGTTCTCCCTGTTATTTGCCAGCGCCGGCAATCTGGTCGCCGTCGCGGGTGAGGTAATAGGCTGCCAGAATCGGCAGAAAAGTGACGAGCACCACGAGCATGGCGACCACATTGGTGACGGGCCGCTGGCGCGGGCGGATGAGCTCTTCGAGCATCCAGATCGGCAGGGTCGATTGCTGGCCCCCAGTGAAGGTGGTGACGATGACCTCGTCGAAGGACAATGCGAAAGCCAGCATGCCGCCAGCGAGAAGGGCGGTGCCGATATTCGGCAGGATGACATGGCGGAAGGTCTGGAAGCCGTCGGCGCCGAGATCCATCGACGCCTCGATCAGCGAGCCGGAGGTGCGCCGGAAGCGGGCGACCGCATTGTTGTAGACGACGACCACGCAGAAGGTGGCGTGGCCGAGCACGATGGTCCAGACCGAAAAGGGGATGTCGAACAGACTGAAGGCGGAGCGCAGCGCAATGCCGGTGATGATGCCGGGAAGCGCGATCGGCAGGATGACCAGCAGTGAGATCGCCTCGCGGCCGAAGAACTTCGTCTGGCTGACGGCAGCCGCGCAGAGTGTGCCGAGGATGAGCGCGATCGCGCTGGCGATGACGGCGACCTGCACGGAAAGGCCAAGCGCCGACCAGACGTCCGGCCGATTCCAGGCGACAGCGAACCATTGCAGCGTCAGGCCGGGCGGCGGCCATTGATAGCTCTTCTCCTCGATGGTGAAGGCATAGACGAAGATCAGCAGGATCGGCAGGTGCAGGAAGAGCAGCCCGCCGGTGGCAGCGATCTTCAAGGGCAGCGGCGATCTCTTGAGGTCAGAGCGCATCGAAGGCCCCCAGCTTTTTGGCGAGCGACAGGTAAAGCGCCATGATGACGATCGGCACGACGGAGAAGGCGGCAGCGAGCGGCACGTTGCCGGCGGTTCCCTGCTGGGCGTAGACGGCCTGGCCGATGAACAGCCTGGACGAGCCGATGATCTGCGGGATGATGTAGTCGCCCAATGTCAGCGAGAAGGTGAAGATCGAACCGGCGACGATGCCGGGCAGCGCCAAGGGCAGCAGCACGGTGCGGAAGGTCTGGCGCGGCGTGGCGCCGAGATCGGCCGAGGCCTCGATCAGGTTGCCTGGCACACGTTCGAGGGCCGCCTGCGTCGGCAGGATCATATAGGGAAGCCAGATGTAGACGAAGACGATGAAGGTGCCAAGGTAGCTCACCGAGAGCGAATTGCCGCCGACGACGGGCAGATTGAGGATGCCGTCGAGCAGCCAGGAGAGATGTAGCCTCTCGAAGATCCAGGTGAGGATGCCTTCCTTGGCGAGGATCAGCTTCCAGGCGTACACCTTGACGAGATAGCTCGACCAGAGCGGCAACATGACGCCGAGATAGAAGAGTACCTTCCATTTGCCTTGCGCATAACGTGCCGCGTAATAGGCGATCGGAAAGGCGATCAGTGCGGAAGCGATGGTGACGAGCGCGGCCATCACGACCGTGCGGATGATGATGTCGAAATTCGTCGGGCTCAGCAACTGGGCGTAGGTCGAGAGTGTGAATTCGTAATTTACCAGGCCGGAAAAATCGTCGATCGAAAAGAAGCTCTGCAAGAGCAGGGCGATCAGCGAGCCGATGTAGATGATGCCGAGCCAGAGCAGCGGCGGCGTCAGCATCAGGAAAAGCAACAACTTCGGGTGCCGCCAGAAGACATCCGACATCCGGCCGAAGAAACCGCTGCGGCCGGGAAGGATCGATGTCTTGGCGTTGGAGATGGTGAGCGCTGTCATGCCGCATCGTCCATGTAATGGATATCGGCAGGCTGCCAGGCGAGGCGGATACCGGTGCCGACATCAGGCACAGGCGCGCCAGCCGGCAGCATCACATGCAGCCGGCTGCCCCTGAGATCGACGCCGAGACGGGTGGCGGCACCGAGGAAGCTCGCATGTTCGACTGTGGCCTCGATGCCGTCGCCTGCCAGGCGGATCGCTTCGGGCCGCAAGCTCGCCCAGCGTTTCTCGCCGCCGAGCGCGGCCATCAGCTCCGGCGCGATAACATTCGAGGAGCCGACGAAATCGGCGACGAAGCGGGTCTTCGGGCGGCGGTAGATATCCTGCGGCGTGCCTTCCTGGACGATGTTGCCATTGTTGAAGACGGCGACACGATCGGCCATGGACAATGCTTCGCCCTGATCATGCGTCACGAAGACGAAGGTGATGCCGAGCGCGCGCTGCAGGCTCTTCAACTCCTCCTGCATCTGCTCGCGCAGTTTCAGGTCCAGCGCGCCGAGCGGCTCGTCGAGCAGCAGCACCTTCGGCTTGTTGACGAGGGCGCGGGCGAGTGCCACGCGCTGCCGCTGGCCGCCGGACAGCTGACCGGGGCGGCGTGCGCCATAGCCCGGCAGCTTGACAAGCTCCAGGGCATCGCCCGCCGCCTTCATCCGCTCCGCCTTGCCGACGCCCTTGACCATCAGCCCGTAGGCGACATTGTCGAGAATGTTCAGATGCGGGAAGAGCGCGTAGTCCTGGAACACAGTGTTGACGTTGCGGCGATAGGGCGGAACGCCGTCGGCCGTCTCGCCGAAGATCTGGATATGGCCGGCACTCGGCTGCTCGAAGCCGGCGATCAATCTCAGGCACGTCGTCTTGCCGGAGCCGGACGGACCGAGCATGGCGAAGAATTCGCCCGGCGCGATCTCGAGATCGACGCCGTCGACGGCGCGAACCTGGCCAAAATGGCGCGATACCTGCTGGAAGCGGACGGCTGACGTCATTGGGAGCTCCGGGCCTTTCATGTTCATAGAGGGCTTTGGTCTTGGCCAGTGAAGACCCCGCCCCAAACCCCTCCCCACAAGGGGGAGGGGCTTAACCTGCCGTACCGTTTCGCAAATACCTTGGTGTTTCGGCAGGATTCGGCGGTGCCACTTGTCGCCCCTCCCGCTTGTGGGGAGGGGTTCGGGGCAGGGTCTTCAACCACACAAGCTGACCTGGCTATTACCGTCCGCCAATCACGCCAATATAATCCGACACCCAGCGATGATAGGGCACGCATTCGCTCTGTGTCGCGCATTTGGCGACCGGGGTTTTCCAGAACTTGATCTTGTCGAAGTGATCGAAGCCGTTGGTGGCGCAGCCGGCGTCGCCCATCAATTCGTTGCCCTTGCAGGCGGCGGGAACCGAGGGGACAGCGCCGAACCAGGCGGCGGCGTCGCCCTGGACCTTGGCCTGCAGCGAATGTTCCATCCACATATAGGCGCAGTTCGGGTGTTCGCTGTCGGCGTGCAGCATGGTGGTGTCGGCCCAGCCGGTGACGCCTTCATCCGGGAAGGTGGAGGCGATCTTCTGCTTGTCGGCCTGCAGCAGGTTCACCTGGAAGGGCCAGGAACCGGAAGCGACGACGCCTTCGTTCTTGAAGTCGTCGATCTGGATCATTGCATCGTGCCAGTAGCGGGAGACGAGCTTGCGCTGGCCGCGCAGCAGGTCGAGGGCCGCCTTGTACTGGTCTTCGGTCAGTTCGTAAGGATCCTTGATGCCCAGATCCGGCTTGTGGGCCATCAGATAGAGGGCGGCGTCGGCGAGATAGATCGCGCCGTCATAGGCCTGGACGCGGCCCTTGTTCGACTTGCCGTCCGGCAGGGTCTGCTCCTCGAAGACGACGTTCCAGCTGGTCGGCGCCTTGTCCTTGAAGGCGTCGGTATTATACATCAGCACATTCGGCCCCCAGAGATAGGGCACGCCGTAATGCACATCGCCGACCGTATACCACGGGCCTTTCTGCAGGCGCTCGTCGACGGTCTTGAAGCTCGGGATCAGATCGGTGTTGATCGGCTGGACACGTTTGCCGGCGATGAGGCGCAGCGATGCGTCGCCCGATGCCGTGACAAGGTCGAAGCCGCCCTCGTTCATCAGCGATACCATTTCATCCGAGGTGGCGGCGGTCTTGACGGAGACCTTGCAGCCCGTCTCCTTTTCGAAATCGGTGACCCAGTCATAGTTCTTGTCGGTCTCGCCGCGTTCGATATAGCCGGCCCAGGCGACGATGCTGACTGCTCCTTCGCCCTTGCCGAGCGCCTTCAGCGGTTCGGCGGCGATCACCTGTGTCGCGAAGCTCAGGCAGGCGAGTCCTGCCGTGCAGGATTTCAAGAGATGCGTCATCATCAGTCTCCCGGTCTGGTGCCACTTTCCGTGGCGGTTTGTTCCCTAGGAAGAAGGTGAGCCGAAAAAACCGCTTTCGCAAATTCATTTATCAGAAAGGCGTTATCGGAAATTCCGATATCAGCGGATGCGGCCGGAGCGGAGACTCTCGGCGATGCCGACGAAATCGCGTGCGGCCTGCGGCAGGCTGGAGCCCTTGCGCCAGACCATGCCGACCTGGACGACCGGCAACGATCCGGAGACGTCGCGGCTTTCGATCCGGTCGCCTTCGAGCGACCACGGGCGGTAGACGAGATCGGGCAGCAGCGCCACGCCAGCGCCTGTGGCAACCAGGCTGCGCACCGCTTCCACCGAGCGGGTGCGGAAGGCGACGTGCGGGCGGGCGCCGAGGGCCGAAAGCAGCTTGCCGGTATTCTCCTCGATTTCGTCGACCGTCAGCATGATCAGCGGTTCGCGGGCGATGTCGGCGACCGAGATGATGTCGGCCGATACCAGCGGATGGCCCATCGGCAGCCAGAGCCGATAGGGCGAGGTTTCGAGGATCTCGGCCTGCAGCGCCATGCGGTCGCGCAGGTTCGAGATCACCATGACGGCGACGTCGAGTTCGCCGCCGACCAGGAGATGTTCGAGGTACCCGCCATTATCCTCGATGGCGCTGACCTCGATGCCCGGGCAGGCGCGCCGGTATCGCGCGAGGAGGTCGGAGAGCACATAGCCGGCGACAAGCGAGGTGACGCCGATGTTCAGCGTGCCGGAAAGCGCGCTTTGCTGGCCGGAAAAGCTGGTGCGCGCATCGGAGACGGAGGCCAGAATCTTCGTCGCGTGACGCAGGAACTGGTGGCCGTTATGGGTGATCGTCAGGCCGCGCGGATGGCGCTCGAAGAGCGCAACGCCGAGGTCGGTTTCAAGCTCTTTCAGCGCCTCCGTCACCGAGGATTGCGAGATCGACAGGTTCTGCGCGGCGCGCGTTACCGAGCCCTGTTCGGCGACGGCGACAAAATATTGAACCTGGCGAAGCGTGAAGGCCATCAGCGTTTAGAGCATGGCGAAACAGGCCGTGGCAAGCGGCTGAAAAAAGCGGACCTTTTTTGGTCTTTTCTCAAAATGGCGCAGGCTTCGCACCCTCACTTAAACTTTCGGAAACGTCATTTCCTTAGCATTATCAGCACTTGTCCTGCGTTGGAGTTTCAGATGGCGGAGCAGTTGGCGTGAAGGCCTTACTGCGCATGTTCCGGCCTTCCCGGAAATTGGCAATCATCATCGGTGGAGTCGCTCTTCTGGCGGGCGTTTCCGGCGGCGCGGCCGTCTATGTCGGCAAGGACAGGCTGATCGGTGCCGCCGGTGGCGGCTACGGACTCGAATGCAGCGACGTCAATCTGGTGACGATCCGGAAGCAGAACCACATCTGGGTGCGCAAATACATCAAGACCGAACCGACCGACGGGATGACCCGCGTCAGGACAGCGCTTCGTGTCGCCCAGGCGGTTTATGCCGCGCAGAAACCGGATCTGGTCCAGGTGGTCGTGCTCGACGAGAACGGCCCGACATTGCGCGCCGACATTCGCGGCCGGGCAATCGGCGCCGATGTCGTCTATATCCCGCATCCCGACAAGACCGTTCCCGGCCTCGACGACAAGTCCTATACCGCGCGCTACTATGACGGCAGGGCCAGTGAAAACGGGCTGTTCTTCGGCGAGCGGATCGATCTGCCGGTGGATGAGATCGCTATGATCAGCGCCGGTTTCAAGGATCCCGAGGATTGCGTCGACCCGGTCGCCGTCGGCTCGACCAAGAGTGAGGAAAATGGCAAGAAGGCCGCAGGCGGCGCGCATGGCGCAGCACCGGCCGCCGAAAGCGAAACGGTGCCGACCGCCGAGGGCGCCGGCACCGATGTGGTGGCCGAGGCACCGGCTGAAGAACCGCCGGCGGAAGCGCCAAAGACCCACTGAACGAGAGGCATAGAGCGGTTTAGCTTTTCACGGAAGCGCAGAACCGCTCTAAGCTTTTATTTTAACGCAATTCCGGACGGATAACCGCTTCGCACTTTTCCTGGAATTGCTCTAAAAAGCGGAGCGCCGGTCGGCACTCCGCTTATTTTGTTTTGACGTTTATTCCCGTCAGTCGGCCTTGTTGCGGCGGGCTGGGAAGAGGATGACGTCGCGGATCGACGGGGCGTTGGTCAAAAGCATGATCAGGCGGTCGACGCCGATGCCGAGGCCGCCCGCCGGGGGCATGCCCTGGTCGATCGCGTCGAGGAATTCCTCGTCCAGCTGCTTTTCCTTTTCGCCGCGGGCATGGGCCTGTTCGAGCTGCTCGACCATGCGGCGGCGCTGCTCTTCGGGATCGTTGAGCTCGGAGAAGGCGTTGCCGAGTTCCCAGGCGTTGCAATAGGTCTCGAAGCGCTCGACCAGGCGCGGCTCGCCCGGCACTTCCTTGGCGAAGGGCGAGATGTCCTTCGGGAAATGCGTGACATGGGACGGCTGGATCAGTGTGGATTCAACCTTTTCCTCGAAGATGAAGGCAAGGCACTCGCCCCAGGTCCAATCCTTCTCGACCGCGAAGCCGACAGCCTTGGCAGCAGTGCGTGCTTCCTCGTCGGTTTTGATCGCAAGGAAATCGATGCCGGTCGCTTGCTTGACGGCGTCAGGCATCGGCACGCGCTTGAACGGACCCTTGAAGGACAGCTGCTTGTCGCCGAAATCGAATTCGGCGGTGCCATGAATGGAGAGCGCCAGGGTTTCGAACAGCCGCTCGACGAGGTCCATCATGTCCTCGTAATCGGCATAGGCCCAATAACACTCCATCATCGTGAATTCGGGATTGTGCCGGGTGGAGACGCCTTCGTTGCGGAAGTTGCGGTTGATCTCGAAGACCTTGTCGGTGAGGCCGGAGACCAGCGTGCGCTTCAGGAACAGTTCCGGCGCGATGCGCAGATACATGTCGAGCTTTAGCGTGTTGTGATGCGTCTTGAACGGCTCGGCGGTGGCGCCGCCATAGATCGATTGCAGCATCGGCGTCTCGACTTCCATGAAGCCGTCATTCTCCATGAAGCGGCGGATGCCGGAGACGATCTTCGAGCGCTGCTGGAAGCGAAGCTTCGAATCCTCGTTGGTCATGATGTCGAGATGGCGCTTGCGATAACGCAGCTCGATGTCGGAGAGGCCGTGCCATTTCTCGGGCATCGGCAGCAGCGACTTGGTCAGCATCTCGATCTTCTGGGCGTTGATCGTCAGCTCGCCGCGCTTGGTGCGGCGCACGATGCCGGTGACGCCGATGATGTCGCCGATGTCGATCATCGGCAGCAAAGCGCGGGCTTCCTCGCCGGTGACGTCCTTGTGCGAGAAGATCTGGATCTTGCCGGAGGCGTCATGAATATCCATGAACATGCCGGAGTTGCGCGAGGAATAGACGCGGCCGGCGACAGTGACGACATCCTGCGTCTCGACGTCGGGTTCCAGAGATTCGTACTTGGCGCCAAGCTCGGCATTGGTCAGCGTCCGGTGGAAATGCGCCGGATAGACGTCGCCGATCTGCTCGCGCAGCAGCTTCAGCTTCTGGGCGCGCACCTCAGTCACGTCGGAGGAAAGGGTGTTTTCGGTCTTGTCGTTCATGTCATTCGCCTCATCGATGCGGCACGAATTCTAAATCAATGCTTCCGCGGTTCGAAGCGCGGCGGCTGGCTCGGCCTGACCCTCCCCACAAGGGGGAGGGCTTCGGCTGTCATTTCGAGCCGACGAGGGCGGCGACGGCCTGGGATGCGAGCTTCAGGCGCTGGCGCACGACGGAGCGGCCGAGGATCGCCATGGAATCGAAGAGCGGCAGCGAACGCGACGAGCCTGACACGGCGACGAAGAGCGGCGAAACCACGACCTTCAGCTTCTTGCCCATGCGGTCGGCAACGGCGCGCAGCTCCGCCTCGATCGTCTCGACATTCCATTCCAGGATCTTTTCCAGATCCGGCTGAACGGTGTTGAGGATCTCCAGGATCTCTTCCGGCGGAGACTTGATCTTGGCGAAGTCGGACGGCTGCAGGCCGAGATCGGACTTCAGCAGGAAACCGGCGAGATCGGGCAGCTCGCCGAGCTTGGAAATGCGCGTCTGCGACAGGCGGAGACCCGCCTTCAGGCGGTCGTTTTCCATCGCCCAGCTGAGCACCCGCGCCTGGAATTCCTCTTCGGACAGTTTCTCGCGGATCCAGCGGCCGTTCAGCCAGTCGAGCTTCTGGATATCGAAGATCGCGCCGGCCTTGGAAAGGTTCTCCGGGTCGAACTTTTCCGACAGCTCGTCCATCGTAAGCAGCTCTTCGCCTTCGGCGATCTGGATGAAGAACAGGCCGAGGAAGTTCATCAGCGCCTCGGGGATATAACCGAGCGCCGAATAATAGGAGATCGAGGTCGGGTTCTTGCGCTTCGACAGCTTGGACTTGTCGGCATTGCGCATCAGCGACAGATGCATGAAGACCGGCTGGTCCCAGCCGAAATAGCGATAGAGCAGGATGTGCTTCGGCACCGAAGCCAGCCATTCCTCGCCGCGCGCCACATGGGTGATCTTCATCAGATGGTCGTCGATGACGTTGGCCATGTGATAGGTCGGCATGCCGTCGGCCTTGATCAGCACCTGCATGTCGACGGAATCCCAGGGGATGGAGACATCGCCGTAGACGCCGTCGGTGAAGTCGCAGGAGCCTTCAGCCGGGATCTTCATGCGGATGACGGTCGTCTCGCCGGCTGCCATGCGCGAGGTCACTTCCTCGGCCGTCAGGCTGAGGCAGAGGCCGTCATATTTCGGCGGCTTGCCGGCGGCGCGCTGCGCCTCGCGCATCTGTTCTAGACGCGCGGGCGTGCAGAAACAGCGGAAGGCGTGGCCCTTGTCCAGCAGTTCCTCAGCGTAAGGCTGGTACATCGGCTTGCGGTCGGACTGGCGATAGGGACCGTAGGGACCGCCGATATCAGGGCCTTCCTTCCATTCCAGCCCGCACCATTTCAGGGCATCCAATACCTTTGTCTCGAATTCCGGGGTCGAGCGCGTCGCGTCGGTATCCTCGATGCGCAGGATGAACTCGCCGCCGTGCTTCTTGGCGAAAAGGTAGTTGAAGAGAGCGATGTAAGCGGTGCCGACATGCGGCTCGCCGGTCGGCGAGGGAGCGATGCGGACGCGGACGCCGGAAGTTGTCATTGGTATGGCCCGTCAATGAACGCCGGACGGCTTTCCGGGGAAAGCGACGTGCGGCCGAAGGATGCAGATATCTTCATCGGCAAACCGGCCGAAAAAGGGCATGCGCCCGCACTATCCGCCGATCGTCCGTTCGGCTGGCCTTAGGCCATATTCAACCGGGCGCGTCAAGAAAAACCACGTCTGCAAAGGCCCGGGGCAGTGAGGACGGTGCGCCGGTTGCGACGCGCCGTCCCGCTTCCGTCTCAGTGGGCGCCGTCGCGTTTCTGCTTGCGGGCGTTGCGCGCGATCATGTTCAGCACCTCGACCGCTGCCGAGAAGGCCATGGCGGCGTAGATGTAGCCCTTCGGCACATGGAAGCCCATGCCTTCGGCGATCAGCGTCGTGCCGATCATCAGCAGGAAGGCGAGCGCCAGCATGACGATCGTCGGGTTCCGCTCGATGAAGTTGGCAAGCGGGTTTGCGGCCACCAGCATGACGGTGACGGCGGCGATGACGGCGATCACCATGATCGGCAGATGCGGGGTCATGCCGACGGCGGTGATGATGCTGTCGACGGAGAAGACAAGATCGAGCAGCAGGATCTGGCCGATTGCCGATGCGAAGCCGGTTGTGACGGATTTCGCGATGAAATCCTCCTGATGGTCCACGGGGTCGACGGTGTGGTGAATTTCCTTGGTGGCTTTCCAGACGAGGAACAGGCCGCCGGCGATCAGGATCAGGTCCTTCCAGGAGAAGCCGTGTCCGAAGGCCTCGAACAACGGTTCGGTCAGTTGCACGATCCAGGCGACGGTGCCGAGCAGTCCCAGGCGCATGACCAGCGCCAGACCGATGCCGATCTTGCGGGCCTTCTCCCGGTGCTCGGGCGGCAGTTTGTTGGTGAGAATGGAAATGAAGATCAGATTGTCGATCCCGAGAACGACTTCCATCACCACCAGCGTGATGAGCGCCACCCAGGCGGCCGGATCCTGAATGAGCGTCATGATTTCCTGCATCAGCGTATACCTCTTTGCGTCACATGATGAATGACGCGCGCAATGTAATGTCGGCGGCCTGCCACGCAAGCGTCGCAAGGGGGTATACGAGATCGATGCGACTTTTATTCCCTAGAAGAGGATGATGTCGTCCGCAAACCGCTCGCACTTTCCGGCATCATGCTCTGATCGGCAGCCAGATTTCGGTGACGCCCATGCCGGTATAGGGGTCGAAGCGCTCGTCGTAGCGTTCGAACATGTCGGGGGTCTCGCCATGCTCCAGGCCGGAGGTCGGCCACCATGTGCCGAAAATCCGGTGCATGGTCGCGGGGATGCCGGAGACATGGCCGCGATGAGTGAAGACGACGTAGCGCTGGCCCGGAAGCTTGAGCGTTGCAAAATCCGCCGGCAGATCACCGGCATCGGAGATTTCGGCCGCGGCCATATAGCGGAATTTCTCCGCTTCGCCGTCGATATGCGTGCAGATGCCGTAGGCGACGTTGCCTTTCTGGCCCGAAATATGGCCGAAATGGGCATTGAACTTCTGCCAGAGCGAGGGAATGGCGGCATTGCCGCCATAGGGGTAGATCTCCTGCAGGCCGGCAAAGAGCATCGGCTGAAGGGTTTCGAAGCGGGGCGGTTCGAGGTCGTTGAGGTGGACGGGGTCCATTCTGATCGGCTCCAGCAAGACAAGGTTACGGGCGTGCTCCTGCCGGCGCACCGCATCCGGCGTCATGCCGAACTGATCGCGGAAGGCACGGGTGAAAGCTTCGTGCGAGCCGTAGCCCGAGCAAAGCGCAACCTCGAGAATGGTGGATGAGCCGCCGACAAGCGCGGGCAAGGCGCGGCTGAGGCGCCGTCCTCTGATATAGCCGCTGATCGAGTGGCCGGTGACGAGCCCGAAGACGCGTGACAGATGGTAACGCGACAATCCGGCTGCTTCCGATATCTCTTCCAGCGATAGATCGCTTTCGAAATGGCTCTCTATGAACCATATCGCCCGTGCGATGGCGCTCATCCTTACTCCCCTGGTTACCGCTTCTTTCTTAGAGAAATGCCGGCAGCCGGGTTTGATCGTAGTTGCGGAGTTTCGGCCGGTCGGCAGCGGCCGTCAAGGATGCGGTCAGGCGCTCTCGTGCCGGCGCGCGCCGTAGGCGGCCATGAAGACCCGGATCGCGCCGCGGATGACGCGCTCGATTTCGTCGCGATGCGGCGGCTCTTCCATGCTTCCGAACAGGCGGAGCTTGAAGAAACTGCCGCTGGCAAGGTCGAGAAACTGGCCGGCAGCCAGATCGATATCGTCGATCTCGAGCCTGCCTTCGGTGATCTGCCGTTCTAGGAAATCGCGCATGATGGTGCGCAGGTTTTCCGGGCCTTTGAAGAAGCGTTGACAGAGCACCGGCATGCGGTCGCGCACGCCAAGAACGGTGCGCATCGCGTTGATGACCTTTTCATCGGTCATATGGGTGACGAAGCTTATGCCGAATTCGTACAGGCCGGCTTCGGGATCGTCATGTTCGGCAAGGGCTGTCCGTACGGCCGCCACGAAGGCAGCGCGCTCGGCCTCGATCATCGCCGAAAACAGTTCTTCCTTGTTGGTGAAATAGACGTAGAGCGTGCCCTTGGAGACGCCGGCCTCGCGCGTCACGTCGTTCATGCTGGCGGCGTCGAAGCCCATCTTCATGAAGACACGCTTGGCGCCGGCGAGAATCTGCTGGCGCTTGGCCGGGTCTTCGCCCGCGGCAAACCTGCCTCCGCCAACGGGAGGGCTGAAGACGGCGGCGTGGTCGGGTTTCAACGTCATATCTCTATTAACCGTGTTCACGGTTTCGCATTTTCTTTAAAGAAATCGAACCGATTGGTTCTATACATCTTGATATGACGATAAAACAGGTTTAAGTCAACTGAACCGAACCGTTCAGTTCGATTATTTACTCCAAGATCGGTAAAGTGGTCATGTCGAGCAACCAGAAAAGCAACGTCGCGCGGATTGTCACCGAAAACGCCGAAGCCGAAGAGGCAAAGGCCGAAGTCGCGACCGTTGCCGAAGCTCCGATGGCGGAAGCCCTGGAAAAGCCGTCTGCCCCCGCGCAGTCGGCGCCGGCTTCAGCTCCGGTCGCTGCACCTGCAGCTCCGAAGAAGCGCCGCAGCCCGGTACTGCCGATCGTCGTGCTCGCCATTCTGGCGGGTGGCGGCTGGTATGGTTACGAATGGTGGACGAACGGCCGCTTCATGGTGTCGACCGACGACGCCTATATCGAGGGCGATATCGCAACGATTTCGCCGAAGGTCACGGGCTACGTCGCGAAGGTGAATGTGGTCGCCAACCAGGAAGTCAAAGCGGGCGACGTGCTTGCCACGCTTGATAACGGCGACTATCAGAACGCCCTCGATCAGGCGCAGGCCCAGATCGCCACCGAACAGCTTTCGCTGCAGCGCATCGACGCGCAGATCGAAGGCGCCAATGCCAGCCTCGTACAGGCGCGGGCGCAAAAGGTGGCACTCGAAGCGGCCGTTCGCGGTGCCGAGATTACCCAGAAGCGCCAGAGCGAGCTGCAGGCGAAGTCGGTCGGCACTGCCGCCGATCTCGACAATGCCAATATCGCGCTCGACCAGGCCAAGGCCAATCTTGCCGGCGGCGATGCCAATATCACCGCCGCGCAGGCCAACATCACCATCCTTCAGGCGCAGCGCAAGGAGGCCGAAGGTTCGGTTCGGTCGCTGGAAATTTCGCGCGACAAGGCCGCCCGTGACCTCTCCTTCACCGTGCTTAAGGCGCCCTATGACGGCATCGTCGGCAACCGCTCGGTCCAGGAAGGCGATCTCGTTTCGCCCGGCCAACGCCTGATGGCGCTCGTTCCGGTGCGTGAGCTCTATATCGACGCCAACTTCAAGGAAACGCAGATCCAGCATCTGGTTGCGGGCTCGAAGGTCAACGTCCATGTCGATGCCTATAGCGACCATCCTGTCGTCGGCACCGTCGAATCGATCTCGCCGGCGTCCGGCTCGGTGTTCTCACTGCTGCCGCCGGAAAATGCGACGGGCAATTTCACCAAGGTGATACAACGCGTGCCGGTGCGCATCGCGCTACCGCAGGACGCGCTCGACAGCGGGCGTCTGCGCGCGGGCCTCAGCGTCGTCGTCGACGTCGATACCCGCACGGCGCCGAGCAAGTGAGCCTGTAGACAAGGCGGAGGTTCTCCGATGGCCGGAAGCGCGACAGCAACAGCGGGAACGATTCCGGCAGCGCCTGCCCACGCCGACGAGCGCATGGATCCGAGGAAGCTCATCGCCTTCTTCGCGATGGTGCTCGGCATGTTCATGTCGATCCTCGACATTCAGATCGTCTCGGCCTCGCTCGCCGAAATCCAGGCTGGCCTTTCGGCCGGCAGCGACGAAGTCGGCTGGGTGCAGACGGCCTATCTGATCGCTGAGGTGATCATGATCCCGCTTTCGGGCACGCTGGCGCGGATCATTTCGACGCGTTATCTTTTCGCGATCTCGGCCGCCGGTTTCACCATGGCGAGCGCGCTCGCCGCGACGGCGACCAATATCGACCAGATGATCGTCTACCGCGCCATTCAAGGCTTCATCGGCGGCGGCATGATCCCGTCGGTGTTCGCGGCCGCCTTCACCATCTTCCCGGCGTCGAAGCGCAGCATCGTTTCGCCGATCATCGGCCTGATCGCGACACTGGCGCCGACCATCGGCCCGACGGTCGGCGGTTATCTTAGCCACGCTTTCTCCTGGCACTGGCTGTTCCTCGTCAATATCGTTCCCGGCATCATCGTTACGATCGTCACCTGGAACTTCATCGATTTCGACAAGCCGGAACTGTCGCTCTTCAAGAAGTTCGACTGGTGGGGACTGATCTCGATGGGCATCTTCCTGGGCACGATGGAATATGTGCTCGAAGAGGGCAATTCGAACGACTGGTTCAACGACAGTTCCATCGCAATTGCCGCCGTCGCCTCGGGCGTTGGAGCCATCATCTTCTTCTATCGCGCCTTCACGGTGGAGTTCCCCGTCGTCGATCTCAAGGCCTTTGCGAACCGGAATTTCTCCTTCGGCTCGATCTTCTCCTTCGTCATGGGTATCGGCCTCTATGGTCTCACCTATATTTACCCGGTCTATCTCGGCCGCATCCGCGGCTATGATTCGCTGATGATCGGCCAGACGATGTTCGTCTCCGGGCTTGCGATGTTCTTCACCGCACCGATCGCCGGCCGGCTGTCGACGAAGATGGACCTGCGCCTGATGATGGTGATCGGTTTCATCAGCTTTGCCGCCGGCACATACATCATGATCCACCTGACGGCGGATTGGGACTTTTACGAACTGTTCATCCCGCAGATCCTGCGCGGTTTCGGGCTGATGATGTGCATGGTGCCGATCAACAACATCGCGCTCGGCACGATGCCGCCCTCGCGCATCCGCGGCGCATCCGGCCTGTTCAACCTGACCAGAAACCTCGGCGGCGCCGTCGGCCTTGCTGTGATCAACACCGTGCTCACCAACCGGCAGGACGTGCATTACGAGCGCCTGCGGGAAAATATGGACTGGGGCAATCCGGCGGCGATCGACCAGATGAACAATATGACCGCCAATTTCAACACATACGGCATGGATGGCGCCTCGGTTGCGATCAAGCAGATGGTCGGCCTTGCCACCAAGCAGGCGGTGATCCTGTCCTTCAGCGACGTGTTCCTGATCCTGACCGCGCTTTTCGTTGCGATGATCTTCGGTGTCGCGATGATCAAGAAACCCGCACCGCAAGGTGGGGGAGGCGGTGGCGGCCACTGACCTCCGGCCTGCCGCCCCATGGAAAGGTCCTCTCCGGAGGACCTTTTTATTTGCCGTTTTCCAGCCCTTATGTCATCAGCATGTAATCCTCGGTCGGCTTGGTCCCAAGCAGACGGCCGGCGGGAAAAACTGTGCGCCAATCGGCCTGTTCGATTTTTTGATTTACGTACATCAAATTTGGCGCTAATGGTCTCGTCAGGAGGAATGATGAGGCCAACAGTTCACGATATCGCCGCCGCCGCCGGGGTCAGCCTTGCGACTGTCGACCGGGTTCTCAACCAGCGCCCGGGCGTGCGTCACGTCACGCGGGAGAAGGTCGAGACCGCAATCCGCGACCTCGGTTATATCAGGGACGTGGCCGCCGCAAATCTTGCCAAGGGGCGCACCTATCCGCTGGTCTTCATCCTGCCCGCCAGCGACAATTCCTTCATGCATGGGCTGAATGCCGAGATCCGGCAGGCGGTTCTGCGCTCGCCGGCCGAGCGCACCGATATCCGCATCATTGAGGTGCCGGCCTTCGATCCGGCCGCCCTGGTCTCCGTGCTCGAAGGGCTTTCCCGGGAAAAGCCTTGCGGCATCGCGATGGTCGCGACCGATGCGCCTGAGGTGCGCGCCGTCGTCGACAGACTGGTGCGCGAGCGCTTTCCCATCGTCACCCTGGTTTCCGATCTCACCGGGTCGCTTCGCCATCATTATGCCGGCGTCGACAATATCGCGGCCGGCCGGACGGCGGCGCGTCTGCTCGGCCGCTTTCTCGGGCCGCGAAAGGGTGAGATCGCCGTGCTCGCCGGCTCCATGCTGGTGCGCGACCATCGCGAGCGGCTGGAAGGTTTTGCCGCTGTGATGGCTGAAGAATTTCCCGATCTTGCGATCCTGCCGGTTCTCGAAGGCCGCGACGACCCCGAGGTCGCCCACAGGCTGGTTGCCGATGCACTCGGGAATGCCGGCATCGTCGGCATCTACAGCCTCGGCGCCGGCAATCGCGGCCTCATTCGGGCGCTGAAGGAGAAGGCTGCCGACCGGACGCTGACCGTGGTTGCCCACGAACTGACCGCACATACGCGCGCAGCGCTCATCGACAACACGATCGATGCGATCCTCAACCAGGACGCCGGCCATGAAGTGCGCAGCGCCATCCGCATATTGAAAGCCAAAGCGGACGGCCTTGCCGTCATCGCAGCGCAGGAGCGCATCCGCCTCGACATATTCCTGAAGGACAATCTGCCGTAACGGCAAAGGAGAATACCCCATGTATCTCGGTCTCGATCTCGGAACCTCCGGCGTCAAGGCGATGCTGATCGACGGCGATCAGAAGATCGTCGGCTCGGCCGATGGTTCGCTCGACGTCTCGCGCCCGCATTCCGGCTGGTCGGAGCAGGAGCCGTCCCACTGGGTGCGTGCCACCGAAGAGGCCGTCGCCGGCCTGAAGGCGAAACATCCGAAAGAGCTTGCCACGGTCAAGGGCATCGGCCTTTCCGGCCAGATGCACGGGGCGACGCTCATCGATGCCGCCGACAAGGTGCTTCGCCCCTGCATCCTCTGGAACGACACGCGCAGCCACGTCGAGGCTGTAGCCCTCGATGCCGATCCGCGCTTCCGCGCGCTGACCGGCAACATCGTCTTCCCCGGCTTCACGGCGCCGAAACTCGCCTGGGTCAGGAAGCATGAGCCTGAGGTTTTCGCGAAGGTCGCCAAGGTGCTCTTGCCGAAGGACTATCTGCGCCTTTGGCTGACCGGCGACTATATCTCCGAAATGTCGGATTCGGCCGGCACCTCCTGGCTCGACACCGGCAAACGCGCCTGGTCGTCCGACTTGCTCGCTGCCACCGATCTTTCCGAGGAGCAGATGCCGGCGCTCATCGAAGGCACCGAGCAAGCTGGTCAGTTGCGGGCAGAACTTGCGGCGCAATGGGGCATATCCGGCAATGTCGTCGTGGCCGGCGGCGCCGGCGATAATGCCGCCTCGGCCTGCGGCATGGGCACGGTCAGCGATGGCGCTGCCTTCGTTTCGCTCGGCACGTCAGGTGTGCTTTTTGCCGCCAACGGCTCCTATCTGCCGAAGCCGGAAAGTGCTGTGCATGCCTTCTGCCACGCGCTGCCGAACACCTGGCACCAGATGGGCGTCATCCTCTCGGCCACCGATGCGCTCAACTGGCATTCCGGGGTGACCGGCAAGTCGGCGGCCGATCTCACTGGCGAACTCGGCGAGACGCTGAAGGCGCCGACCGGCGTCACCTTCCTGCCCTATCTTTCCGGCGAGCGCACGCCGCACAATGATGCCGTCATCCGCGGCGCCTTCATCGGCCTCGAACATGAAAGCAGTCGTGCCGTTCTCACCCAGGCGGTGCTCGAAGGCGTGGCCTTTGCCATCCGCGACAATCTCGAAGCGCTGCGTTCGGCCGGCACCGGCATCTCCCGCGTCACGGCGATCGGCGGCGGTTCGCGCTCGCATTACTGGCTGGCGTCGATCGCGACTGCGCTCGGCGTCCCGGTCGACCTGCCCGCCGATGGCGATTTCGGCGCGGCCTTCGGCGCCGCGCGCCTCGGCCTGATTGCTGCGACGGGTGCCGATCCGATTGCCGTCTGCACGCCGCCGGTGACATCAGGCACGATCGAGCCGGTGTCGGCGCTGAGCGGCGCTTACGAGGATGCCTATAGGCGCTATCGCGCACTCTATCCGGCGATCAAGTCGCTGGCGCATTGAGAACTGGCCGGCGGCCCCTCATCCGCCTGCCGGCACCTTCTCCCCGCTGGGAGAAGAGATTCGCGGCGGCGCCTCAGTTCCCTTCGCACGTGGGGAGAAGGCTCGGATGAGGGGCCGGATGGCACAACCGATAAGACTGAATTACGAACCCCAAGGAGACCAAGATGAGCACCGGATTTTTCGGCGATATCCAGAAAGTAAAATACGAAGGCCCCGACAGCACCAATCCGCTGGCCTTCCGCTACTACCAGCCTGATGAAATCGTCATGGGCAAGCGCATGGAAGACCATTTGCGCTTTGCGGTGGCCTATTGGCACACCTTCACCTGGCCGGGCGGCGATCCCTTCGGCGGCCAGACCTTCCTGCGTCCCTGGTTCGAGGACACGATGAAGGCCGCCAAGCTCAAGGCCGACGTCGCCTTCGAATTCTTCTCGCTGCTTGGCTCGCCCTACTACTGCTTCCATGATGCCGACGTGCGTCCAGAGGGCAGAAATTTCGCCGAGAACACCAAAAACCTCAATGAGATCGTCGACTACTTCGCCGAAAAGCAGGCCGCGACCGGCACCAAGCTGCTCTGGGGCACGGCGAACCTCTTCTCCAACCGCCGCTATATGTCGGGCGCGGCGACCAACCCCGATCCCGATGTCTTCGCTTTCGCAGCGGCGACCGTGAAGACGTGCATCGACGCGACGCAGAAGCTCGGCGGTGAGAACTATGTGCTCTGGGGCGGCCGCGAAGGTTACGAGACGCTGCTCAACACCGATCTCAAGCGGGAGCTCGACCAGCTCGGGCGCTTCCTCAACCTCGTCGTCGAATACAAGCACAAGATCGGCTACAAGGGCACGATCCTGATCGAGCCGAAGCCGCAGGAGCCGACGAAGCACCAGTATGATTACGACGTCGCGACCGTCTACGGCTTCCTCAAGAAGCACGGCCTCGAAAACGAGGTGAAGCTCAATATCGAGCAAGGCCATGCGATCCTGGCCGGCCACTCCTTCGAGCACGAGCTGGCGCTTGCCAATGCGCTTGGCATCTTCGGCTCGATCGACATGAACCGCAACGACTACCAGTCCGGCTGGGATACCGACCAGTTCCCGAACAATGTTCCCGAAATGGCGCTTGCCTACTACCACGTTCTGGCAGGCGGCGGCTTCAAGACCGGCGGCACCAACTTCGACTCGAAGCTTCGCCGCCAGTCGCTCGACCCGGCGGATTTGCTGATCGGTCATATCGGCGGCATGGATTGCTGCGCCCGCGGCCTGAAGGCCGCCGCCAGGATGATCGAGGACAAGGCTCTGTCACAGCCGCTCGCCGATCGTTATGCCGGCTGGGAAACGGCTGAAGCGCAGAAGCTCTTCCGCGGCGAATATTCGCTGGATGAGATCACGAACTGGGTCGAGACCAAGGACGTCAACCCGCAGCCGAGATCCGGCAAGCAGGAACTGCTCGAAAACGTCGTCAACCGTTACGTCTGATCACGCGTGCCGGCGGTCATCGGCCGCCGGCGCAATTTTTTGTCGCCGGCTATATCTCTGTTCAGCGCTTCAACCAGTTGCGCGATGGTGCGGAGACGGAGTTTCGAACCACCAGATCCGGCCGCAGCAGGATTTCCGTCTCGGTCGGCCGGCCATCGGACAAGAGCTCCAGCAGCAGCGCCATCGCCTGTTTGCCGATTGCCGTTCGCGGCTGGCGGATGGTCGTCAGCGGCGGGGATATGAAGACGGCCTGCGGCACGTCGTCGAAACCGGTCACCGAGAAGTCCCTTGGAATGTCATAACCTCGCGCGCCGAGGCCGACCATGACGCCGATCGCCGTCTGATCGTTCACGCACATGAAAGCGGTGGGAAGCGTGTCGCGCATGAAAAGCTGCTCCACAGCATGCCGGCCGCTTTCGATCGTGCCGTCGCCTTCGAGCACGATCCTCAGATCGGGCGGGATGCCGGCGGCATCGAGACCGGCATCGTAGCCCATGCGGCGCCTGATATAGGCAAGCCGGGTGCGGGAATCACCGATGAAGGCGATCTTGCGATGACCTTCGGCCAATAGCAGGTCCACCGCCTTTCGCGCCCCCTCGGTATCGTCGACGCCGACATAGGGAATACCGCCGTTGAAGACGGGCTCGAAAACACCGACACTCGGCGGCAGCCGCGCCGTCATCGTCTGATGCCCGAAGGGCAGGATGCCGGTGAACAGGATCAGCCCGGCAGCTTGGTTGGAATTCAAGAATTTGAGATATTCGAGCCCGCGCTGGGCGTCGTTCTGCGTGTGGCCGATCAGGATACCGTAGCCATGCGCGCGCGCCTCGTTTTCCAGCCCGACGAGAATGTTGGAGAAATTGGGGTCGCCGATGTCGGGCGCCACCACGAGGATCATGTTGGAACGGCCGAGCCTCAGGCTGCGGGCCATGGCATTGGTGGTATAGCCGGTGACGGCGATCGCCTGGTTGACCTTGAGTCTGGTGGAGTTGGCGACCTTCTCCGGCATATGGATCGCCCGGGACACCGTCGCGATGGAGACCTCGGCGATCCGGGCGACGTCTTCGATTGTTGCGGGTGTGGAATTCGACACTGAGCTCTGCCTTGGGCTGTCTTCGCCGCGACACTACACAGACTTGTCGACAGGTCAAAGGCAGGCTTCAACGGATCTGCGTAAATCCACCATGTAAACCTTTACATGCCAGATGTAAAGGTTTACATAAACTTCAATGCGGACGGGAGCCGCAGCGCACAGCACCCGAAAACAGCAAGCGGTTTTCAGAATGGGAATGTGCGCTAGTTCAAGGTGATGGAGCGGCGCCGGCAGGTTCTGCCGGATGCAAGGCGCTCTTGGGGGAGGGCATAATGACCGTGGAGATCGCCGACACCGCACCCGTGGTGCTGTCCGCCAGGCGTATATGCAAATCCTTCAGCGGCGTGCAGGTGCTTTTCAGCGTCAATTTCGATCTCCGCGCCGGCGAAATCCATGCGTTGATGGGTGAAAACGGCGCCGGCAAATCCACGCTCGTCAAGGTGTTGTCCGGTTTCGAGCAGCCGAGTTCCGGTGAGATCCTGCTTGACGGCAAGCCCGTCGTTCTGCCGCCGAATGGCGCCGCCGAGGCGCTCGGCATCGTCATCATTCACCAGGAATTCAACCTCGCCGAACATCTGACCGTGACGGAGAGCCTCTTCCTCGGACGCGAAGTCACACGCTTCGGCGTGCTCGACCGCAAATATATGCGCTCGGAGACACGCAAAGTTCTCGATGTGCTCGGTTCGCATGTCGATGAAAATGCGCTGATCAGCACGCTGTCCATCGCCGACAAGCAGATGGTCGAAATCGCCAAGGCCATCAGCCGCGACGCGCGGGTCGTGTTCATGGATGAGCCGACCGCAGTCTTGTCGCGGGAAGAGACCAATATGCTGTTCAAGCAGGTCCGCAAGCTGCGCGATCAGGGCACCAGCTTCGTCTTCGTTTCGCATAAGCTCGATGAAGTGATGGAATTGACCGATCGTGTCACGGTGCTGCGCGACGGCCAATGGATCAAGACGTCGCCGACATCCATTCTGGACGGGGAATCGATTGCGCAGCTGATGGTCGGTCGCGAACTTTCCAGCCTTTATCCCGCCAAGGTCGAGCCGGATGTCGACGAGGAGATCGTCTTGAGCGTCGCCTCGGTGTCGACGGGTTATGTCAAAGATGCGAGTTTCGAGGTGCGCAAGGGCGAGATCATCGGTTTTTCCGGCATGATCGGCTCCGGCCGCACCGAGCTGATGGAAGCGATCGCCGGGTTGCGGACCCGTCTCGAGGGCGAGGTGGTGATCAAAGGGGCCGCCGTTCCCTCCGGCGACGTGCATGCCGCCAATCGCTGCGGCCTCGCCTATATGACCAAGGATCGCAAGTCGAAGGGCCTGCTGCTGCGTTCCGGCATGGTCACCAATCTGACGCTGCAATCGCTCGGAAGGCATTCTCGCCGAGGGTATCTCAGCCCCGGCAGCGAAGCGGCCGCGATGGCAAAGGCCAAGCGGCGCTTCGACATCCGGGTTCGCGACGGCAATATCGTCGCCGGCCGGATGTCCGGCGGAAACCAGCAGAAGCTGCTGCTGGCCAAGGTCATGGAGACCGAGCCCGACATCATCATCATCGACGAGCCGACGCGCGGCATCGATGTCGGCACCAAGCAGCAGATCTATCATTTCATCTCGGCGCTGGCCCGGGACGGCCGGTCGATCATCATCGTCTCGTCGGAGATGCCCGAGGTCATCGGGCTTTGCACGCGGGTCGTGGTGATGCGCGAAGGGCATATCGTCGGCGTACTCGAAGGGGACGAGATCTCCGAGCAGGAGATCATGCGTTATGCCGCCGGGCTGAAGAGGAAAGCGGCGGCCTGAGCGCCGCAGCGGACAGATAAGATGCCCAGAAAGAATGGGGCGGGAGGTTGGTTTTGGAAATGAGTGTCAACGAGGAGACCAGGGAAATCCGGCGCCGATCCTGGCGGGATGTCGATCTGCGTGCGGTCGCGCCTTTCGTCGCCCTGGCGCTGCTTCTGATCGTCGGAGCCCTGGTCAATCCCAATTTTATCGGCATCACGAATCTTGCCAATGTCGCGACGCGCAGCGCCTTCATCGCCATCATCGCGGTCGGCGCGACTTTCGTGATCTCGGCCGGTGATCTCGACCTGTCGGTGGGTTCGATGGTGGCCTTCGTCGCCAGCCTGATGATCCTGCTGATGAACTCTGGCGCCATCGAAAACCCCGCTCTGATGCTGACGGTCGCAGTCGTCTTCACGCTGGTCGCCGGCGCGCTTTGCGGCCTGGCGAATGGCCTGATCACCACGGTGGGCAAGATCGAACCCTTCATCGCGACGCTCGGCACGATGGGCATCTATCGCGGCCTGACGACATGGCTGTCGCAGGGCGGCGCGATCACGCTTCGCTCCGCCGATATCCAGACGCTCTATCGTCCCGCTTATTTCGGCACCATCGCCGGAGTGCCGATCCCGATCGTGGTGATCCTGGCGGTGACGGCGGTTGCGGCCTTCATTCTCTACCGCACCCGCTACGGGCGCCATGTCGTCGCTGTCGGGTCGAACAGCGATGTCGCCCGTTATTCCGGCATCGCGGTCAATCGTGTGCGGACGATCGCCTTCGTTATCCAGGGCCTGTGCGTCGCCATTGCCGTGCTGCTCTATGTTCCCCGTCTCGGCTCGACCTCGGCGACGACAGGCATCCTGTGGGAGCTGCAGGCGATCACGGCGGTCGTGGTCGGCGGCACGGCGCTGAAGGGCGGCGCCGGTCGGGTCTGGGGCACGATCTGCGGCGCCTTCATTCTCGAACTCGTCGGCAACATCATGCTGCTTTCGAATTTCATCAGCGAGTATCTGATCGGCGCCATCCAGGGTGCGATCATCATCATCGCCATGTTCGTGCAGCGCTCGCTGGTGCGCAAATCATGAATTGCCCCGGTTTGCATTGATCGGGCTCAGGATTGACCGGACTTACAGGGCGTCCGGTCCCGATATGGAAAAGACCCTGAAATTATTGGGAGGAAATGGCATGCGTAAATTGATGTTGGGCCTGGCGGTTGCGGCGGTGACGTTCGCCGGCGCCGCTCACGCCGAGGATAAGAAATTCACGATCGGTGTGTCCATTCCGGCCGCCGACCACGGCTGGACGTCGGGCGTGGTCTTCCATGCCGAACGTGTCGCCAAGCTGCTGATGGCCGAACATCCCGGTCTCAACGTCATCGTCAAGACCTCGCCGGACGCTGCCAGCCAGGCAAATGCCGTGCAGGATCTCGACACGCAGGGCATCGACGCCCTGGTCATCCTGCCGTCGGATCCGGATCCGCTCGTCAACGCCATCAAGGAAGTCAAGGGCAAGGGCAAGTTCGTCGCTCTCGTCGACCGCGCGCCGTCGAGCAACGACAACTCCGTGCGCGACCTCTATGTCGCCGGCAACAATCCGGCGCTCGGCGAAGTCGCCGGCAAGTACATCAAGGACACCACGCCGGATGCCGAAGTCGTCATTATCCGCGGTCTGCCGATCCCGATCGACCAGCAGCGCCAGGACGGCTTCGACAAGGGCATTGCCGGATCGAAGGTCAAGGTTCTCGACCGCCAGTACGGCAACTGGAACCGCGACGATGCCTTCAAGGTCATGCAGGACTACCTGACCAAGTATCAGAAGATCGACGTCGTCTGGTGCCAGGACGACGACATGGCCGTCGGCGTTCTGCAGGCCATCGAGCAGGCCAAGCGCACCGACATCAAATATGTCGTCGCCGGCGCCGGCTCCAAGGACATGGTCAAGAAGGTCATGGACGGCGACAAGATGATCCCGGTCGACGTTCTCTATCCGCCGGCAATGGTCGGCACGGCCATGGAACTGACGGCGGCCGCCCTCTACGATCAGGTCCCGGTTCACGGCAGCTACATCCTCGACGCGACTCTCGTCACCAAGGACAATGCCAAGGACTTCTACTTCCCGGATTCTCCGTTCTGATCCATCGGCCGGCGACATGCGCCCATTCGAAAGGATGGGCGCATTTTATGCTTCCATATACGTACGCAGCTGAAAATGCTGCACGTACCTCTTGCCCGCCAAAGCCCAGCATGATTAGCTCGCAGCCGTATCGCATCCGGCCTTGCGCCAAAACGCGAGCTGAGGGCGAGGAGGCGCCTTGCGCCCGCCAAATTGCGTGCTACAACACTTCAGAAACGTTTACGGTCGATATTCAGGGAGGAATCTGACATGAAGACGATCAAGGGCCCCGGCCTTTTCCTTGGCCAGTTCGCGGGCGATGCCGCGCCTTTCAATTCCTGGGACGCGATCACCAAATGGGCGGCCGACATCGGTTACAAAGGCGTCCAGGTGCCGACCTGGGCGAGCCAGTTGATCGATCTGAAGAAGGCTGCGACCTCCAAGGATTATTGCGACGAATTCGCCGGCAAGGCCCGCGAAAACGGCATCGAGATCACCGAACTCTCCACCCATCTGCAGGGTCAGCTCGTCGCCGTTCATCCGGCCTATGACGAAGCCTTCGACGGGTTTGCTGCTCCTGAGGTGCGCGGCAATCCCAAGGCCCGTCAGGAATGGGCGGTCGAGCAGGTCAAGATGGCGCTGACGGCATCGAAGAACCTCGGCCTGAAGGCGCATGCGACCTTTTCCGGCGCGCTCGCCTGGCCGTTCATCTATCCCTGGCCGCAGCGTCCCGCCGGCCTGGTCGAAACCGCCTTCGACGAACTTGCCCGCCGCTGGACGCCGATTCTCAACCATGCCGACGAAAACGGCATCGACGTCTGCTACGAGATCCATCCGGGTGAAGACCTGCATGACGGCATCACCTTCGAGATGTTCCTGGAGCGCGTGAAGAACCATCCGCGCGCCAACATGCTCTACGATCCCTCGCACTACGTCCTGCAGTGCCTCGATTATCTGGACAACATCGACATCTACAAGGACCGCATCAAGATGTTCCACGTCAAGGATGCGGAGTTCAACCCGACCGGACGCCAGGGCGTCTACGGCGGCTATCAGGGCTGGGTGGAACGGGCCGGCCGCTTCCGCTCGCTCGGCGACGGCCAGGTTGATTTCGGCGCGGTGTTCTCGAAGATGACGGCCAATAATTTCGACGGCTGGGCCGTGGTCGAATGGGAATGCGCGCTGAAACATCCGGAAGACGGCGCTCGCGAAGGGGCCGAATTCGTTGCCGCCCATATCATCCGCGTCACCGAGAAAGCCTTCGACGATTTCGCCGGCAGCGGCACGGATCAGGCGGCCAATCGGCGGATGCTGGGACTCTGAGACACAAGGCGTGCCGCGAGGACTGGCTGCCCCTCACCCTAACCCTCTCCCCGTTATGACGGGAGAGGGGACCTGCCCCACGAGATGTTGGAGTGGGACGGAGGCGGCGCGACATATCCCTTCTTCCCGCTGGCGGGGGTCTGAAAGACGGGTCGAGACCCGTGGCTCGACCCAGGCAAAGGTGGCGGCAGCCGGATGAGGGGCGCATCCGCACCAAGTTAAATTCCAGGAGGACAAGAATGGCAATCGAAGCATCATCCGAACAGACCCGTGAGCCGCGCATCCGGCTCGGCATGGTTGGCGGCGGCGCCGGCGCGTTCATCGGTGCGGTGCACCGGATCGCGGCGCGCATCGACGATCAGTACGATCTCATCGCCGGCGCGCTGTCGTCGACGCCTGAAAAGGCGGTTCAGTCGGGCCGCGATCTCGGCCTCGATCCGTCGCGGACCTATTCCAGCTACCGCGAGATGGCGATCCGCGAGGCGAAGCTGAAGAACGGCATCGAGGCGGTAGCGATCGTCACGCCGAACCATGTGCATTACGACGCCGCCAAGGAATTCCTGAAGCGCGGCATCCATGTCATCTGCGACAAGCCGCTGACATCGAACCTTTCCGATGCGAAGAAGCTGAAGAAGATCGCCGACGACAGCGGCGCGCTCTTCGTGCTGACGCATAATTACACCGGTTATCCGATGGTCCGCCAGGCACGCGAGATGATCGCCAACGGTGAACTCGGCGATATCAGGGTCGTCCAGGCTGAATATCCGCAGGACTGGCTGACCGAGGCGGTTGAACAGACCGGCCAGAAGCAAGCCGCCTGGCGCACCGATCCGGCACAATCCGGCGTCGGTGGCTCGACAGGCGATATCGGCACCCATGCCTATAATCTCGCCGCCTTCATATCCGGACTGGAACTCGACAGCCTCGCTGCCGATCTCGACAGCTTTGTCCCCGGCCGCCGGCTGGATGACAATGCCCATGTCATGCTGCGCTTCAAGGCAAAGGGTTCGGAGAAGCCGGCTAAGGGCATGCTCTGGTGCAGCCAGGTGGCGCCCGGCCATGAGAACGGCCTGATGGTGCGCGTCTACGGCAGCAAGGGCGGCCTGGAATGGACCCAGAAGGATCCGAACTATCTCTGGTACACGCCATTCGGCGAGCCGAAACGGCTGATCACCCGGGGCGGCGCCGGTTCGGGCGCGGCTGCCGGCCGCGTCACGCGCGTGCCATCTGGACATCCGGAGGGTTATCTCGAGGCCTTTGCGACGATTTACACGGAAGCCGCGCATGCGATCAATGCCCGTAAGAAGGGCAAGACCGTCGACAAGGCGGTGGTCTATCCCACCGTCGATGACGGCGTGAAGGGGGTGGCCTTCGTCGAGGCTTGCGTCGCGTCCTCGAAGAAGAACGGCGCATGGGTCAAGGTCTGACCTTACCGATCCGCATCGCCCAATGAAAAACGCCGAGGTGGGCTTAAAAGTCGCCTCGGCGTTTTGTTTATAGTGATCAGGCAGCAGCGGTACGGCCGCGCTTCAGCAGGTTGTCAACGCTGAGCGGTCCGGCGCCTGCCGCCACCAGATACAGAAAGACGAAGCAGAACAGGATCGCCGCGACGCCGCCGTTCTGTGCAGGGTAGATGCCCTTCGAGGCATGCCCGATGAAATAGGCGAAAGCCATCAGGCCCGAGAGCACGAAGGCTGCGATTCGGGTCTGGAATCCGACCAGAACCAGGAAGCCTAGGGTGAGTTCGATCAGCCCGGCAATCCACGAGAGCGAGCCTGCGGGCGGCACGCTGGCAGCGGCCGGAAAATGCAGAATCTTCTGCGTTCCGTAGCTGAACAGCACAAGTGACGAGACGATGCGCAGCAGGCTCAGCAGATGGGGCTGCAACAGATGGATCGAAGACAGCATCGGATTCCTTTCATGTTTTGCGATGTCTTGTTTGCGATGACTTGGCGGTGTCCGCGATCGCCGGCCCGACATCAAGTCACGACTGGTGACATTCGCGTTATGAGGGCAGTCGCCGCCTGTTTGTGTGTCTCCTGTAACGTTGCAGTTTTTCCACTCCCCGGCCTGTACTTTGCTTTCCGGCTTGGCTAAATCCGAGCCCGGACGATCCATTCACACGCTGAGAAATGGGATTTACAGATGATCGATGCGAAGACGCTTGCAAGCCGCCTTCCCGGCGATTTCACCTTCGGCGTCGCCACCGCCGCCTTCCAGATCGAAGGTGCTGGTAAGGCCGACGGGCGCAAGCCATCCATCTGGGATGCTTTCTGCAATATGCCCGGCCGAGTTTCTAATCGCGATAATGGCGACATCGCCTGCGACCACTATAACCGGCTGGAGCAGGATCTCGATCTTATCAAGGATATGGGTGTCGAAGCCTACCGCTTCTCGATCGCCTGGCCCCGCATCATCCCCGACGGCACGGGTGCGGTGAACGAGGCCGGGCTCGATTTCTACGACCGGCTGGTCGACGGCTGCAAGGCGCGCGGGATCAGGACCTTTGCCACGCTCTATCACTGGGACCTGCCGCTGCTGCTGGCCGGCGACGGCGGCTGGACGGCGCGCTCGACCGCCTATGCCTTTCAGCGCTACGCCAAGACGGTGATGAACCGGCTTGGCGATCGTCTCGACGCCGTCGCGACCTTCAATGAGCCGTGGTGCATCGTCTGGCTGAGCCACCTCTATGGCATCCATGCGCCGGGCGAGCGCAATATGCAGGCCGCCCTTCACGCCATGCACTACATGAACCTTGCCCACGGTCTCGGCGTCGAGGCGATCCGCTCGGAAGCCCCTGCGGTGCCCGTCGGGCTCGTGCTCAACGCCGCCTCGATCATCCCCGGCTCCGAGAGCCCGGCCGATCTTGCCGCCGCCGAACGCGCGCATCAGTTCCACAACGGGGCCTTCTTTGATCCCGTCTTCAAGGGTGAATATCCGAAGGAATTCGTCGAGGCGCTCGGTGAGCGCATGCCTGTCATCGAGGACGGCGACATGATGCTGATCAGCCAGAAACTCAACTGGTGGGGTCTGAATTACTACACGCCCCAGCGCGTCACCGACGATGCCGAACGCAACGGTGATTTCCCCTGGACGGTGAAAGCGCCGCCGGCAAGCGACGTCAAAACCGATATCGGTTGGGAAATCTATACGCCGGGATTGAAGCTGCTGGTCGAGGACCTTTACCGTCGCTACGAACTGCCGGAATGCTACATCACCGAGAACGGCGCCTGCGACAACACCGGTATCGTCGACGGCGAAGTCGACGATACCGTGCGTCTCGATTATCTCGGCGACCATCTCGATGTCGTGGCAGGCCTCATCAAGGACGGTTATCCCATGCGCGGCTATTTCGCCTGGAGCCTGATGGATAATTTCGAATGGGCGGAAGGTTACCGCATGCGTTTCGGCCTCGTCCATGTCGATTATCAGACCCAGTTGCGCACGGTGAAGAAGAGCGGCAAGTGGTATCGCGAACTCGCAGCACAATTCCCGAAGGGCAATCACAAGGCGGGTTTGTGGGACAGCTGACCTTGTTTCTCTCATTTTCCGCATCGGCAGGCAAAGAAATAGGCCCTCGCAAATCTTCAACAGTTGGTTGCTTAAACGTTTTTGAACTCTTGGCTGGCAAAGTCAGACGGTCAGGGAGCCGTGATGCAGACAGCCGGAAAGTCGCAGAGCAAGGGTTTGGGAGTAGGCCGTCACATCACCGTTACGGGGGTGCTTTTCTCCTTTGCCGTCATCGTTGCAATCGTCACCGTCATGGTGCTGACGGCGCTCGAGCGCGTGGCCGAAAATGCCAATCTCCTCGATGACGAGCGCTCGCGCGAAACGACGATCGGGGCGTTGAAGACTTTCGAGGACCAGCTCGGCGCGACGCTCGACGATTACGCCGCCTGGGACGATGCCGCCGTCAACGTCTATTCGCCAGACGGCATGGCCTGGACGGTGAGCAATTACGGCGAGATGTCGGTCAACAGCTCGCTTTTTGACATGGCGATTGTCATCGATGACGGGAAGAAGCCGATCATGGCCTATCGCGACGGCAAGCCGATGGAGGATCCGCTTGCGGATTTCTTCGCGCCGTCGCTCTGGACCCTGTTCGACGCGGCCAAGGCGGCCGACCCGGCCGGGACTCCCCAGGCAGTCGGCTTCGTCACCACCAAACGCGGTGTTGCTGCTGTCGGCGTCGCCCTGGTGCGGAAAAAATCCGGTGCGCTGGATGCGCCTGCCGGCCAGCATCGCTATCTCGTCTTCGCCCGCCATCTCGACAATGACCGGGTGACCGCGCTCGGCCAGACCTATGTCATCGGTGGGCTGAGGCTGGCGCCGGCGAGCTTCGAGGCCGATTATTTTGTGCCGATCGTCGATCCGACGGGGGCAACGCTTCAAAAGCTTGTCTGGACCTCGCGTTCGCCGGGTGATGTCGGCTACGCACAGGTGCGACCGATGGTCCTGCAGGCGCTCGGCCTTGTCGGGCTGTTCTTCGTGGTGCTGCTGGTCATCGGCTGGTTCACCGGCCGCCGGCTGAAGGCCGATGAAAACAGCGCCCGCGAGGAGACGCTGCGCGACCGGCTGAGCGGCCTTTCCAATCGCGACGGTCTTGGGCTTGCCGTCGACCGTTTCGTCGTCGAGGCGCGCCAGACCAAACGCAACGTGCTGCTCCTCTATCTCGACCTCGACGGCTTCAAGGAAGTCAATGACAGTTATGGCCACGGCACCGGCGATCAGTTGATTCGCGCGGTCGCGGCCGGTCTCGACGTGCTTATTCCGCAAGGCGCGGTTCTTGCTCGCATCGGCGGCGATGAATTTGCGATCGCCTTTCTCTCGGATGGCGAGAATGCCGCGGCCCTGCAACTTGCCGAGCAGATCCTTGATTTTCTGGTCGAGCCGCTGGAGATCGGTCGCCGCGTCGTTGTTGTCGGGGCCAGCATTGGCATCGCCATGTCGCCCGCCGGCACCATCGGCCGGGAGGAGCTGGTGCGCCGCTCCGACCTTGCCATGTACAAGGCGAAGGAAGCCGGCCGTGCGCGCATGACGCTTTACGATCCGTCGATGGATGCCGACCGGGAGCAGCGCAATGCGCTGGAACTCGACCTCAGGATGGCCATCGAAAGCGGTGATCTAACGCTCGCCTACCAGCCGCTGATCGATGCGGCCTCGTATGCGCCGACCGGCGTCGAGGCGCTGGTGCGCTGGAACCGTCCGGGTCATGGCCCTATCTCGCCCGAGGTGTTCATCCCGATCGCCGAGACGAGCGGCCTCATCGAATCGCTCGGCCTGTTCGTACTGCGCAAGGCCTGCGAAACAGCCAAGCAATGGCCGGAACTCAACGTTTCGGTCAACGTCTCCCCTGGCCAGTTCCGCAATCCCGCTTTTGCCGATTATGTGCGCTACGTGTTGAAGCAGACGGAGGTCGAGGCCGCCCGCATCACGCTCGAGATCACCGAAGGCTACATGATCCAGAATCCGCAGCGCACCCGCCAGTCGATCGAACGGCTGAAGGCGCTGGGGGTCAAGGTGGCGCTCGACGATTTCGGCTCCGGCTTCTCGTCAATCGGTTACCTCAGGCAGTTCGGCTTCGACCGCATCAAGATCGACCGCTCGCTGGTCATGGGGGTCAATGAGGACAAGCGCCAGCGCGAGATGCTGCAGGCGACCGTGGCGCTTGCCCGCTCTCTCGACATTCCGGTGACCGCCGAGGGCATCGAGACCGAGGAGCAGGCAATCGCCATGCGCCTGTTCGGCTGCGATTGCCTGCAGGGTTATCTGTTCGGAAAACCGATGACCGCCGATCTGATCACCGAGATGCTGCACGCGCGGCATACAGCCGAACCGGAAGGCCGGCGCCGTCTCGGCTCAGCCTGAAGGGCGCTGGGAGATTTTCCTAACACGCGGCTGATCCGGAAAGGATACTGACTCAGCTGCCGATATGCCGCTGGCCGCGTTTCCTGGCGAGGGCGATCTGGTGCTGCCGCTGACGGTAGCGCAGCCGATCCTCTTCGGTGCGGGTGTGGTAGCAATGGCTGCAGGAAACGCCTTCCTCGTAGAGCGCCGAGGTGATTTCTTCCGCGGTGATCGGGTTGCGGCAAGCATGGCATAGCCGGTGTTCGCCTTCCTTCAGCCCGTGCTCGACGGAGACGCGCTCGTCGAAAACGAAGCAGGCGCCGTCCCAGAGGCTTTCCTCCTGCGGCACTTCTTCGAGATATTTCAGGATGCCGCCCTTCAAATGATAAACTTCGTCGAAGCCCTCGGCCTTCATGAAGGCGGTGGCCTTCTCGCAGCGTATGCCGCCGGTGCAGTACATGGCGATCTTGGGCTTGTTGTGCAGGCCGGAATTGTTGCGCACCCAATCGGGAAATTGGCGGAAGGTTTTCGTCTTCGGGTCGAGCGCGCCGCGAAAGGTGCCGATTGCCGTCTCGTAATCGTTGCGGGTGTCGATGACGATCGTATCGGGATCGGAAATCAGTGCGTTCCAGTCCTGAGGCGCCACATAGGTGCCAACCACTTTGTTGGGGTCGATATCCTCGACGCCCATGGTAACGATCTCTTTCTTCAGCTTAACCTTCATGCGCAGGAAAGGCATTTTCGAGGCGCGGCTTTCCTTATGCTCCAGACCCAAGAATTCCGGCTGGGTCCGCAGAAAGGAGAGCACGGCGGCAACACCGGCAGCCGGGCCGGCGATCGTGCCGTTGATGCCCTCATGTGCCAGAAGCAGAGTTCCCTTGACGCCGCTCTCCTCGCAAAGCGCCTGCAGCGGGCCTTGCAGGCTCTCAAAGCGCGGCACGGATACGAAATGGTAGAGTGCGGCCACGAGGAACGGGCTGGTGTGTGTCAGGCTGTCGGTCATGGGGGCGGAAATACAGAAAATCGGCGGATCGCGCAATTGCCTTCACGGGTGGCCGCTTTGGCGGATGAGCGATTAATGCATGTCGCCGGGAAGTGTGCAGTGGTTCCCGAATAACGACATGCATCAAAACAAGAGCTAAAGCGCGTCGCATGAATCAAGTTTGATGCGACGCGCTTTAGGCTTTCGCCTGCCATTCGGAAAACGGCCGCACGCCAAAGCTTGGGTCCGGAGTGTCGTCGAGGATGCTGATGAACTCGATGGAGTGTCCGTCGGGATCCTTGAAATAGATAGACAACGCCGGCATCCAGCCGAGAACCACCGGCTCCGTCGCTGGCTCACCGGTGAAGCCAAGAGGCTCCACCCCCTTTTCCTTGAGGCGGGCGGGCGCCTGCAGCACCCCGTCGGCGGTCATGCGGAAGGCGATGTGCAGCCGCATGTTCAGCGGTCCGGTCCGGCTTCCCAAAGGCCGAGCATGCCGGTCTTCCGGTCGTCCACCCAGAGGAAAGCGACTTTGCGCTCCTCGAAGGAGGCCGGCGGTTCGAGCCCGACGATATCGCGGTAGAAGTCCGTGGAGGTTTGGAGATTGGCAACGGTCAGATGGGTCTCGTAGAGCCCGAGCAGCTTCGGCATCGCGGTATTTTCGGCGGTCATTTCTTCCTCGCGGGTCAGATCTAGGCTTTCTCGACCGCCGGAGGCTAGGACCTCAAGATTGGTTGAGGTCAAAGGTTCTTGTTGAAATATTTCAGAGGCGTTGGCGCCATAGGGATGCCGCCTTAGCTCCCGGCCGTCAGCCAGAGAAGCTCGATGCGCTGTGCTTCCTCGTCGGGATCATCGGCGAAGACGGTTTCGGCTTTGACAAGCGCTTGCCGCCGGTCTTCCTGCTGGCGGAAGATGATGGCGTCGAGCAGATGGGCTAGGTCGTCATTACGGGTGAAGAGCTGCGGCTCGGCCTCGACCAGTTCGGAGAGCACGGCAAGATCATGGATATGGCCGAGATCCTCGACGAGTCCCTTGGCCGCGTCGCGCTTGGCCTTCATCGCCCCGGGCCAAACATCGCGCAACAGGCTATGATAGAGCCGATAGTCGTAGGTGCGTTTGCGCAGCTTGTGGAAGTCGTCGGCAGATGCCTCGCCATGGCAGGCAGCAAGCGCCGCATTCGCCTTTCGTGCGGTGCGGCGCCAGCTCTTCGCCAGCTTGCGGGCATTCTTGCGGTGGCGGCCATTGAACGAGACGCCATCCAGGGCGGCGGACGCCTCCTTCAGAACGTCGGTGGTTTCCGCCAAGCGCTGTTTAAGGCCGCTTTCGGCCTGCGCCATCCAGTCACGGCGGCCTTCAAGCACGGTGATGATGCGGCCGAGTGCCTCGCTCTCTTCTTTCTCGCGGGCAGTCCGCTGCAGATATTGCGCCGTGCCGATGAGGGCGTTGGCATCGCGGATCGCCGAAAGCGAACGGGCGGCATCGCGCAGCCTGGCATTTTCGCGATCCTGGAAATCCGGCGCCTCGCGGGCCACGAGCCGGTAGAGCGAGCGCAATCGTTTCAGGTTCTTACGGAAGGAATGGATCGCCTCATGGGCGCCGTCCGGCTGTTCTTCGATCAGTGCGATCGCATCGTCCAGCTGCTCTTTCGCGGCGCTGCGGAATTCACTGGTGAAATCAGCCTTAGGCCGAATGCGGTAGGCCATGCCTGTCGTGCCCATATTCTGTGGCAAGGGCCTGGTTGGAATAGCGGAAATCGCCGGTTACTTCGCGGCCGAGCCAAGCGGGCAGCGCTGGATCGTCTGTCTCTGCGGTCATCTCGACCTCGGCAATCACAAGGCCGCGATGTTCGCCGGCAAAGACGTCGACCTCCCAGACGAAACCCTCATAGGGAACACGGTAGCGCGTCTTCTCGATGACGATGCCGATCGCGTTCTGCAACAGTTCCTCGGCATCGGCGATCGGGATGTCGTATTCGAATTCGTCACGAGTGATGGCGCTGCGGCCGATCTTGATCGTCAGTCTCGCCTTCCTGCTATCGAGGATACGCACCCGGACGGAACGATCGTCCATGGAGGCGATATAGCCCTGCTTCAGTGCAGACTTCGTCTCGACGGCGGAACGCCATCCATCGCTGCGTACGAGGAACTTCCGCTCGATCTCTTTCGCCATACCAGTGAACCTTTTGTGACGATGCCGCACGGTAGCCCACTTTCCCGGGATTTCATACCCACCCTGTCTTAGGAATTGGTTTTATCTCGACAAGGTTCCATTAGGACGTTATTCGGGGTCGAATTCAATCGTTTCAAGGAAGTCGCACGGCTATGGGCGAGAAAACAGAAAAGCTCCTTTCCATCCTGAAACTCCAGCCTGTCGTTCCGGTCCTGATCGTCGACGATGCCAAGTCGGCCGTAATGCTGGCCCGCGCGCTTGTCGCGGGCGGTCTGAAGGCGATCGAGATCACCATGCGCACGCCGGCGGCACTCGATGCCGTGCGCGCCGTCGCCGCCGAGGTCGAGGGCGCCGAAGTTGGTGCCGGCACGATCCTGAACGCCGCCCATTGGGAAGCCGCCGTCGAGGCCGGCTCGAAATTCATCGTCAGCCCGGGCACGACGCAGGAACTGCTCGATGCCGCAGCCGATTCCGATGTGCCGCTGCTTCCCGGTGCTGCGACCGCCAGCGAGGTCATGGCTTTGCGCGAAGAAGGCTATCAGGTGCTGAAGTTCTTCCCGGCAGAGCAGGCTGGCGGCGCCGCTCTGCTCAAGGCGCTCTCCTCGCCGCTGGCCGGCACGCTGTTTTGCCCGACCGGCGGCATTTCGCTGAAGAACGCCAATGACTATCTGTCGCTGCCGAACGTCATCTGCGTCGGCGGCTCCTGGGTGGCGCCGAAGGAACTGGTCGCGGCCGGCGACTGGGCGGGGATCACCAGGCTCGCAGCAGAGGCTGCGGCGCTGAAGGCCTGAGTTTGGGGCAGGGGATGAGCCTCACGGCACAATTCCCCCTCCTCTGTTTGTATTCCAACCGTCGCAAACCTATGTAGTCCTCCAGCTAACAGGGAGACGACGAGGAATGTTCGACGCGAAGAAGCTTCTCGACCAGTTCTTGGGTTCGCAGGTGCCGGGCCTTGGTGGCTCGGTCCGCGACAGGGCGGGCGAGGCCATGCAGACGGCAAAGAACAATCCGATGAAGACCGGTGCGATCGCAGCCGCGCTTCTCGGCACCAAGACCGGCCGGAGTATTGCTGGCAACGCCCTGGCGATCGGCGGTCTTGCCGCTATCGCCGGCCTCGGCTACCAGGCCTACAAAAATTACCAGGCAGGGCAGGCGCCAGCAGCCCCTTCGGATGCACCCTCGGCCAACAATCCGGTTCTCCTGCCACCGCCTGTCGAATCCGGCTTCGGGCCGGCCTCGCCGGCCGGCAGCAATGAGTTTGTGCTGGTGCTGATCCGCGCGATGATCGCTGCCGCCAAGGCCGACGGTCATATCGACGATGCCGAACGGGCCCTTATCATGGACAAGGTCAAGGCCGCCGATGTCAGCGGCGAGGCTGCGGCCTTCATTGAACGCGAACTCGCTTCGCCGACCGATCTCGATGCACTGGTCGCCGCCGCGACGACGGAAGAACAGCGCGTCGAACTCTATACCGCCTCGCGGCTCACCATCGAGCCGGATTCGCGGGCCGAGCGTGGTTATCTCGATCTGCTTGCCGGCAGGCTCGGCCTTGCCGACCAGCTGGTCGATCATATCGAGGCGACGGTGTCCTCCGCAAAAGTTACCTTGTCACAGTAACATCTAGGCCGGTTGCCTTTGTCGGGCGGCTGGCCTATCCACTCCTGGACAAGGGGAGTGAACATGCGCGATCTTGCAAATTTCAAGGGCTGCCCGGCGCCGAAGCCGGTGACGCTGAAAGGCCGTTTCGTCACCGTCGAACCTTATCGGCGCGCCGAGCATCTCGAGGCGCTGTGGGACGGGCTTGGCGGCATGGGCATCAACCCGCTGCTTCTCTATTTCGCGCAGGACGATTTCTCCGGGATCGAGGATTTCGCCAACTGGCTGGAAACCGTCTACACCAAGTCCGGCTGGCTCACCCATATCTTCCGTGACAACGCCACCGGCAAAATTGTGGGCATGGCGAACTACATGCGCGCCGACCCGGCAAACGGCGTCGTCGAGATCGGCGGGGTGGCGCATGGTGCGGAGATGAAGCGTTCGCCGCTTTCGACCGAGGCGCATTACCTGATGGCCAAGCACGTTTTCGAGGAGCTCGGCTACCGCCGCTACGAATGGAAATGCGACAATAAGAACGAGGCGAGCAAGACGACGGCGGCGCGCTACGGCTTCAGCTTCGAAGGGGTCTTCCGCCAGCACATGATCGCCAAGCACCGCAACCGCGACACCGCCTGGTTCTCGATGATCGATGCCGAATGGCCGCTGCTCAACGATGCCTTCGAGGCCTGGCTTTCGCCGGAGAATTTCGATGCCGCCGGCAATCAGATCCGCCGTCTGCAGGATATTCGCGCCGATCTGGAAAAGGAAAGGCTCGCGTGAGCTCCGAGAGCCGCTCGCAGGCAATCGCCGCCGCCATCATCCTGCTCGGCGCCGGCCTCGTCCTCTATTTCCTGCCGACCATCGTTTTATGGATCGGCAATTTCTCGCCGGTGCTGGGGATCGCCGTCGGCGTCTGCCTGATCATGGCGTTTTTCGCGGTTTTCTGGCTGCGGGCGCGCTATCAGCGCAGCAAGGGGAAGTAGACTATCCCTGCAGCGACGCTCCGAGGAGCAGGGTCCCCATCACGATAACCAGCACGGCGCCGAGGATTTCGATGGCGTTGCCGATCCAGACAGAGGCGGTTGAGCCGCGTCCGGATAGGCGGACGGCGGCACTCTTGGCGGTGACGGCAAGGGTGGCCAGCAGGGAAACGGTGATCGCGGTGCCGAGCGACATGGCGGCAACCGACAGCACGCCCCCGAGATAGAGCCCGTTCAGCAGCGAAAAGGTCATGACCAGCAATGCGCCGGAGCAGGGGCGAAGGCCGACGGCGACGATCGCCGACCATGCCTCGCGGGCACTGAACCTGTCGCCGGCAAGCAGGGCGGGATCCGGCACATGAGCATTGCCGCAGGTCTCGCAGGCCATGCCGGGAACAAAGGTATGGCTGGCTTCGACAGCCTGCGCCTTGCCGTTGAACGCATAGGTCTGGCGTTCGGCGGCATTGTCCTTCCAGTCGAGCATCATGCTGACCGGACCGGCTGACGCCGCCATCAGCCGGCGGTGCGGCATGTTGCCGAGCATCGAGCGCAGTTTGCGGAACAGCAGCCAGCCGCCGAACAGGATGACCATGACGAAGCTTGCGATCTCCATCGCATGGGTCGCCGCCGTCAGCGTGATGCCGGTGCCGCGCAGCACCAGCCAGGCGCCGCCGACCAGCGCCACCGCCACCACGCCTTGAATAAAGGCCGAGATGAAGGAAATCACCACGCCGCGCTTCAGCTCGATCTCGTTGGCGATCATGTAGGAGGAAATGACCGCCTTGCCGTGACCGGGGCCAGCGGCATGGAAGACGCCATAGGCGAAGGAGAGGCCGATCAGCGAGGCCAGTTGCCACGGATCCTCACGCATCGCCTTCAAGGCATCGGTCAGCGCCCGGTAGAAGGCCTGCTGCTCGTAATTCACATAGAGCAAAAGCGGTGCGAGCGGCCCGCCGGTGGGCTGGAAGCTCGGTTCCGCCGTGCCGATGCCGAGCGGCGATTGCGCATGGGCGAGGCTTGCCGCCGCCAGTAGCGCCAAGACCGAGGCGGCAAGGATGAACGGCAGGCGTTTCGTCAGCATGTGACCTCCAGCCGGGTGGCGAAGAGTTTGGACATGTTGGTGCCGGTGGGATCATTGAAGAAGGCGTCGGTCAGCGACTGTTTGTTCTGCGAGATCACCTGGTCGGCATCCGGCCGCACCACCTGATGCTTGCAGGCCTTGAAGCCGTCGCCGACGATTGCCAGTTCGTTGTCGGTGGGAAAGTCGATCGAGGTATACAGCGTCGGGTCGTAGACGCCGAAGCTGAGCCTGCCTTTCAGCGGCATCTTCTCCACCGGCTTGACCGCGAAGAACATCAGCAGCTGGCCATCCTTGTAGTCGACGTGGATGATGTCTGGCTTCTGAACGGTGACGTTCTTCCCGTCGATGGTCAGGTTCATGTAGTAATCATATTCGGCAAGCGACTGCTTTACCGTTTTTCCGACCTCGGCGAGCTCGTTCGGCTCCAGCTTCAGATCGGTGTTCTTGTCGAAATCCATGACGACCGAGGAGGAGAAAACCTCGTCGAAACGCCAGACATTGCGCAGTTCCTCGACGCTGCCATCCTTGCCGGCCACGACCTCGAGGCGCGCCTCCACGAAGATGTGCGGATGGGCAAGGGCGGCGGCCGGCGCCAGCGAAACAAGCGCAGCCATCAATATCGTCGAATATCTCATTTGTTCCGCTGCCCTGTTCGGTGACTCTGACTTCTTGCCAGAAATTGGGACGGAATTGGGACCGGATTCCGCATTGGATTCAGAGAGCCGCGGGTTGGCGCGGGGCGCGATGTCGCAGCCGCAAGAGCGGCGCTAGGGATGTTTCTTGAACCAGTTGTTGAGATAATCGACGAAGATCCTCACCTTGGCCGGTAGGTAGCGGCGGTGCGGATAGACGGCATAGATGCCGCGGTCGGTCGGGAGATAATCATTGAACAGCGTCACCAGCTCGCCGCTCTCGATCGGCTTGCGGGCGATGAAATCTGGGATGAGGGCGATGCCGATGCCGGCGAGGGCTGCGCGCAAAGTCGCATGCGGACTGTTCACCTCCATCGGGCCGGAGACGGCGACGGTGAATGAGGTGTTGTCGGGATTGTGGAAGCGGATGCTCGCCTGGGTGCGCGAATTGGTATCGACGATGAAAGGGACGTTGGAAATGTCACTCGGATGGGCAAGATCGGGATGGCGTTCGAGGAAATCCGGGGTGGCGCAGAGGTGGACGCGAAAATCGGAGATTTTGCGGGCGATCATGCCGGAATCTTCGAGCTTGCTGATGCGAATCGCCACGTCGAAGCCTTCCTCGATCAGGTCGACAAACCGGTCGTCGGCGGCGATCTCCAGCGAAAGATCCGGGTTCTCCCTGGAGAAATCGATCAGCGACTGGCCGACATCGGCATCGACGAAAGTGCGGGGCACGGATATGCGCAGCCGTCCCTTCAGCTGCGCATTGTTTTCACGCACGAGGTCGGCAAGGTTATCGATCTCCTTGAGGATATCGGAGGCGCTACGGTAATAGGTGTGGCCGGCCTCGGTCATGGAGAACTGCCGGGTGGTGCGGTTGAGCAGCAGGGCGCCGAGTTCATCTTCCAGCTCGCGCACATATTTGGAGAGCAGCGCCTTGGAGCGGCCGGTGCGCCTGGCGGCGGCGGAAAAGCCTTCGGCCTCGACGACATCGATGAAGGCGCGTATGCGGGTCAAGGTATCCATGGCCATCCCTTAAACTGTTTCGGAATGTTGAACAAATCGGCTCCTCCTGTTCAATTATTTTTTTGACCCCAAGATCAAAAAAAACGCTTGATTATGAAGGCGAATATTCTTATTTCCACCTCAGCCCAAAGTCGCACGTGCCCATGGGTGTCCGCCGAACCCTCGAATTGGTGAGGAAATCGGTAAGGTACCTGGAATTAACCCCTCCAGTCGCTATTCCGGCCAACCGGAAAATGCGAGGACGCCTGAAGCAACGACGGTGCGGGCCTTTTTGTTCTCTCCCTGCTTTCCATCAGCGGGGGTTACTGAAGAGGCACACCATCATTGCCGGAAGTGCGGTTGGGATTCTCCCTCCAATCCATGGCAGACAAAGCCGAACTTACACCGCATCGCGGCGTTGGTTCACTATCTGCGCATCGAGCGCTTGCTATGGTTCCGGGGTCTCCACCGGCTGGTTCCAATGCGAGTTCTCGTATGCCCTTTGTCCTCCGGCTGATGCCGGAGCTCTGGAATTGGAAGAGGGAACGATATGACCACTCAGCGCATCCGCGACTTTCTCGCAACCCGACGTCCCGACGGTCCCTGCCTCGTGGTTGACCTCGATGTCGTTCGCGACAATTTCCATGCCTTCCGTCACGCCATGCCGGACAGCGCCATCTACTATGCCGTCAAGGCCAACCCCGCCCCTGAGGTGCTGAAGCTGCTCGCAGGGCTCGGCTCCAATTTCGATTGCGCATCCGTTGCCGAAATCGAAATGGCGCTGGAAGCCGGTGCGACCGCCGCACGCATCTCCTTTGGCAACACGATCAAGAAGGAACGCGACGTCGCCCGCGCGCACGCGCTCGGCGTCAGCCTCTTTGCCGTCGACAGCCACGAGGAAGTCGAGAAGATCTCGCGCGCCGCACCCGGCGCCCGCGTCTTCTGCCGCGTGCTCACCGATGGCGAAGGCGCCGAATGGCCGCTGTCGCGCAAGTTCGGCTGCGTTCCGCAGATGGCCGTCGACGTTCTCGTCTACGCCCATCAGCTCGGCCTTCAGTCCTATGGCGTCTCGTTCCATGTCGGTTCGCAGATGACCAAGGTCGATGCGTGGGATTCGGCGCTCGCCGATGCCAAGCGCGTCTTCGTATCGCTTGCCAAGCAGGGCATCCACCTGCAGATGGTCAACATGGGCGGCGGCTTCCCGACCAAGTATCTGCGCGACGTTCCGTCCGCAGAAGCTTACGGCAAGTCGATCTACCAGGCGCTGCGCACGCATTTCGGCAACCAGATCCCGCAGACGATCATCGAGCCGGGCCGCGGCATGGTCGGCAATGCCGGCGTGATCAAGGCGGAAGTCGTGCTGATTTCGAAGAAGTCGGACAATGACGATGCCCGCTGGGTCTTTCTCGACATCGGCAAGTTCGGCGGTCTCGCCGAGACGATGGACGAAGCCATCCGCTATCCGATCCGCACGGAGCACGACGGCGACGAGATGGAGCCCTGCGTCATCGCCGGCCCGACCTGCGATTCGGCCGATGTGCTTTACGAGAAGAACCTCTATCCGCTGCCGATCTCCCTTTCGATCGGCGACGAGGTCCTGATCGAAGGCACCGGCGCCTATACGACGACCTATTCGGCGGTCGCTTTCAACGGTTTCGAGCCGCTGAAGGCTTACGTCATCTAAGGTCGTTTCCGCCGGCCCCGTAACCAGCCGGGGCGGCAATTTCACAATTTTCGTTCATCGCCGCTGATAACGGTATTGGGTACGGGAGGCCAAGATGGCCGCTGTTCTTGATTCTGTCCGCGCATTCTTTGCGCCTACCACTTTCGCCATCGACGCCGAAAATCCGTCTGATGTCGTTGCCCGTGAAAACCTACTCGACCGGGTCATGGGGCCTGACCGCCGCAAGAAGTCGTCGGAGAAGATCCGCCGCAACCGTGTTCCGGCCGAGGGGCTGGCGCTCGTCGCGCGCGATCGCGACGGTCATGTCATCGGCTCGGTACGGCTCTGGAACATCGAGGCCGGCGTCAATGACGAGGGCACACCGATTGATGCGCTGCTGCTCGGTCCGCTCGCCGTCGCGCCGCATCTTGGCGGCAAGGGCATCGGCTCGGCGCTGATGCGCGCGGCGATCCTCGAAGCCAAGAAACGCGGGCATGGCGCCGTCCTGCTCGTCGGCGACGCCGCCTATTACGAGCGTTTCGGCTTTTTTGCCGAGAAGGCCCGCCATCTTGTCATGCCAGGCCCGTTCGAACGCTCGCGCTTTCTGGCGCTCGAGCTCACGGAAGGCTGGCTTGACGGCGCGGCCGGCATGATCGTCCCCTCGGGACGCATGCTGGCCGGCGCGCCGCTTCGCCGCGCCGCCTAGCAATCGGCCGGCCGGGGTTGAACGTCCTTACCCCGGCCGGCAATATCCGCGCCGCTTGACCATGGAGGCAGGCGGGCCTGCCGTGGTTGCGGCGCGGATTGTTTTTTCGGGTGGCGGGTGGATTCACCGGGATGCCTCACGCACTTAAAGCGCGTCGCGTCAAACTTGATTCATGCGACGCGCTTTAGCTCTTTGTTTCTACGCATATCGTTGCCGGAAAACGGCTGCACACTTTTGCGCGACATGCTTTAGCAACACAATCGCGTGAAATGTACTGCCGGCCCGCGACCATGCCAGGCTGATATCCTATCTTGCGCTGCATGATCCGCGTTCTCTCTCTTCTGGTTCTCTTCAGTTTGCCGCTTGCCGCGGCGATGCCGGCCGCTGCCCAGAGCACGGCCCGCACCTTCACGGGGCTTAATCCCCTTCTCGATCGGGCGGCTGGTGACCCGGCGATGCGGCCTCTCAAGACGGTGATCGTCGCACGCGGCGGACGGTTGCTCGCCGAACGCGGCTTCCACGGCCATTCGCCGTCGGAATCCACCAATATCAAATCCGCTTCGAAGTCGGTCATTTCGGCGCTGGTCGGTATTGCCATCGGCAAGGGCCTGCTGGCAGGCCCCGATCAGAAGATCGCGCCGATCCTGAAGGCCGATCTCCCCGCGGCGCCGGATCCGCGCATCAACGATATCACCATCGGTCATCTTCTCTCCATGCAGGCCGGGCTCGATCGCATGTCGGGCCCGAATTACGGCCGCTGGGTCTACTCGCGCAACTGGGTGCGTTTTGCGCTCTCCCAGCCTTTCGTCGATCAGCCCGGCGGGGACATGCTCTATTCCACCGCATCCACGCATCTGCTGTCGGCCATTCTCACCAGGGTTAGCCGGCGGTCGACGCTGGCGCTCGCGCGTGAATGGTTCGGCCCGGTCGACGGTTTCCGCATCGGCGCATGGGAGCGCGATCCGCAGGGCATCTATCTCGGCGGCAATCAGATGGCGATGAGCGCCCGGTCCCTGCTTGCCTTCGGCGAACTCTACCGCAATGGAGGGCGCACTCGGGAAGGGGAGCAGGTCGTGCCTGCCGACTGGATTTCCCAGTCGTGGCAGCACCACACAAACTCGCATTTTTCCGGCGACGAATATGGCTATGGCTGGTTCACTCGGCAGATCGGCGGTGAACAGGTGCATTTCGCCTGGGGTTATGGCGGGCAGATGCTCTACATCGTCCCGTCGCTGGATCTGACGGTCGTCATGACGTCGGAGGAAAGCGGCCCCTCGGCGCGAAACGGATACCGGGATCTGTTGCACACCCTGTTGGCAGATATCATCGGCACGGTGCGGGCCGCCTGAAAAAACGGTGATCGTTAAATTTCTAGCGAAGCCCCCAATCAAACCGCAAAACGCTTGCTGTATGGTCCGCGAGAATTTCGGGAAAGCGTCATGCTGCTGGATCTCAGGACGATCTATTTCATTGTTGCCGTGAGCTGCTTCGTGCTGGGCATCCTCCAGCTCGCAGCCTATGCGACCGGCCGCTTCGAGAGATGGCCGCTCTGGTGGGGCTTGAGCAACCTGCTTGTCGGCGTCGGTTCCTTCCTCGTCGCGCTGCGCAACCTCGTTCCCTATTCGGTTTCGGTCGACGGCGGCAATATCGTGACCATTGCCGGCTACATGCTGATGTTCTTCGCGGTGCGGGTCTTTGCCGGCCGGGCCCTTGACCAGCGCTATTTCTGGCTGGTCATCCTTCTCGTCAGCGTGCCTGTCGCACTTATTGTCAGCGATCCCTCGGCGGTGTCGGCGAGGCTCCTCTATGTCTCCGTCATCTGCTGCCTCTGCGATCTTGCCGTCGCAAGGGAGGCAATCGGTATTGCCCGGCGTGAGAAGCTTTATTCGGCCGGCCTGCTCGTCGGCCTCTATGTCTGCACTGCGATGATCTTTGCGGCGCGCAGCGTTCTTGCGGCGACCGGCGAGATCGGCGGGCCGGATCCTTTCGGCGGCAGTATGGCCCATAGCTGGATGGCGGTATCGGCGGTCGCATTCATCATGCTGCGCAGCATGGCTATGGTGCTGATGGCCGCCGAGCGCAGTCGAAATCAGCTGACCGAACTCGCCCACCACGATCCGCTGACCGGCGCGCTCAATCGCGGCGGCCTTGCCCAGCGCCTGCCGGCCCTCGGTTCTCAGCCGGTATCGCTGCTGATCATCGATATCGATCACTTCAAGCAGTTGAACGACCGGCATGGCCACGCCGCCGGCGACGATATCCTGCGGCTTTTCGCCAGCGTCTCGCGAGGCATCATGTCCTCCCACGATCTGCTCGCCCGTCAAGGCGGGGACGAGTTCCTGGCGGTGCTGAAAAACATTTCCCGGGAAGAGGCGGTGGCAATTGCCGAGCGCATCCGTCTTGCCTTTGCCGCGGCCGTTATGCAGCGGCGGGATCTGGCCGTCTTTCCGACGCTGAGCATCGGCGTCGCCACGCGTGGGGAAAGCGGTGGAGATTTTGAACAGCTGGTAAAGAAGGCGGATGAGGCGCTCTATCGGTCGAAGCGCGAAGGCCGCAACCGGGTCGAAGCCTTCGGAGAAAATCAGCAGGCCGCGTAACGGACGGGGTTTGTTTTACGCAATTCCGGACGCAAAACCGCTTCACGCTTTTGCTGGAATGGCTCTAAATATTCTGGTCCATCGTCTCGGCGGGGATTTCGTCGGCGCGGTGGACACGCACCAGCGTTGCCGGCACGCCGGCGACCGTGCAATGTTCGGGAACCGGCTTCAACACGACGCTGCCGGCGGCTATCTTGCTGAAGGCGCCGATTTCGATATTGCCAAGGATTTTGGCGCCGGCGCCGATCATCACGCCATGGCGGATCTTCGGATGGCGGTCGCCGGTTTCCTTGCTAGTGCCGCCGAGCGTGACATTCTGCAGGATCGAGACTTCATCCTCGATCACCGCCGTTTCACCGATGACGATGCCCGAGCCGTGGTCGAGCATGATGGAAGCGCCGATCCGTGCGGCCGGATGGATATCCGGGCCGAAGACCAGCGAGGCGAGATTGGCGAGCCAGGTGGCGATCTCCGAGCGGCCGGCATTCCAGAGCGCGTGGGCGATGCGGTGCGTCTGCAGTGCATGAAACCCCTTGAGGTTCAGGAGCGCGTGAAGAAATGTCGTGCAGGCCGGGTCGCGTTGGCGCACGGCGACGAGATCGGCCTCGATCGCCCGCATGATATCGTCGTTGAGTGTGGACAGGATCAGATCGAACAGATCGCCCGTTTCCACCTGCGTCGCAACAAGCCGTGCGGCGAGCACGCGGGCGATGATCTCATTGCTGCCGGAGGTGGCCGTTATCTGCGCGGCGAGCAGCCGTTGCAGGATCGGTTCGCGCGCGGCAAGCTCGATTGCCTCGGCGCGGATCACCGCCCAGACGAATGCATTGTCCAAGGACTGCGGCTGTTGCGCGGCCAGACCAAGGCCGGTCGATTTCGGCATTCCTGTTTCCTCTGTCGGCGACTGCGCAGCCAATGCCTGCGCGGATTCATGTTTTGCCCGGGCAAGGCTTTTGACAAGCCCTGATTCTAGCCGCCAGATGGTCGCAGGCCAGGCGTCAACTCCGGAAGCCGACGCCAATGATAGCGCACATCAGCTTCTTTTTCCTCATTGTCGGCGCCGTCGGTCTCTTCCTCGATGGAAAAACCGTGCCGCTCGTAGAAAGCCCGGGCGCCGATATTGCGTTGGAACGTCCAGAGCCTGATTTCATCCATCTCCTCCTTGGCGCAGCCAAGAAGCAGGGAGCCGATGCCCATGCCCTGGAAGTCAGGCAGAACGTAAAGCTGCTCTATCCAGTCGTCGCCATAGGCGATGACGCCGACCAGCCGGTTTCCCATGGCGGCGCCGAGGATCGTGCAATTCGGCAGCAGATGCATACGCCAGTAATGCTCTTCTTCACCAGGTGTATGCAGATCCGGCAGCCAGGGCAGCCGCTGCCACAGCGCCACGCGCCTGATCGTTGCGGCCGCCTGCATGTGGTCGGCGCCGAGCGCCACGATTTCCGCTTCCGTCACGATGTCGTCCTGGCCAGCAATAAGGCTCAAGCCGAAATATCGATGACGCCGCAATCGCCGGCTTCGGAGGCGAAGGCGAGCAGCTTGCCGTTTTTGCTCCAGCTCATCGCCGTGACCGCGCCCTTGCCGGGGCGGCGCAGCAGCGCCTCCTTGCTGTCGGCGATGCGCACGGCGAGGATCATGCCGTCGATGAAGCCGATGGCGAGGATATCTTCGAGCGGATGGAACTTCACCGCGGTCGCCATGATGTTGGCGCGGGTGCCGAGCTCGAGCGGCGCCTTGCCCATCGGCCCGTCCTTGCCCTGGAAGGGCCAGACGATCGCCGCCGGCGCGCCTGACGAAGCGAGCCATTTGCCCTTGACCGACCAGGAGAGTGATTTCACTTTGGTGGGGTAACCGGTCATGCGCATGTGGCGGGCTTCAGCGCCGGGCTTGCTGTCGAGTTTCCAGCCGTGCAGCGCGTTTTCCTGCATGGAGGTGACGAGGAAATTGCCATCGGGCGAGAAGGTGACGCCGGTATGCGCACCCTTCCATTCGAGGTCGATCGGCTTGGCGTTCATACCGATCCAGTGCAGCGACACGCCGTTATAGCGCGCGGCTGCGATGCGCAGGCCCTTCGGCGCGAAGGCAAGGCCTTCGACCGTGCGCTCCTCGGCAAATTCCTTGGTCGTGCCGTCAGCAAGGCGCACGAGCGAACTCTTGCCGTAGGAATAGGCAATGGCGCCTTGCGGGCCGGCCGCGACCTGCGAGATCCACTTGCGCGGCGCGCTGGCGAGTTCGCTGACGCTGCCGTCGGCTGAGATGCGCAGCACCTTGCCATCCTCGCCGCCCGAGATCAGGCTCTCGCTATAGGGATCGCGGATGGCGGTGAGCATGCCTTGGTGGGCTTCTGAAACCCTGTCGCTGCCATCCAGCCGGTGAAACGTGCCGTTGGCGCTGGCAAAGAAGGGGACATCACCTAAAAATTCGACGGCCAGAACGTGGCCGTCGAGATCAAGCGGTGCAACTGTCGGCATCAGGCGGCTGCCTCGCAGGCCTTAAAGGAGGCTTCGAGCTTCTCGCGGTCGAGATCGCGGCCGATGAAGACGAGACGGCTTTCATGCTTCTCGCCGTCCTTCCACGGCCGCTGGTGATCGCCCTCGATGATCATGTGCACGCCCTGGACGACGTAACGCTCGGGATCGTCCTTGAAGGCGATGATGCCCTTGAGGCGGAGAATGTTCGGCCCCTGCGTCTGGGTGATCTTCTGGATCCAGGGGAAGAAGCGCTCCGGGTTCATCTGACCGCCGCGCAGCGATACCGATTGCACCGTCACATCATGGATCGCCGACATGGCACCATGTTGATGGGCGCCATGGTGATGATGCTCGTGCCCGTGGTGATCATGCTCATGATCATGATGGTGGTGGTCGTGATCGCAATCCGGGCCGCAGATATGGTCGTCATGGCCATGCTCAAGGAAATGCGGATCGTTTTCCAGCGCGCGCTCCAGGTTGAAGGCGCCCTGATCGAGCACGCGGGCGAGGTCGACGCCGGAGCGGCTGGTCTTGTAGACACGCGCGGCCGGGTTGATGGCGCGGACGATGTCTTCGATCACATCGAGCTCTTCCGGGGTCACCAGGTCGCTCTTGTTGATGACGACGACGTCGGCGAAGGCGATCTGGTCTTCCGCCTCGCGGCTGTCCTTCAGCCGCAGCGGCAGGTGCTTGGCGTCGACAAGGGCGATGACCGCGTCGAGCTCGGTCTTGGCGCGCACGTCATCGTCCATGAAGAAGGTCTGGGCGACCGGTACCGGATCGGCAAGGCCCGTGGTTTCGACGATGATGCCGTCGAAGCGACCGGGACGGCGCATCAGGCCTTCGACGACACGGATCAGGTCGCCGCGCACCGTGCAACAGACGCAGCCATTGTTCATCTCGTAGATTTCTTCGTCCGACTCGACGATCAGGTCGTTGTCGATGCCGATTTCGCCGAACTCATTGACGATGACCGCATATTTCTTGCCGTGATTTTCGGAAAGGATGCGGTTGAGCAATGTCGTCTTGCCGGCGCCGAGATAACCGGTGAGCACGGTGACGGGAATGGGCTTCTGCGTGGAGATCGCGTCGGTCATGAGAACCTCTAGGATTAGGCGTGCGGCCGAGCCGTTTGGATCGGCTGCTTCAAACGGTTGGTCTCATATAATGGCATGGGCGCGGCAGTTCAAAGGGTTTTATAATGTTATAAGATCACATCGTCTGCACCGCTCGGATGCCGATCTTTACCGGAACTGCGTGATGTCGAAGGCGTCGACATCACGCAGCAATTCCACTAGTCCTTTCACCGCATGGGCAATCAGCGCTTCGCCCTTTTCAGCCGTCGCAGCCGCGGCGTTTCCTGCCGCGCCCTGGGGATTGAGATCCGACATCTTCCAGCCGAAAGCATGCGGCCCGTAGGCGCGCAGATGCTTGAAGCGCCCGGTAAATTCGCTTTGTCGGGAAGGGAAGTCCGCCGCCTTCGCCATATCGACCATGTCGGGATGAAGCGCCAGCATCACCGAGGTCTCGATGTCGCCGCCATGGATGCCGATCGCCTTTTCCTCCGGCGGGATCAGGCCATCGGGCAGACCGAAGCGGGTCCAGCTTGTCGCCACGGCAAGCATGGCGAAGCGGATCCGTGCCTCGGTGGCGACGATCGTCATCAGGGGCGAATTGCCGCCATGGGCGTTCAGCATCACCAGTTTGCGGATATCCTGCTCGGCCAGGCGCTCGGCGATGCCGAGCCAGCGGTCGACCGCTTCGTCGAACGCGAGCGTCTTCGTTCCTTCAACATCCATGTGCTCTATGGAATAGCCGACAGATTCGGCGCGCAGGAAGGTGACCGGCAGGCCGGCTGATAAGGCCGCCTTCAATCGTCCGGCAATGCCTTCCGCAATCAGGGTGTCGGTTTCGAAGGGCAGGTGCGGGCCGTGCTGTTCGTAAGCGCCGAGCGGCAGTACGGCGATCGGGCGGCGCCCGCCGCGGGCGGAGACCGGGTCGCTATCGTCGAAGCGGGGCGAAGGCGTCATCATCCGGTCGTTGCCTCTTGTTTATGACGAGATCCTGGGCAATGTCATATCGCAGCGGCGCCAGCGCTTAAAGATCAAAGGGATGGCTATGGGAAAGAAGCATAAGGACGGTAAGAAGAACAAGTCCAAGAAGAAGGATCAGACCGAGTATACGCTCGTCGACCTTTCGCCGGCGCTAACCCAGGCGGCTCGTTCCATGCGCACGGTGCTCTCTCGCAACCTGCTCGAAAGCGGCCTCTATGCCGGCCAGGACGGTGTCATCCTCTCGCTTGCTGAGAGCGACGGCATGACGGCCGGCGGGCTTGCGCAAAAGCTCGGCGTCAAGGCGCCGACGATGACGCGCACGATCGGCCGCATGGAGGCGCAAGGTTTTCTCGAGCGCAAACCCGATGCCGAGGATGCGCGCCTTACCAAGGTCTATCTCACCGAGCTCGGGCGCGGCAGCGTGCAGGGGATAGAAATGGCGGCCTCGGCCTGCGACAGGCTGGCGACGCAGGCATTCTCCGAAAAGGAAATCCGCAATCTCGTCCGGCTGCTAAAGGCGATCGACGGCAATCTGCAGGCCGAAGCCCTTCATATCGAAGAACCGGACGAAGACTGAAAATACCCTGAAAGACGAATTGCTTCCGCCGGTTAAATCTTTTAATTAAACATTTTAAGGGGGCCGCGCCGGTTAGCCGGCGTGGTCTTGCTGTCTTGCGTGCTGCCTGGAGGAGGACACGTGGTCCAGAAGATCAAGCTTTCCACAATTGCCGAAACACTCGGCATTTCAACGGCGACGGTATCGCTTGCCTTACGCGACAGCCCGCTCGTCGCCGGCAATACCCGGGAAAAGATCAAAGAACAGGCGCGCGCGCTCGGCTATATCTACAATCGCCGCGCCGCCAGCCTTCGCACTTCGCGCTCCGGCATCATCGGCGTCGTCGTGCATGACATCATGAACCCGTTCTACGGGGAAATCCTGAAGGCGATCGAAAGCGAACTCGATCGCAGCCGCCACACCTTCATCCTTTCCAACCATTACGACAATGTCGAAAAGCAGCGCACCTTCATCGAGACGCTTCTGCAGCTCGGCGGCGACGGCGTCATCATGTCGCCGGCGATCGGCACGCCGCCTGAGGACGTGCAACTGGCGGAAGAAAACGGCATGCCGGCGATCTTGGTCGCCCGTTCGATGGAGGGCCAGGACCTGCCGACCTATCGCGGCGACGACAGTTACGGCATCTCGCTTGCCACCAACCACCTGATCGGCCTCGGCCACCGCTCGATCGCTATGATCGGCGGTACGGATCAGACATCCACCGGCCGCGACCGCTATCAGGGTTATGTGAACGCGCTGCGCAAGGCCGGCATCGAGGTCGATCCGAACCTGCGCATCCCCGGCCCGCGCTCGAAACAGGGCGGCTTCGAGGCGGCGGTGCATTTCCTGTCGCTGCCGCAGAAGCCGACGGCCGCCGTCTGCTGGAACGATCTGGTGGCGATCGGGTTGATGAACGGGATTGCCCGTGCCGGCCTAGTGCCGGGACGCGATATTTCCGTCACCGGTTACGACGACCTCGAGGAGGCGTCGATCGCCACGCCAGCGCTGACGACCGTCTGGAACGGCCAGACCGAGGTCGGGCGCCTGGCGGCCCGGGCGCTGCTCGACCGCCTTGCCGGTAGCCACGAGCCTGACGGCATGCATCTGATCAAACCGGAAATGCGCATCCGCCAGTCGACCAGTCCTCATCGGCCCCGCGCCTGAATCAAGACCGTATCCAAGAGGAAAAGCCATGTCCCGCATCGCCATTCTCGTTCCTGGGAAGATACACGAGCGTGTTCTCGAAAGTTTGAAGGATCGTTTTGACATCATCGCCGTCGCGCGCGAGGAAAAGCTTGCGCTCGACGCCGAGACCGCCGGCCGCATCCGCGGCGTCGCTGTCTCCGGCGCTTTCCCGGGTGCGTGGATGGACCAGCTGCCTGCTGTCGAGGTGATTGCCAGTTTCGGCGTCGGCTATGACGGCATGGATGTGAAGCGCGCCGCCGAAAAGGGCATCGTCGTCACCAATACGCCTGATGTGCTGAACGACGAAGTCGCCGATACGGCGATCGGCCTGCTGTTGAACACGATCCGCGAATTGCCGCGGGCCGAGGCGTGGCTGCGCGCCGGCAACTGGAAGCCGGGCGCGACCTATCCGCTGTCGCGCTTCTCGCTCAAGGGCCGCCATATCGGGCTCTACGGCCTTGGCCGCATCGGGCTCGAAATCGCCAAGCGGCTGGAGCCGTTCAAGGTGAAGATCAGCTATCACACGCGCTCGCGCCATGCCGATGCACCCTATGATTATCACCCGACGCTGAAGGGGCTGGCGGAAGCGGCGGATACGCTGATCGCCATCGTTCCGAAGACGCCGCAGACCCATAAGACGATCGATGCCGATATTCTGGCAGCCCTTGGTCCTGACGGTATTCTCGTCAATGTCGGCCGCGGCTGGACGGTGGACGAGGAGGCGCTGAGTGCAGCCCTTGCTTCCGGCGCGCTCGGTGCCGCCGGTCTCGACGTCTTCTATGACGAGCCGACCGTGCCGGTCGGCCTGCTGGAACCGGCCAATGCGGTGCTCCTGCCGCACGTCGCCTCCGCCTCGGTGCCGACCCGCAACGCCATGGCCGATCTCGTCGCCGACAATCTCATCGCCTGGTTCGAGAAGGGTGCGGCGCTGACGCCGGTACCGGAGACGCCGCAGAAGGCCTAGGCGCGGGGCGCGCCGTTCCAGGAGCGATCAGGAGCCTCACCTGATGTCAATCGACTGTTCCTCGATGATATGTTGCCCGACACGAACCCTTCGGCTACATTCCTGCCGATTTTTACAACTTAAGTTCGTAGCTTTCCGGGCGGCTTGAAGCCGAACCGTAAGGCTAGCCGAACAAAAAGGATTGACGGCATGTCGGAGCCAAGCACGCCGAACACCGCGACTCGCGAGACGAGCCCGCGTCTGACGCCTACGCTTTCAACCGGCAATCTGCCCGCCGTCGTGACGGTCGTTCTTCCGCCTGAAAAGGCAGGCGAGGTCAGCGATCTCGCAGAGCGGTTCAGGCTGGCGACCGTAGAGCCGCATGGTCTGATCACCTTCGGCCAGGAGGCTATCGGCGGTTTTGGCGCCAAGCTCGATGCCATCCTTTCGCAGATCACCAATGCGCAGTCGCCGGTGCTGTTCGAATTATTCCGGACGATCCGGGATGGCGTCAACGATGCCGATCTGAAGGGGCTCGAGGCAAGCATCCGGGAGAAGTTGAAGGGCAGCTTCCTCGAACGTTTGCTAATGGCAGTGGGTCTCGGTGATCCCGCCAAGCGCCTCAAGGCGGTGACTGACGAGGTTCGCGGCATGCTACAAAGCAAGGCCAAGTCCCTCGGCGATCTCGTCAGGCCGATGGAGGTGCAGATCGAGGAGGAGAGTGGCAAGCTCATCCTCGATGTGTCGCGCATGAGTACGCTGGCGCAGGGGTATCGCGATACGATCGTGTCTCTCGGCGTCTTCGTCGAGGCCGGCCGCCGTATCGTCGCCGATGCCGGCCGCGAACTTGACCGGTTGACCAAAGAGGCGGCCTCCGGCGATCCGCTCAAGGTGCAGGAAGCCCGCGATTTCTCGCAGAAGCTCGACATCTTCCAGAACCGGGTCCTCGTTCTTGAAACCGCCTATGCCAAGGCTCCGGCTGATCTCGATTCGATCGGGATTGCACGCGGTGCTGCGCTCGCGACCCTTGCGGATACTGTCACCTCGGCCAATGCGGAATTCAACGACATCAAGTCGGTCCTCATTCGGCTGCACGCACTCTTCCAGATGCAGTCGATCCAGCAGATGAACGCCATGCGGCGCGAACTGCGCGCATCGCTTCAGCAATATGGATCGCAGGTGCTCGAGGATGTCTCGGTCAATGCAGTCAAAGCCGCCGGCGAGACCCGGCTTGCCGATGCCGATCTGGTGCTTAGCACCGCCCAGCGGCTGCGCGATATCGCCGACAAGGTGGTCGCCGAAGGCGAGCGAAACAAGGAGCGTTATGCTGCCGCCCGCGTCAAGCTCGAGCAAGCGCGACAAATCGTGACCGATCGCCCGATCTGAGATTTCAGGAGAACCACAGCGCATGGCAACCTTCAAGCTCAACAAGGGTCAGTCATTTCAGATCCAGAAGGAAATCCAGCTCGTCCATTCGGGACTTGTCTGGGATCCGCCCGAAGGTTCAGGCCCGGCCTTCGATCTCGACGTGCATTGTTTTGCGCTGGTCCATCCGGGCGGCGATGCCAACCGTGCGCGACTCTACAATGAAGGCTCGCATGCGCTGTGTTATGCTTTCGTGCGCAGTTCCGGCAATCCGGAAGGCTCGCTCATCAAGAACGCTGACGGCTCCTTCCAGACGGATGACGGCTCGATGTGGCACGAACGTGACGACCGGACCGGACGTGGCGGCCTGATAAAAAGGTCGGAGCCGGACGATGACGGTGACGAAGACGGCCATGGCGGCGGTCACCACGATGAGGGGTTCCGCGAGGAGTTCAAGATCGTGCTGGCGAAGCTGCCGGCGGAGGTCTCGGAGCTTGCCGTCTGGGCGACGATCCATGATGCGGAACGTAAGAGACAAGACTTCGGCAAGGTCAAGAACGCTTATATCGAAGTTTGCGATGCGATGGACGACGAGCTTTGCCGCTACCAGCTTACGGCCGAGTTTGCCGGCAAGACGACGATACAGGTGGCTTCCTTTCTCAAGCAGGCGGATGGATCCTGGCGATTCCATGCCGTCGGCGCGGGATCGAATGCCGGACTTGGCGACGTCATTCAAGCCTATTTCGGCTGAACGGGAGCCTCACTTGACAAGAGGCAAGGCAGATGGACCACCGGAAAAGGAGCCGGACCGGTTGCCAAAGGTGCTTTTTCCGGAAAGCGCATCGCCTGACGTTGCCGGTCCTTCCCGGCCGCCTGCCGAACCGAGAATCCTGTTTGGTTCGCCACAAGCCCCGATACCCAAAGGCGACACACCGCGCGTTCTTGCGGCCGGCGAAGTTCGCCGGCGCATTGCCTGCAGCGTCGAGGCGCTTCTGGAGATCGACGCCAACGCTGCGGCATCGCTTGCGTCAATGGCGTTGCGCATCGTTGACGGGACCAATCTCGACGACCATCATTTCGACGACGTCTTGCGCTTCGGCGCCAGCCTCCAGACAGAGCATGGCAGGCTTGCCGAAAGCGAACTTGCCCTTGTCGACAGCGAAGTGTTGGCGCGCGGAAAGCGCCTGAGTGCCGAGTTGCTCCAGCGTCTCGGCGAGCTCGACCCTGACCGCGTCTTTGCCGTTCGCGGCGGCGTTCTGAGGGCGATCAAAGCGCTGGCGGCGCCGCGCGATCCTGCCGGCCTGTTTTCGCAGCTTTACCCTGAAGTGCAGGCCTTGGCGAAAGAGCTCGATGCGCTTGCTCCCGAGATTGTCACCATCGCGAAAGGGTTGCGCGCCGTCGGCAAAGGCTATGCGACGCTCGACCGCAATCTGGCGGCCCATATCCTGGCGGGGCGCTTCCTCGTTCATTACGTCAGCGCGCTCCAACTGTCCGATCACGAGCGGCAGGCCCATTACGCCTCGCAAGCCGAAGCGATCGAAACGAGGACTGTCAGTCTCGCGGCCACGAAAGCCACGATCGAGGTGAGCACGCGGACCGTTGCTGCCGTTGCACTACACGTCGATGCATTGGGACACGCTGCAGAAGGCCTGTTGCAGGAGGAGCTGCCGGCGTGGCATGCGGCCTATTCCGCGGCGCTGACGGCGGCGCGAACCGCTCTATCACCATCGCAGGCCGGCGCCGGAGCGCCGTTGCGCGGCATTCACGCGCGTATTCTAGGAAAACTCAAATCGGAGGGATGACCCATGACGACATTCAAGCTGCACAAGCCCGAGGAAGAAGTTCGCCGCGTCGGCTTCGTCCTTCAGAAACAGGGCATTCACGAGCGTATTCCGGCGCAGGTCGGCCTCAACATCGATGTCTCGGGCTCGATGAGCGACCTTTTCAAATCCGGCGCGGTACAGGCGGCGCTCGAGCGTATTCTTCCCGTCGCTCTTTATTTCGATGATGACGGGCGTATCGATACCTGGGTGTTCTCCAATCAGGAGAAGATGGCATCGCTCGCGCCGGCTACCGCGAAAAATTACGAAGGTTACGTCGAGCGCGAGATCATCAGCAATAATAAGCTGAAAACCGTGCTCTGGGGTGGCACCGATTATGGCCCAGTCATCCGCTCGAACCTGATGACATATGGTTTGATGGAAGAGGAGGCGGCTGGCGGTCTGCTCGGCATGATCTTCGGCATGAGCCGCGATACGTTCGGCGAGGAGACACGTTCGGGTATTCCGGCGATCAACTATTTCCTGACGGATGGCGAGAATGCCGACCGGGATGCGGCCTGGACGCTGCTACAGAAGGCCGAGCGCGCCGAATCGCAGATCTACTACGTCATGGTCGGCGTTGGCGACGAACGCTTCGACTTCCTGCGTAGCGCGGCAGAGCAATTTCCGAATGTCGGCTTCGTCAGCGTCAAGGATCTTGGGGAGTTCGTCGGCAGCGACGATGCCTATGAGAAACTGCTGCCGGCGGAGCTCTGCACCTGGCTCAAGCATGAGCATGATGACGAGGACGAAGATCACCATTGATCGACGCAGTTCAACGCCCGGCGGGTCTGGTGGCTCGCCGGCATTGCGCCGTCACGCGATCGCCTGCGCGGGGATGACCGGCAGCTTGGCAGCGGCATAGGCGCGGACGGCGTCGCCGAAAGCGGCGAACAGCTGGTTCGAGGACTTGTCGGTTTCAGCCCAATATTCCGGATGCCATTGCACGCCGACAGCGAAAGCCTTGGCGTCGATAACGGAAACGGCCTCCACCGTGCCGTCCTCGGCGACCGCTTCCACCTGCAGGCGTGGGGCGGTCCTGGCGATCGCCTGCCGATGCAGCGAATTCACGCGGACCTCTCCGGGGCCGAGAATGCTTGCGATGCAGGAGCCTTCCTTGACGTGGACGCTTTGGCGAATCGCATACATGCCGTCGCGGTCGACACCGTCCGGTCGGCGATGGTCCCAAATGCCGGGCTGCTCCTGGATCTCGCTTGCCAGCGAACCGCCGAGCGCGACGTTCAGCTCCTGGATGCCGCGGCAGATGGCGAGCAGTGGGATGGCGCAGTCGAGGGCGCGGCGGATCAGCGGCAGGCTGGTGGCGTCTCGGGCGGGGTCGAAGGGGCCGTCCTTGTCATTGGCCTCGGCACCATAGAGCGAGGGGTGCACGTTGCTGGCCGAGCCGGAAACGAGGAGGCCGTCGACGCGGTCGAGGATCGCGTCGGTATCGTAGCCTGCCTCGAAAGCGGGGATGATGAAGGCCATGACGCCGGCCGCATTCAAGGCGGCACGCAGATATTGATGCTGCACGGCATGCCAGGTCGCGCCGTCAAAGCTGCGGATATCGGCAGGAATGGCAACGATCGGTTTCGTCATATCAACCCCGGTAAAAATCTTTCAGCACAGCGTTTCTGGCGCCAGAACGGCCCTTAAGTCAACGCTTGGCTATGTCAGGTGGCCAAAATACGGCCGAAGCAGCCCCCTGGCTCCCGGCTTCGCTGCTAAGCCGCTGATTTTGATAGGCGCACTCGTATTCGCTAGTTGCCGTCTTGATGCCAAAGGCTAATAGACTAAAGCTTGAATCGCGGCCCCCGCCATGCTTAGGTTTGCGCCGGCTGCGGGTGGGGTGAAGATTGGCCGCGCAGTGCCATCCATACGGGAGGTTTTTGATGGATCGTCGTTCGTTTTTCAAGAAGGCGGGAACCGCCAGCGCCGGCGCGGTCGCCGCAACGGCATTGGCAGCGCCTGCGATCGCGCAGGAGAATCCAAAGATCGCGTGGCGTATGACGTCGTCGTTTCCGAAGAGCTTGGATACGATCTATGGCGGTGCCGAGGATATCGCCAAGCATGTCGCCGCTGCGACAGACGGCAATTTCACGATCCAGCCTTTCGCGGCTGGTGAAATCGTGCCCGGCCTGCAGGCCGTCGATGCGGTGGCCGCCGGCACGGTTGAGGCAGCCCACACGACCTCCTATTATTTCGTCGGCAAGGACCCGACCTATGCTATCGGAACGGCCATTCCGTTTGGCCTGAACAGCCGCCTGACCAATGCCTGGTTTTACGAGGGCAACGGCAACAAGCTGATGAATGAATTTTATGCCACACAGGGCATGTATGCGCTGCCTGCCGGCAATACCGGTGCGCAGATGGGCGGCTGGTTCCGCAAGGAAATCAATACGCTCGATGACCTCAAGGGCGTCAAGATGCGCATCGCCGGCCTTGCCGGCCGCGTCATGGAGAAGGTCGGCGTCATCCCGCAGCAGATTGCCGGCGGCGACATATATCCGGCGCTGGAAAAAGGCACGATCGATGCGGCCGAATTCGTCGGCCCCTATGACGACCTGAAGCTCGGCTTCCACAAGGTGGCGAAGTACTACTACTATCCGGGCTGGTGGGAAGGCGGCCCGACGGTGCATGGCTTCTTCAACCTTGAAAAATGGAGCAACCTGCCGAAGCATTATCAGGCAGCGCTGACTGATGCCTGCGCCTTCGCCAACACCAACATGCTGGCAAAGTACGACTCGAAGAACCCGACCGCGCTGAAGCAGCTCGTTGCGGAAGGTGCGACGCTGCGCCCGTTTAGCCAGGAGATCATGGAAGCCTGCTTCCAGGCGGCGACCGGCATCTACAGCGAAATCTCGGGCACCAACCAGTATTTCAAGAAGATCTACGACGACCAGACCGCCTTCAAGCGGGACGCCTATCTCTGGATGCAGCTTTCGGAATACACTTTCGATACGTTCATGATGATCCAGCAGCGGGCAGGAAAGCTCTGAGGGCTTCCATCGGCACACGACACCAACGCATACATAACCCCGGATCGCTTGATCCGGGGTTTTGTTTTGGCTCTTATTTGGCGGGGTTATTTGGCCGGTGGCGGCGGCGCTCCCGGCAAGCCGAGTGGGGGCAGGGTCAGGCCGGGGATCTGCGGCGAGCCGTTGCCGCCGCCGATCGGGGGAAGGCCGAGCTGGCCGCCGAAGCCCGGGACTTCGATCTTGATCGAGTTCGGGTCGACCTTCGGGCCGTGATCCAGCCAATAGGTCACCGATTGCGGCCAGAAGATCACGATCGCCACCAGGATCAGCTGCATGCCGACCCAGGGGAGGGCGCCCATGTAGATATCCGAGGTCTTGACGTCCTTGCTGGCGATCGAGCGCAGGTAGAACAGCGCGAAGCCGAAGGGCGGGTGCATGAAGCTCGTCTGCATGTTGACGCAGATCAGCACGCCGAACCAGATCAGGTCGATGCCGAGATGCGAGGCGACGGGGGCGAGCATCGGGATGACAATGAAAGCGATCTCGAAGAAATCGAGGAAGAAGGCGAGCACGAAGATGAAGATGTTGACGAAGATCAGGAAGCCGACCGGCCCGCCGGGAATGCCCGACAGCATGTGCTCGATCCAGCGCGAGCCATCCATGCCCTGGAAGACCAGGCTGAAACAGGTGGAGCCGATCAGGATCATCACCACCATTGAGGTGATGTGGGTGGTCGATGTCATCGCCTCGCGGATCAGCGGCCAGGTGAGGCGGCGATTCATGGCGGCGAGCGCCATGGCGCCGACGACACCAAGCGCACCGGCTTCCGTCGGCGTTGCAAGGCCCATGAAGATCGTGCCGAGCACCAGGAAGATCAGCACGATCGAGGGCACCATGCCCATCAGGACTTTGGCGAGCAGCGCCCAGTTGAAGTCGCCGCGCACCTCCTTTGGCAGCGGCGGCATCGATTTCGGCCGGAAGATCGACATCACCAGGATGAAGAGCACGAAGATCGACACCTGCAGGATCGAGGGGCCGATCGCGCCGAGATACATGTCGCCGACCGACCTGCCGAGTTGGTCGGCGAGTACGACGAGTACGAGCGAGGGCGGGATCACCTGGGTGATGGTGCCGGAGGCGGCGATGACGCCGGTGGCAAGGCGAGGGCTGTAGCCGTAGCGCAGCATGATCGGCAGCGAGATCACGCCCATGGTGATGACGGAAGCGGCCACCGTGCCGGTGATCGCGCCGAGGACCGCGCCGACGAGGATGACGGCATAGGCAAGGCCGCCGGGTATGCCGCCGAAGAGTTTGCCGGTGCCTTCGAGCAGGTCTTCGGCCAGCCCGCAGCGCTCCAGCACCGCCCCCATGAAGGTGAAGAAGGGGATGGCGAGCAGTAGGTCGTTGGAAAGGATGCCGAAGAAGCGAAGCGGCAGCGCCTGCAGGAAGACTTCGCCGAAATGGCCGGTGACGATGCCGATGATGCCAAAAAACAGGCCGACGGCGGCCAGCGAGAAGGCGACCGGAAAGCCGTAGAGCATGAAGATAACCATGCCCAGGAACATCGCCGGCGGGATGATACCGAAATCAAACAAATCCGTTTCTCCCCGGGAGCGCTATTGCAGCGGCTTTTCGTATGTCGTGTCGATCTGGATGTGGCCGGTCAGGGCGGCGATCCGCTTGATCAGCTCGGAAATGCCCTGAAGGGAGAGCAATGCGAAACCGGCGACCAGGATCAGCTTGACGGGCCAGCGGATCAGCCCGCCGGCATTGCCCGATATTTCTCCCTGCTGGTAGGACAGCGTGAAGAAGGGCCAGCAGATCCAGGTGAGGAAGACGCAAACCGGGATCAGAAAGACGATGAGGCCGACGATGTCGATCCAGATCTTCGCTTTGTCGGACACGGAACCATAGATCAGGTCGACGCGGACATGCTCATTGTTGCGCAACGCATGCGAGGCGCCGAGCATGACGACGAAGGCGAAGAGATACCATTGGATCTCGAGCCAGCCGTTCGAACTGTAGTTGAAGGCGTAGCGGACGATGGCGTTTCCGGCGCTGATCAGACAGCAGAACAGCACCATGTATTCGGAAAGTTTGCCCATGATCCGACTGACCGAATCGATCAGCCGGCTTGCCGCCAGAAGTCCCGACATTCGTTTCCCTTGTTCTTGTCCTGCCGTTTCTCCGGCAGCTTTCCCTCTTGCAATCGATGTAGACCACGGCCTTCGAAATTGGAAGGATAAATGCCGCGGCTTGGAGTATAGTCTTAGATGCGCTGACCGGACCGTGTGACCATATAATAATTAGACAACCCTGGCGTGGATAAAAAATTTCAATAATCTCGCCAAGAGGCTGCATTGACGCGTGTAAGCTGTAGGGTTCATCCTCTGGTTTTAGAAAATTTGACCAAATGTTTGATTCCATTGAAATCAATTTTTAAAGGGTTGGGCTTAGAATTCCCGCGCACAGGGAAAGTGTGGATGAAGCCAGATAACCCGAACAGGGTCCCTTTAGATGTGTATCTGTCGTTTGTGAGTTCCCTGTCCGGGAACCGCATGACGCTTCTTGCTGGCGTGATCGTGCACGTCGCGACATGCCTGGCCGTCGCCGCCAAGACCCAATCCTTCGTCTACATCCTGCTGGCCGCCGCCTTCCTTCTGGTCTTCTGCGTCCGCATGTTTGTCTTCCGGCGGTTCGACCAGGTCGACAAGGAGCGCCTGTCGCACGCCGGGATCGAGCGTTGGGAGCGGATCCTGGTTGCCGGTGCGGCCTGCACCACCGCTCTGCTCGGCCTCGCCAGCGGCTACGCCATCTTCGTCGTGCACGATTCCTTTGCCGAGCTTGCCTGCATTGCCGTCACCATGGCGACCATGGTTTCCGTCGTCGGTCGCAACTACGGTTCGCGCCTGGCGGTCGACCTGCAGACCTTCTCCTGCTGTCTGCCGATGATCGTCTGCAGCCTGATGGCGCTGGACTTCTATCGTGGCCTGCTGTCGATCTTCCTCATTCCCTTCTGGCTGACGACGCGGGCCATGGCGAACGGCGTGCGCGAGTTCCTTTATGAGAATGTCATCGCGCGCCGGGAGATCACCATTATCGCCGACCGTTTCGATACGGCGCTGAACAATATGCCGCATGGCCTCGTCATGGTCGATGCCGAAAACCGGATCCAGGTCGTCAATCGCAAGGCCTGCGAGCTTCTGAAGATCGGCGCGCCGGAGCGGCTGAAGGACCGCGACCTCGGCGCCGTCCTGCGTTACGGCGCGCGCTACAGCTTCATGGACGCCTCGCAGCCGGAGCTCATCCTGCGTCAGCTCACCCAGGTCGCCGAAGGTAACCTGTCGCGCACGCTCGTTCATTTTCCCGAGGGCCTGTCGCTGGAATTCTCCGCCAGCCGGAGAGCCGATGGCGGCGCCGTACTGATCTTCGAAGACGTGTCGAGCCGTGTCAAGGCGGAGCAGAAGATCATGCACATGGTCCGCTTCGATGCGCTGACCGGTCTGCCGAACCGGGAATATTTCGGGCAGCTGGTGCAGGACTATCTCGCCAAACATCAGAGGAAGTCCGGGCCGCTCGGCTTCATGGTTCTCGATATCGACGAATTCAAACATGTCAACGACATGCGCGGCCATGTCACCGGCGACCATCTGCTCTGCGCTATCGCCGCCCGCATCAAGCAGGCTTCCGGCAACGCCATTCTCGGCCGGCTGATGGGCGACCAGTTCATCCTGTTCTTCCCGCATGCGAAGGAGCCGGCCTCGCTCGACATCGAGATCCGCCGCGTACACGCGGCGATCCAGGGGCATTATGAGGTCGATGAGCTGACCTTCCTCGTTTCGCTCAGCGCAGGTTACGCCATCCTCGAAAGCACTGCCTTCGCGATGGACGAATGGAGCGTCAAGGCGGATCTTGCCCTGTTCGAAAGCAAGTCGCGCTTCAAGGGCGGCATATCAGGCTTCGAGCGGGAGATGGACGGCCGCTACATCGAGCAGCAGAAGCTGAAGGCGGATCTGCGTGACGCGGTTTCCGCGCAGGCGCTGCATCTGGTCTTCCAGCCGATGTTCCGGGCCGACGGTTCACGAATCGAATGCGCCGAGGCCTTGGCGCGCTGGGTGCATCCGGAGAAGGGATCGATCCCGCCCGATGTCTTCATCCGGCTTGCCGAGGATATGGGCATCATCTCCGACATCACCCGCTTCGTCCTGTTCAAGGCCTGCAGCGAATGCATGAACTGGCCGGACCATATCGCGGTCTCGGTCAACCTCTCGGCTCGGGACCTCAGGGATGCCGACATTCTCCAGCTGGTCGCCGACGCGCTTGCTCATTCCGGCCTCGATGCGGCGCGGCTGCATCTCGAAGTCACAGAAAGCTGTCTGATCGACGAGCCGGCGGCCGTGCGTGCCATCCTGGCGGAGCTCAGGGCCCGCGGCATCACCATCGCCATCGACGATTTCGGGACCGGCTTCTCCAGTCTCAGCTATCTCGACACGCTGCCGCTTGATATCGTCAAGATCGACCGCTCCTTCGTCCGCAATATCGTCGAGGATACCCGCCGCCTCAAGCTGCTGCGCGGCACGGTCCATCTCGCCCGTGAACTGGGGCTGAAGATCGTCATCGAGGGTGTCGAGACCGAAGAGCAGCTCGCCCTGCTCAACAAACACCGCAGCACCGATCTGGTGCAAGGCTATGTTTTCTCTCAGCCGGTGCCTTCCCAGAATATCCCGCTCTTGCAGCAGGGCATCGGCCGCCGACCCGTTCAACGCCGACGCAACAAGGTCGCCTGAGCGCTCCGCTACGGCCGCTTTTCCACTGACACTCCTCCGCGCCGTTAACCTTAATACTTTATAAACGGGCCGAATTATCGGATTTCCTTGCCTAAATCTCGCCGGCATATGATTAATGATCCGTTAACGAGCGGATCGAGAGAATGTCAGAGACACTGTTCAAGCGTAGCGATTTCAGCGCGAAAATTTTGGAAGTTTTGGATCATGTCGAGTATCGTCGCGTCGAAAGCAGCGAAGACATGGAGCAGGTGGAACGCCTGCGCTACAAGGCCTATAAGGCTCACGACGTGCTCGCGCTCGCCCCGAAAGGGCTGCTGGACGATAGCGATTTCGACAGTCACGCCTATATCTTCGGCCTGTACTATTATGGGGAATTGGTCAGCACCATCCGGGTTCATTATGTGACACCGGAGCATCGCCTCAGCCAATCCGGCGGCGCCTTTCCGGAGGCGATGGATGAGCTTCTGGATGCGGGGCTGACACTGATCGATCCGGCGCGTTTCGCCGCCGACCCCGAGCTCACCGCCGATCTGCCGTGGGTTCCCTATCTGACGCTGCGGCCGACCATCGTGGCAGCGGCGTATTTCCGCGCGGACCGCGTTCTTCAGTTTGTCCGGCCGCCGCATGCGGCCTTCTACAAGCGCGTCTTCTATGCCGATACGGTCGTGCCCGGCCGGCTGGCGAAGAATTACGGTATCGACATGACGCTGATGGCGACGAATGTGATCGAGGTCGGGCGCAAGCTGCTGACGCGCTATCCCTTCTTCATCTCCAGCGCCAGCGAGCAGCGCATGATGTTTTCACGCAATCCCAACGACACCTTGCCGCCGCTCACCATCATTCCGACAGCGCGCTTCGTGCCGCAAGGCGAACTCGGCACCGACCTGCCGCTCTGATTTCTGTTCTCTCACCGAGAGAGCATCAGAGTGAGAACAATGAGGGGCGACGACACTATCCGCAGTCGTCGTCCCTCATGCTTTTTTCGCCTGGGAATAGGTGGTTTTGAAGCCTAAAAGCGCGTCGCATCAAATCTGATTCATGCGACGCGCTTTAGCCCTTTGTTTTGATGCATGTCGTTCTTCCGGAACCGCTGCACACTTCCGGGCGACATGCATGAGCTGCGGCATTCTCATGGATTGCGCTTTCGGCTGTCATTGTGTAATTCCTGCAAGCAGGGATTTCCCTCGCCAGCCGAGGGAATCAGGCAGCGCAGAGGCATTTCAGGGAGACGATATTTTTATGGCCGAACATCATACCGGACCGGTCGAGACCGGCGCGCCGATGGATTACAAAGAACATGAAAAGACCTACGACATGTTCATCACTGCCACCAAATACGGCTCGATGCTTCTCATCGTCCTCCTGCTTGCGATGACCGCCGGTTTCTTTGGCGGCGCTGGCCTTCTCGGCGGCCTCCTCGTCTTCATCATTCTACTCGCTGTCGGCGTCTTCCTGTTCCGCTGAGCGCGGCAAAAGGGAGGGCTTCGCCGAAGCTTTGTGACTGAAGCGCGTTGCGATCTTTCAGATTGGCTCTTCGCGCTTCAGGTCTTTATTTTCTCGCATATCGTTATCGCAGGGCTGCCAGACAGTTTTGCACGACATGCTTTAGGTGCTTGGCCTGCGCAGGGAAGCCTGCGGCGGTCTGGCTGACCCGGAGGAGGGGGCAGTTGGGCAATATCGTTTTCGTTGCAAGGGAAATTGCGGGCGAGGAGACGCGTGTCGCGGCCTCCGCCGAGACCGTGAAAAAAATGAAGAGTTTCGGCTTCGACGTCGTCGTCGAAGCCGGTGCCGGTGCGGCGTCGCGCGTTCCAGACGGAGAGTTCGAGGCAGCCGGCGCCAGGATCGGCAGTTCTGCCGATGCAGCCTCCGCCGACGTCGTGCTGAAGGTGCGCCGCCCGACCGCACAGGAAATTTCAGGCTATAAAAGCGGCGCCGTGGTCATCGCCATCATGGATCCCTATGGCAATGACGAAGCGATCGCCGCTCTTGCCAGCGCCGGTCTTTCGGCTTTTGCGATGGAACTGATGCCGCGCATTACCCGCGCCCAGTCCATGGATGTGCTGTCGTCCCAGGCCAATCTCGCCGGCTATCAGGCCGTCATCGAGGCGGCGGCGGTTTATGACCGTGCCATGCCGATGATGATGACGGCTGCCGGCACCGTGCCGGCCGCCAAGGTCTTCGTCATGGGTGCCGGCGTCGCCGGTCTTCAGGCGATCGCCACGGCGCGGCGCCTGGGTGCTGCGGTTTCGGCCACCGACGTACGCCCGGCCGCCAAGGAGCAAGTCGCCTCGCTCGGCGCCAAGTTCATCGCCGTTGAGGATGAGGAGTTCAAGGCGGCGGAAACGGCCGGGGGTTACGCCAAGGAAATGTCCGCCGACTATCAGGCAAAGCAGGCAGCGCTGGTGGCCGAACATATCGCCAAGCAGGATATCGTCATCACCACCGCGCTGATCCCCGGCCGCGCGGCGCCTCGGCTCGTTTCGCGCGCCATGCTCGCTGCGATGAAACCCGGCGCGGTCGCCGTCGACCTTGCGGTCGAGCGCGGCGGCAATATCGAGGGCGTCGTTGCCGGCGAGATCGCCGATGTCGACGGCGTCAAGGTGATCGGTTTTGCCAACATGCCGGGCCGGGTCGCGGCCAGCGCTTCGGCGCTCTACGCCAAGAACCTCGTCACCTTCCTCGAGACCATGGTCAACAAGGAGGGCCGGAGCGTGGTCGTCAACCTCGACGACGAACTCGTCAAGGCGACGATGCTGACCTATGCCGGCGACGTGGTGCATCCCGCCTTCGGCGGCGCGAAGAAGGGAGATCTCTGATGGCCAGTGAAGCAATGGACAAAGCGCTGGAGCAGCTCGACCAGGCGGTCACCGCTGTCGTCACGGCGGCGGCCCATGCACCGGAAGCGGCCAGCGCTGCGACCGGCGGGGCGATCGATCCCTTCGTCTTCCAGCTGGCGATCTTCGTCTTGTCGATCTTCGTCGGTTATTACGTCGTATGGTCGGTGACGCCGGCGCTGCATACGCCCCTGATGGCTGTCACCAATGCGATCTCCTCCGTCATCGTCGTCGGCGCGCTTCTGGCGGTCGGCATCTCGACAAGCGGGCTTGCGACCGGCTTCGGCTTCGTCGCCCTCGTGCTCGTCTCGGTGAACATTTTCGGCGGTTTCCTCGTGACGCAGCGAATGCTCTCGATGTACCGCAAGAAAGACCGGTGAGGAACCGATGACCAATATCGCAGCCTTCCTCTACCTCGTCTCCGGAGTTCTCTTCATCCTGGCGCTTCGGGGTCTCTCGCATCCAGCCACCAGCCGCAAGGGCAATCTCTACGGCATGATCGGCATGGGGATCGCCATCCTGACGACGCTGGTGCTGGCGACGCCGAATTTCGGCGGTTTCGTGCTGATCATCCTCGGCCTTGCCATCGGCGGCAGCGTCGGCGCCTATGTCGCCCGCACCATCGCCATGACCTCGATGCCCCAGCTCGTTGCCGGTTTCCATTCGCTGGTCGGTCTCGCGGCCGTCTTGGTCGCGGCCTCGGCGCTCTATACCCCCGCCTCCTTCGGCATCGGCGAGATCGGCCAGATTCACACCGAAGCGCGGGTCGAAATGGCGCTCGGCGTCGCCATCGGTGCGCTGACCTTCACCGGTTCGATCATCGCCTTCCTGAAACTTGACGGGCGCATGTCCGGCAAGCCGATCATGCTGCCTTACCGGCATGTGATCAATGCGGCGCTGCTGGTGCTGATCGTGCTGTTCATCATCGGGTTGGCCGCCACCGAAAGCCATTTCGATTTCTGGGCCGTGGTGGCGCTGTCGCTGGCGCTCGGCGTTCTGTTGATCGTGCCGATCGGCGGCGCCGATATGCCCGTCGTCGTCTCGATGCTGAATTCCTATTCCGGCTGGGCTGCGGCCGGCATCGGCTTCACGCTCGGCAATCTCGCACTGATCATCACCGGCGCGCTTGTCGGTTCCTCCGGCGCGATCCTCTCCTACATCATGTGCAAGGGCATGAACCGTTCCTTCGTCTCGGTCATCCTCGGCGGTTTCGGCGGCGAGACGGCGTCCAGCGGCCCCGACACCTCAGACAAGACGGTCAAGCTCGGCTCGGCCGAGGATGCGGCCTATCTGATGGCCAATGCATCGAAGGTCATCATCGTGCCGGGATACGGTATGGCGGTCGCCCAGGCCCAGCATGCGCTGCGCGAACTCGCCGACAATCTGAAGAAGAACGGTGTCGAAGTGAAATATGCGATCCATCCGGTCGCCGGCCGCATGCCCGGCCATATGAACGTGCTGCTCGCCGAAGCCAATGTTCCCTACGACGAGGTCTTCGAGCTCGAGGACATCAATTCGGAATTTGCCCAGGCCGACGTCGCCTATGTCATCGGCGCCAACGACGTCACCAATCCGGCGGCGCGCGACGACAAGACCTCGCCGATCTACGGCATGCCGATCCTCGACGTCGACCGGGCAAAGACCTGCCTTTTCGTCAAGCGCTCGCTCGGCTCCGGTTATGCCGGCATCGACAATACGCTGTTCTATAAGGACGGCACCATGATGCTGCTCGGTGACGCGAAGAAGATGACCGAGGATATCAACAAGGCGATTTCGCATTGATCACCCCAGAACAGCCGCCCCTCGGGCGGCTGTTCCGTTCAGGTCGGACGGGGCCGCTTTGCTCAGGTCTCGCCCGGCACCAGCGTCATCTTTTCGACGCCGATGGCGAGATTCAGCCCTTCCTGCGCCTGGACATTCAGCGGCTGCAGCATGAAAGCTTTGTTGGTGCCCCCGGCAATTACCTTGGCCCCGGCCCCTGCACCGACGCTCGCATCCGCACCGATACCGTAATATTCGCCGGCCAGCGCGAATTGCGGTATATCCGTGCCGGTTTTCGCCAGCACCTGCCAGATCATCACGCTCTTGCCGGTCTGGCCGATGTCGAGACCGAACTTCTCGATTTTGCCGGCATAGACCGCTTTGGCGCCGCCTGACGCCGGCGTATAGGTGCAGATCAGGTTCTTCTGCGAGGTAATGATCAGGCCCTGGCCACCATCCGATCCGCAGACCAGGCGGCCAAGCGTCACATAACTTTCCGCGCCCGCCTGATCTGCCCAGGCAGCGGCCGTCAGAGCCGCGGCGGCGATCATCGTTTGCTTGAACATGGTCTTTCTCCTTGGGAACGACCTGTTCGAAACGGGTAGGGGTGGCGATTGTTCCTGACTTGGATGTTTAGTCCCGTTCCAGCATGGCGCGCTGCGCCGTCAGCACCCACAACAGGCCCTCGGGCCGGAAATCGACCTGCACCGTGCCGCGGAAGGCGGAGGCGGCATGGGCCTTGATAACGGTCGTGCCGAAACCTGAGCGGGTTGGCTCTGCCACAGGCGGGCCGCCGCGTTCCTCCCAGGTGAAGCGGAGCAGGGCATCCGGCTTGTCTTCCTCCCTGACATCGCGCCATTCGAAGCGGACACGGCCTTGCGGGACGGAAAGCGCACCGTATTTGACCGAGTTGGTGGCGAGTTCATGCAGGGCAAGGCCGAGATTTTGCACCGCATCCGGCTTCAGCACGAAATCTTCGCCGGTGATTTCAATCTGTTCGCGCGATTGCGGGAAGGCCTGCAGGTGGATGTCGACGACCCGCCGCAGCGACACGCCTCCCCATTGCTCGCTGGTCAGCAGCTCGATCGAACGTCCCAGCCCCTCGAGGCGGTCGGCGACGGCGGCCTGGAAGGTCTCGACGCTGTCGGCCTGTTTGGCGAGCTGGCGCATCATCGCCTGGGCAAGCGTCAGAAGGTTTTTGGTGCGGTGGACAAGTTCGTGCATGACGAAGCGCAGCCGGTCCTCGGTCTGGCTGCGATCGAAGGAGGCGTTCGAAAGCGCGATCGCCACCTGGTTCGCCTCGATGACGCTGGTCTCGACCGGCGAGACGATATGGCCTTCGCCCATACGGTTGGCCATTTCGGCAATATCGCGGATGGTGGTGCGCACCTGCCGTGCGACGGCATAGGCGCCGAGCACGGCGACGAGCACCAAGGCTACGCCGCCGATGATGAGGAAACGCCAGGTGCTGAGGATCGAAGCCTGGGCGATCGGTCCCCAGATCACAGTTTTCCACGACCAGCCGGGAATCCTGGCATAGCCAAGCAGCATGTGCGGCAGGATCTTCTCGTCCTGGAAGACGCCGCGTGACGCGGTGAATGCCGGCAGGATGCGCGGATCGAAGAGCGTGCCGGGTTCGAGATTGGCGGGGCCGGCACCAGCGACCACATGGCCGCTTTGATCGATGATCGCGGCCGACCAGCCGGGGGCAAGGCCCTCGGTCGTCACGAGCTTGCCCAAATCCTTGGCATCCTGGGTGATGATGAGCGCTGCGACGGGATCGTCTGCCCGCGGCAGGGTGACGTTATAGACCCATTCGCCGCTGGTCCGGCCGCGGAAGACGTCCGATGCCTCGATGCGACCGGAGGCCATGACCGCTTCGAGCGCGGGCAGGTTCGCCGTCTTTCCAAGCGGCGTGCCGAACGCCCGGCGCGTATTTAACAACTGCTGACCGGTGCGATCGACGGCGATGACGAACAGCGTATTGTCTCTGAGGGCCGTTTCCGTGCGCTCGTGGAAGGCGGCGAGATTGCCGTTTTCGAGCTCCGGCGAGCTCGAAAGCAGCCGCAGCGTCGTTGCCATATCCTGAAGCTGACGGTCGATGATGCGCGAAAGCGCAAGCGCATCCTGGGCCGTCTCGCGCCGCAGCGTCGAACGCTGGTTGTCCTCAAGCTGCAGCAGAAGCAGTGTTACAAAGGCGAAGATGGGCAGCGCGATCGCCACCGCCATGGCGACGAGATAGGTGCCTATGGAGGCCTTGGGAAAGAACAACGCGACGATCTTCATCTGTTTCGCCACGTCCCATGCGCTGGCCGGCAAGGGTTTTTGCGAGCGGTCAGGAAAGCAAAGATCCGCATCTCTCGCAAGCCGCCCTCAAACTGTTTCGAACACCTGATAGCAAGCTATCGAAGCAGCGCCATGTTAGGGGGAGCAAGAGCAGGTTGCAACATACTATGATATGTCATCGAGGACGACATACCGTGCGGCGGCCGATATTTCGGCCGCCCAACTGATATCCTTAGCCGGCTGAGGCGCCGACGCGAGCAAGGCCGTCGCGAGCCGGCTGATATTTGGGATCGAGGCCAACGGCGTGGCGATAGGACCGGGCGGCCTTCGCCTTGTCGCCGCGCCGCTCGTAAACCAGCGCCTGGTTGGCCCAAGATTCGGCAATGTTGCCGTTAAGTTCGATCGCATGGTTGAAGTCGGCAAAGGCGTTATCGTTGTCGTTCAGCGCGATATAGGAAATGCCGCGGCCGTTATAGGGCTCGGGCGAATTCGGCGCGAGCGAGATCGCCTTCGAGAAATCGTCGATCGCCTTATCCTGCTGATTGCGCTTCTGATAGATCAGGCCACGATTGTGATAGGCGCGGCCATCGGTGGTGCCAAGCTGGATCGCCTTGTCGAAATCGTTGAAGGCCTGGTCGTCCTGGCCGGCCATGCGATAGACGTTGCCGCGGCCGATATAGGCGACGTCGTAGCTCGGATTGATCTGCAGCGCGGCATTGTAATCACTGATCGCCTGGGCCTGCTGGCCCATGTTGCGATAGACTAGGGCGCGGTTGGCATAGGCCTGGAAAAACCGCGGATTGATTTGCAATGCGGTGTTGAAATCGTTCAGCGCCTGGCGGAACTGGCCGCCGCGGCCATAGGCGGAACCGCGGACGTTGTAGCCTTCCGGATCCTTGGGATTGGCGTTGATGACCGCCGTCAGAGAGGCGATATTCTCTTCCGAACCCTGCGCCTTGTCGATGCGGATCACGGCATCAGTTGTGTTTGTCGTCTCACAGCCGGCAAGGCCGAACATTGCCGCCAGCGCCAAAGCGGGCAGGAATGCGGTTTTCTGCAGGCGCCAGGCGCGGGACGGATTGAAGGTGTTGACAGCCATTCGGGCTCGCTTTCCCCATGCGGCATACCCGATACTGGGATATGCGATCTTCAGCGGCAAACTAAAAAAGGCGGTGGCGAACCCATCGCCCCCGCCACAATGCATCTGAAAACGTCGAAAAAACGACGGCAACGCTCAGCGTGCGACCAGACCTTCGCGCTGGGCGCGCTTACGGGCCAGCTTGCGAACGCGACGAACAGCTTCGGCCTTTTCGCGAGCACGCTTCTGCGACGGCTTCTCGTAGTAGTCGCGCATCTTCATTTCGCGGAAAATGCCTTCGCGCTGCATCTTCTTCTTGAGAGCGCGGAGAGCCTGATCGACATTGTTATCGCGGACAAGTACCTGCACGAGAATCACGTTCCTTTGGTTGGTTGATGCCGGCGGCGGCGCAGCGCCAGGGGCAAAAATATAACGTTCGCGCGGCCGCAGCCTTGCGATTGGTGATGCGGGATATCAGATCGGGTATAGGAAGTCCAGATGCATATGGAAAGCAGGTGGAAAAATCACGCTTGCCCCTGTCCGGTCACGATCCGGCTGCCCCGGGCGCGGTTTCATCAAGCGCGGCGATCGCCTCCTTGAGAGCCGTCCTGACCCGGAGGCGGTCGGCCGGCTCCAGCCTGCTCATATCCAGATGCAGGTCGAGGCCGGCGAGGTGTTCGCTGAGCACGCGGCTCTTGTGGTCCGCTCCGAGGGTCAGGCCATCCACCGCATAGGGCACGATCTCGCGCTGGATGCCCTTCATGGTGATTGGTGGCAGTGGGTGGGCGTCGACGATCTCGTTCACCAGCGCATAGGTTTCGTAGCTGATGACGATTTCTCCTCCCTGGGCGATCGATTGCAGCCGGGCTGCAAGATTGGCCTCCGCCCCGATGATCGTATAGTCCATGCGGTCGCTGCTGCCGAAATTGCCGACGTTGCAATAACCGCTATTGATCCCCATGCGGACGACGAAAGGCTCTTCGGTGCCGTTTCTGCGCCATCTGTCCTTGAGTTCGCCGAGACGGCGCTGCATGTCGACGGCCATGCGCAGACAGGCTTTGGCGTCTTCCTCCGGACCTCTGGTTTCCGGGTCGCCGAAAAACACCAGCATGGCGTCACCGATGAACTTGTCCACCGTGCCGCCATGTTCCAGGGCAATGTTCGACATCTCAGTCAGATATTCGTTGAGCATCGCCGTCAGCGCTTCCGGCTGCAGGCGCTCGGTGGTGGCGGTGAAATCCTTGATGTCGGAGAAGAAGATCGTCAGGCGTTTGCGCTCGGTATGGACGACAACATCCTTCTGCCCGCTGAAGATGCTTTTGTAGATCTGCGGCGAGAGATAGCGCGAAATCTTCAGGGAAACGCTGGCCAGAAACTCGTTTGCCGTTTCCAGATCCCGGTTGGCGCTATGGATCGCGCGCGCCTGCTGCCGCTGGAGGAGAATGAAGCTGATGCCGATGATGGCAACGAACAAAAAATAGCAGAGCAGGTATTTGAAGGCGAAGATGTTGCTCGCATAGGGCTGCCGGATGATGACTTCCTGAATGCCGCGCACATCGCCCACTTTCCAATCGGTCTTCGGGCTTTCGGGATGGGTATTGTGGCAGGCAACACAAGCCTGGCCCATGACGACGGGGGTGATGAAGCGCAAGGTATCGGTCAATCCGACACGAGTGAGATCGTTCAGCGTCTGCTGCGGATTGGCGCGCAGTGCGGCCAGCGCATTCTTTTCGAAATCGTCGAGCTCGTGGGATGCGCGACTCTTGAACGGCAGATCGGAAACGAAGCGGTAGGTGATGTTGGCCTGCTGCTCCTTGATGACATCGCCGAGCTCCAGGGAAAGCGTCGCCGGCAGCGGGATGGCGCCAGGAATATTCGCGTAGTTGTGGGAGACGACCGTGCCTTCGGTCAGGCCGCTGGCATGCGCGGCCAGGACGCGCCCGACGACATTGGCGGAATAATAGGAACGGATGCTCGAGATCAGCGAGCTCATGTCGCGTGCTTGACGCCGCAGGGTATTTCCCGAGAGATCGCTGATATCGAGCCAGACGGCCAGCGGCAGTCCTGCGAGCATTGCCAGCACGACGACAATCAGCCAGTAGCCGCTCCGACGCGCGGCGGTTTCGGAAATCACGGCGACCCCTCGTTCTTCTCTGGAAGGCATTCGACTTTCGATCGCTACAAGAACATTTCGCCGGCTGCCCGGCAAGATCGAAGCCCTGCCATATAGCCAAAAGCCGGCCCAATCTGGATGTGTAGCGCGGCCCATCGAAAGAGAGGATCCGGACGGCATGTGCGAATGGCGTTTGGACCGAAAGCGGCGTAGCCTGCGGCAGGTGCAGGCCGTTTCTGCGGGCCGTGGAGGGACACCGGTGAGATCATGACGCGCGTCCAGCAAATCGGTGTCGTTATCGGCCTCGCGATCGTGGCTCTGCTCACGATCCTGCGGGCCGACGATCCCGGGATTTTCAAGCTGATCCGCGGCGTGACCTTCGATGAATATCAGCGGCTCGTTCCGAGGACCTTCGAGCCGATGCCGGTTCGCGTGGTCGACATAGACGAGACATCCTTACGCGAATTCGGCCAATGGCCCTGGCCGCGGGACCGGATGGCGCTGCTGGTGGACCGGCTTTCCGCGATGGGCGCTTCGGCCATCGCCTTCGATATTCTTTTTGCCGAGCCGGACCGGCTGTCGCCGCGCAACGTTGTCGCCGAGGTCGAAGGCGTCGATCCTTCGCTGGCCGAGAAACTGCCTGACAATGATGAGATATTCGCCCGCGCGATTGCCGAGAAGCCCGTCGTGCTCGGCTTCGGCCTTTCCAACGTGGGCAATTACCGGCCGCCTGTGAAGGCGGGTTTTGCCTTCACAGGCGAAAGCCCCGTTTCCGCGCCGCCCTATCTCGGCGCCTCAACACCGCTCAGGCCGCAATTGGAGGCGAATGCGGCGGGGCTCGGCCATATCAGCCTTAACCCTGGCAATCCTTCGCCGGTGGTGCGGGCGGTTCCGCTGTTTTTGACCGACGGAGAGCAGCTCTATCCAAATCTCGCCATCGAGGCGCTGCGCGTTGCGCAGGGGGCGTCGACCTATGTGCTGTCGGGCGCGCCAGATCGCGCCGGCATCATGACATCGGCGAAGATCGGCGATTTCGTCGTGCCGCTGACGGCGGCGGGCGAACTCTGGCTCTATGTCAGCCCCGATCGGGCCGAGCGGTACATATCCGCCCGGCAGGTGCTTGCGGCCGAAGGGGCCTCTCCCGAGGTTGCGGCTGCCATTAACGGCAGCATCGTCTTCGTCGGCACATCGGCCGCCGGCCTGCAGGACATCCGCGTCACGGCGCTCGGCGAGAACGTTCCCGGCGTGTCACTGCATGCCCAGGCCGTCGAGCAGATCCTGTCCGGCCATTTCCTGTCGCGGCCTGACTGGGCGGACGGGCTGGAAATCCTGACGATTGCCGTGCTCGGAAGCCTGCTCGTCGTCGTGACGACCTTCGTCAGTCCCGCCGTCGCGCTGATCTGCGGTCTGCTGATCACGGCGATGGCGCTCGTAGCCTCCTGGTCGTCGTTTCTGTATGCCGGGCTTCTTTTCGACCCGCTGGCGCCGATCGTCAGCGGATCGATCATCCATTTTGCCGCAACCTCGTTCAAAATCCTGGTGATCGACCGGGAGCGGCGGGCAGTGCGGCGCGCCTTCGGGCATTATCTTTCGCCATCGCTGCTCCATCGTATCGAGCATACCCGTGATCCTTTACGCCTCGGCGGTGACGACCGCGAACTGACGGTCATGTTCGTCGATGTCCGAAACTTCACCGAGATCAGCGAGCGGCTGGCGCCGACGGATGTCGTGGCCTTCCTGAACACGCTGCTCGATGCGCTGAGCCGCCACGTGGTGGCCAATGAAGGCACGCTCGACAAGTTCATCGGCGATTCGATCATGGCGTTCTGGAATGCGCCCGTCGATGTGGCCGATCATGAAACCAAGGCGGTTCGCGCAGCACTTGCCATGCGCGAGACGCTCGCCGAATTGAACGCCGGCGACGCTTTCGGCTTCGGACCCGGACAGCAGGTCGGGATCGGCATCGGCATCCATACCGGCCTTGCCTGCGTCGGCAATATGGGCGCCAAGACGCGCTTCAACTATTCGGCGGTCGGCGATGCCGTCAATGTCGCGGCGCGCCTGGAATCATGCTGCAAGGAAGTCGGTTTCGATATTCTGATATCCGATAGTACGGCAAGGTCGGTGCGGGGCATGGCGCTGCTCGAGGCCGGCGCCATTCCGCTCAAAGGAAAGAGCAGCCGAACGCAGATCCTTGCCGTCGTCGGCGACGAACGGGTTGCCGCATCGGCCGAATTTTCAGCCCTTGTCGTTACTCACCAGCAGCTGATGCAGGCCCTGTTTGCGCATTCGAAGAACACCCGCAAGCTCATCGGCACGGCAAAGCTCAGGGCGGCGGGAGTGATCGACGGCCTGGCGGAATTCTATCAGCGGGTATCCGGCAGGACCGATCATTTTCGCGAGGCGAATGATCGATTCGAGAAGAGCGCGGCCGACTGAACGGGTCAGCGGTTGTGATTGAAACCGTCGCGCCTGTTGTGGTGCCGATCCTTGTCGTGATCACGATCGCCATCGTGGTCGCGATCGTGTTCTTGATGATCCCGGTCATTTCCGTGATGCTGGTCGTGGTGGCCGGTCCGGTCGTGATCATCATGCCCGTCATGCTTGTCGGGACGATCCGGCTTATCATGATGCGGCCTGTCGTGATCTGGCCTGTCGTGATGGGGCCTGTCATGATGCGGTTTGTCGTGATGCGGCATGTCCGGCTTGTTCGGCCGCTCCTTCTTCGGCTCGGCCCGCCTCTGAGGCGGATCCTGCCTTTGCGGAACAGGTGTAATCGCCGGCGGAGGCGGTTTTCTATCTTTTCTTTCCGGCGCGGCCGACGCCATATTGCAGCCGCCGATCATGCCAATGCCGCCTGAAAGCCGCTGATTGCCGGAGAGAAAGGGCAGCGCGCGGGGATTTCCGAGCGTATCGAGAATGCTGGGATCGACCCGGCGCGCCGCCGACATATTGCCATTCGGCTTGGCGACCACGCAATCGCAGCGCTGCTGCAATTGCCGGCAGCCGCCCGGGCCGCAAAACCGGGCCGCGCCATTCAGCAAGACGACGGCGGTCGTGCCATCGGGGCCGACATAGAAATCGAAAGCGGTGCCGCGCACGCCGATCGTGCCGGCGGGCGTCAGGATCTGGTAGGCGGAGGAATTGGAGTTGCCGCTTACCCAGCGGAACGTCCCCTTTGCCGCTCTGATGGTCAGCTTCTTCACCGATTGGGAATCATCGAAGACATATTTGTCGATCACGACCGACGAGCCCCAGCCCACCGCGAGTTTCGTGCCGTCACGAAACAGGAATTGGCCAAGCCCCGATGGGGATGTCTTGATGCGTTCGTTGCGATGGACGCTGCTGTCGACTTCGATTGGGCCGCTCTGTCCCGTCACCTCCGTCTTGATGACGACAGCTTGGCCGACTGGCTCGGCGGCGAGAGCCGGCTGCGCGACGGCAACCACAATGCAAAGTGCTTGGAGTAATGAACGCCGACCCCACATGATACACGGACCCCGGAAACACGGGGAGAATTAACATTTTAGTAACTGCTTGTCTTCTCGCCCACTTGGGCTACGACCGGGCGGCGGCCCCTGGGAAAGGCCGATTTTGCCTCGTCCTGCCGAACGGCCTCGGAAGCAGCGGACGATGTCGCGCGAATACTGCGCAGTTTTCGGCATCATGTCGCTGAGTGTCAAAAGCAAAGCGCTCGACTGTCGCAAAAGAACCGTTGTGCCGCATTTGGATTTGCGATTTGTATGGGCGCGGAGAACAGCCCTTTCCCATAGGAGAACAAGGCGGATGCGGAAATATTCGGTTTTTGCCGTGGCGAGGGAGGCCCTTCGGGGCCATAAGGGCTGGGAGAAGCAGTGGACTTCGCCTGAGCCGCGCGCCGAATACGACGTCGTCATCATCGGCGCCGGTGGTCATGGGCTGGGTGCAGCCTATTACCTCGCCAAGGAGCACGGCATTACCAATGTGGCGGTGATCGAAAAAGGCTGGCTTGGCGGCGGCAATACCGGGCGCAACACCACCATCATCCGCTCGAACTATCTCTATGAAGAGAGCATGCACATCTACGAGCATTCGATGAAGCTCTGGGAAGGGCTTTCTCAGGAGCTCAACTACAATGTGATGTATTCGCCGCGCGGCGTGATGATGCTCTCGCACAATATTCACGACCAGCAGTCGTTCAAGCGGCATATCCATGCCAACCGGCTCTACGGCATCGACAATGAATGGCTGACGCCGGAGCAGGCCAAGGCTTATTGCCCGCCGCTCGACATTTCGGCGAGCGCCCGCTACCCGATCAACGGCGCGGCGCTGCAGCGGCGCGGCGGCACGGCGCGGCACGACGCGGTTGCCTGGGGCTATGCCCGCGCCGCCTCGGACCGCGGGGTGCACATCATCCAGAATTGCGAAGTGACCGGCATCCGCCGCGGCCCCGATGGACGCGTGACCGGGGTCGAGACCTCGCGCGGCTTCATCGGCGCCAAAAAGGTCGCCGTGTCGGCCGCCGGCCACACGTCGACCATCATGAAGATGGCCGATGTGCGTGTGCCGCTGCAATCGAGCCCGCTGCAGGCGCTGGTCTCCGAGCCGCTGAAGCCGATCTTTCCGTGCGTCGTCATGTCGAACACGGTGCATGCCTATATCTCCCAGTCCGACAAGGGAGAGCTCGTCATCGGCGCCGGCACCGACCAGTACAACTCATACTCCCAGACCGGCGGGCTGCAGATCATCACGCACACGCTCGATGCCATCTGCGAGCTCTTCCCGATGTTCCGGCGCGTCAAGATGATGCGGCAATGGGGCGGCATCGTCGACAATACGCCGGATCGTTCGGCGATCCAGTCGAAGACGCCGGTTCCCGGGCTCTACGTCAATTGCGGCTGGGGCACCGGCGGCTTCAAGGCGACGCCGGGCTCGGCCAATCTCTTCGCGCATCTGATTGCCCGCGACGAGCCGCACAAGTTCAATGCCGGGCTGACGCTGGAGCGTTTCCGCAGCGGCCGGCTGATCGACGAGGCGGCGGCGGCGGCGGTGGCGCACTGATGATGAATGCTATTTGGATGTTCGCACCTTTCGTCGCTCACCCCCTCATCCGCCTTTCAGGCGCCTTCTCCCCATTGGGGAGAAGGGGAGGAGAAGGAAATCACACATGCTGCTGATCCATTGCCCCTACTGTCAGGAAGAGCGCTCGGAGCTTGAATTCCGCGGCGCCGGTGACGCGCATATCGTGCGGCCTGCCGATATCGCCTCGGTTTCGGACGAGGAATTCGAGGCCTATTTCTTTCTGCGCGACAATCCGAAAGGCCTGATCTTCGAACGCTGGCGGCACATCCATGGGTGCGGGCGCTTCTTCAACGCGGCGCGCGATACGGTAAGCGACAAGTTCATCGTGACCTACAAGGCGGGTGAGCCGAAGCCTGAGATTGGCGCGGCGGCCGAGAAGCACGCGCCTGTCGAGACATATGAAGCCGTGGAAGGAGAGGCGCAATGAGCGGCGTGAACCGTATCGTCGGCAAGGGGCGCCTGACGCCGGCCAAAACCGCGCGCTTCAGCTTCGACGGCGAGACCTATACCGCGCTGGAAGGCGATACCGTCGCCTCGGCGCTGATCGCCCACGGTGTGCATCTTTTGGGACGTTCGTTCAAATACCACCGGGCTCGCGGTATTCTGTCGGCCGGCGCCGAAGAGCCGAACGCGCTGATCGACGTCGCCCGCGACAAGGCGCGCAAGCAGCCGAACGTGCGCGCCACCGTGCAGGAAGTCTTCGACGGCATGATCGTCAACTCGCAGAATCGCTGGCCGTCGCTTGCCTTCGATGTCGGCGCGGTCAACAATCTGATGTCGCCGTTCTTCGCCGCCGGCTTCTACTACAAGACCTTCATGTGGCCGCGTGCCGCCTGGAAAAGCGTCTACGAACCGCTCATCCGTCGCGCCGCCGGCCTCGGTGTCGCGCCGACGGAAGAAGATCCGGATCATTATGCCAGCCGTTATGCCCATTGCGACGTGCTGGTGGTCGGCGCCGGCGTTGCCGGACTTTCGGCGGCCCTGGCCGCGGCCGGGACCGGTGCCAAGGTGATCCTCTGCGATGAGCAGGCGGAAGTCGGCGGCGCATTGCGCTACGATGCCGGCGTGACGATCGACGGCCAGGAGGGTTATGCTTGGGCGCAGAAGGCCGTGGCGCGGCTGAAGGCGATGGACAACGTCGAAGTGCTGGTCCGCACGACCGCCTTCGGCTACTACAACCACAATTTCGTCGGTCTCGCCGAGCGCGTGACCGATCATATCGCCAAGCCTTCTCAAGATCTGCCGCGCGAGCGGCTCTGGCAGGTGCGGGCCAAGCGAGTAATCCTCGCCAACGGCGCGATCGAGCGGCATATGGTATTTCCGAACAACGACCGGCCGGGCATCATGCTGGCTTCGGCGGCGCGGATGTATCTCAATCACTACGGCGTCGCCGTCGGAACCAAGGTCGGCATCTATACGGCGCATGACTCGGCCTATGAGGCGGCTTTCGATCTGAAACGATCAGGTGTTTCGGTCGCTGCCATCGTCGATTGCAGGCAGGCGCCGGGAGCGGCGGTGCTGGAGGAGGCACGTGCGCTCGGCATCGACGTCCTGACCGGGCAGTCGGTGATCAACACGGCGGGGCGGCTGCGCATCTCGTCGATGACGGTGGCGCGCAACGGCGGCGGTTCGCCGCGCAAGATCGCAGTCGATGCTTTGCTGGTTTCGGCCGGCTGGACGCCATCGGTGCATCTGTTCTCGCAGTCACGCGGCAAAGTGGCCTTCGATGCCGAAAGTCAGCGTTTCCTGCCTGGCTCCTATGCACAGGACTGCCTTTCGGTCGGCGCCTGCAACGGCACCGACGATCTGCAGCGGACGATCGAAGAATCGCTTGCCGCGGGCGAGCTGATGGCGCAGGCCACCGGCAGAAGCAGCGGCGAGAAGATCGCCATTTCGGCCGAGCAGGCCTATGACTGGACGGGCGGCATGATCGGTGCTGCCGAAGGCGCCGGCCCGAAGACCAACGCCAAGGCCTTCATCGATTTCCAGCACGACGTCTGCGCCAAGGATATCCGTCTTGCCGTGCGCGAGGGCATGCATTCGATCGAGCACATCAAGCGCTTCACGACCAACGGCATGGCCTCGGACCAGGGCAAGCTTTCCAACATGCACGGCCTGGCGATCGCCGCCGAAATGCTTGGCAAGGAAATCCCGCAGGTCGGTCTCACCACCTTCCGCGCGCCCTATACACCGGTTACCTACGGCACGCTGATCGGCCATTCGCGCGGAGAGCTGTTCGACCCGACGCGCAAGACGCCGCTGCACAACTGGGAAGAAGCGCATGGCGCCGTCTTCGAGGATGTCGGTAACTGGAAGCGTGCCTGGTTCTATCCGCGGGCGGGTGAGAGCATGCACCAGGCGGTCGCCCGCGAATGCCGCACAGCCCGAGAGTCGGCCGGTATTTTCGACGCTTCGACGCTCGGCAAGATCGAGGTGGTGGGGCCGGATGCGGCGAAGTTCCTCAACCTCATCTATACCAATGCCTGGGACACGCTGAAGCCGGGCAAGGCCCGCTACGGCATCATGACCCGCGAAGACGGCTTCGTTTATGACGACGGCGTCGTCGGGCGCCTGGCCGAGGACCGTTTCCATGTGACGACGACGACCGGCGGCGCGCCGCGCGTTCTTCACCACATGGAAGATTATCTGCAGACGGAATTCCCGGATCTGAAGGTGTGGCTGACCTCGGTGACCGAGCAATGGGCGGTGATTGCCGTGCAGGGCCCGAAGGCGCGCGAGATCGTCGCGCCCCTCGTCGAAGGGCTCGACCTCTCGAACGAGGCCTTCCCGCATATGAGCGTTGCCGAGTGCACGGTCTGCGGCGTGCCGGCGCGGCTGTTCCGCGTCTCCTTCACCGGCGAAATCGGTTTCGAAATCAACGTGCCCGCCGATTATGGCCAGTCGGTGCTCGAAGCCGTCTGGGCCAATGCCGAGCCGCTTGGCGCCTGCGTCTACGGCACAGAGACGATGCACGTTCTGCGCGCCGAGAAGGGCTACATCATCGTCGGCCAGGATACTGACGGCACGGTTACCCCGGATGACGCGGGCGTTGCCTGGGCCGTTTCGAAGAAGAAGAAGGACTTTGTCGGCATTCGCGGCCTGCAGCGGCCGGATCTCGTCAAGGAAGGGCGCAAGCAGCTCGTCGGCCTTGTCACCAAGGATCCGAAGCTGGTGCTCGAGGAAGGCGCGCAGGTCGTCGCCAACCCGAACGAGCCCAAGCCGATGACAATGCTCGGACACGTCACCTCGTCCTACTGGTCGGAAAACTGCGGCCGGTCGATCGCTTTCGCGCTTGTCGCCGGCGGTCGGGCGAGGATGGGCGAAACGCTCTACGTGCCGATGGCGGACCGGACGATCGCCGTCGAGGTGACGGATCTGGTATTCTTTGACAAGGAAGGAGGCCGCATCCATGGCTGATGTCGCAATTCGCAAACCGGCGCTTGCCGGCCGTCTCGGCGGCTCCGCAACAGTACGGCTGACGACGGCGCCGGCAGCGAGCCGTGTGGCGCTACGCGCCCCGGCGGAATCGCTTGCAGCACTTTCCTCCGCGCTCGGTCTGTCCGTGCCGACCGCCCCGAAAACATCGGGCCGGGCCGGCGCCCGGTCGGTGCTCTGGATCGGGCCGGACGAATGGCTTGTCATCGATGAGGACGGCGCCGATCTGATGACGGTGCTTTCGGGCGTGGGCGCCGTGCATTCGGCGACCGACGTTTCTCACCGCAATCTGGCGATCATCGTCTCGGGACCGGGTGCGGAAAAGACGCTTGCCGCCGGGTGCCCGCAGGATCTGTCCTTGTCTTCGTTTCCGGTTGGAGCCGCGTCGCGCACGATCCTCGGCAAGGCGGAAATCGTGCTTCTGCGCACCGATAAAGACACGTTCCGGGTGGAGTGCTGGCGGTCGTTTTCCGATTACGTCTTCGGGCTGCTCGACGAGGCGGCTCATGATGCCGGCCATTGAAGCCGGAGCAATCCGGCTGCGTAAGTCTCATTCGAGGAATAGGTGAATGCTGCACCATGCCTCCCTCGGTGTTTCCGATATCGAACGATCGGCGGCGTTTTACGATGCCGCCCTAACCGCGCTCGGTTATGTCAGGGTCTGGGATGACATCCGGCCGGGGCAGACGGGACAAGCCGTCGGCTACGGTCTTCCCGGTGGCGGCGACAAGCTGGCGATCAAACATAGACCGGAGGGCCAGCGCCCGGCCGGCCCGGGTTTTCATCTGGCGTTCGCCGCTCCGAGCCGCCAGGCGGTCGATCGGTTTCATGCCGCGGCGATCGCCCATGGCGGCGGTGACAATGGTGGTCCAGGCTTACGCCCACACTACGGCGAACATTATTATGCGGCGTTCGTGATGGATCCGGACGGACACGCACTCGAAGCCGTCTGCAAGTCGGCCGCGTAGCAAGCGGCGTTTTGCTCAAACGTCCTCGGGACGGTCCTTCGGGTCGAATTGGATGATGGTGATCCATTTTGCCGTGAGGGCCGGCTTCTTCTCGTTTTCGATCTCGATCGAGACATCATAGGTGGTCATCAGCATGCCGCCGCCGCGGAAGCGGGCGTCCGAGAGCAGGAAGCGGCCGCGGACGCGGGCGCCGCTCTTCACCGGCGTCATGAAGCGGACGCGATCGAAACCGTAATTGATGCCCATGGTCTGCTCGCGCACTTTTGGCAGGCAGTTGTAGTTCATCGTCGACAGCAGAGACAGTGTCAGGAAGCCATGGGCGATGGTGCCGCCGAAGGGGCTTTCGGCCGCGCGCTGGGGATCGACATGAATGAACTGATGGTCGTCGGTCGCCCCTGCAAAGGCGTCGATCATCGTCTGGTCGACGGTGATCCAGTCCGAAAGGCCTGTTTCCATGCCGATCAGTCCCCGCACGTCGGAGAGTGAAATTTCCGTGACCATGAATTCCTCGTGAAATGGGCCGCCGGCCAAAGCCTTATCGTGCATTTATGACGATTGCGACAAGGATTTGCGCAAGCGAGGGGAGGCGGTCACTTTTCTACGAAAAAGGCGACGGAGCGTGGCTCGACGGTGACGCGGGCGCCGGTTTTCTTGGCTCCTTCCGGTGTCAATTGACGCCAGCCCGGTTCGGTTCCGGACGGGAGCGTGAAAAATTGGCGGTCGCCCGAACGGTTAAAGAGCACGGCAAGGCGGGTCTGCCTGCCGCACGCCGAGCGGTCACCGGTGGAAAGCAGCATGCCGAGGGTGGAAAGCGACGGTGTCTCCCATTCGGAAACGGTCATCGGCTCGCCGGAGAGCGAAATCCATTCGACATCGCCGTTGCCTGCCAGGAAGCCGGTTTCGGAAAAGATCGTGAAGCGGCGGCGCAGCTCGGCGACGAAGGCGGTATGGGCGATGAGATCCTCGTTCAGCGCCTTCCAGTCCAGCCAGGTGATCTCATTGTCCTGGCAATAGGCGTTGTTGTTGCCATGCTGGCTACGGCCGCCCTCGTCGCCCGCCGTCAGCATGATGCTGCCGCGGGTGGCAAAGAGTGTCGATATCAACGCCATCACATCCTCACGGCGACGCTTGCGGATCGTCGGATAGACGGTCTCCCCCTCGACGCCGTTGTTCCAGGAGTGGTTCTCATTATGGCCGTCACGATTGTGCTCGCCATTGGCGTCGTTGTGCTTTCCCGCATAGGAGACGAGATCGGTCAGCGTGAAGCCGTCATGGGCGGCGAGGAAATTGACGCTGCGCGTCTCTTTGCCGTCGTTGCGGGAGAAGATGTCGGATGAGCCGGCGAGTGCGGTGGCGAGCGCCCCGGTCTTCCAATCGTCGCCGCGCCAGTAGCAGCGCAGATCGTCACGAAGCCGGTCGTTCCATTCGAGGAAAGGCGGCGGGAAATTGCCGAGCTGATAACCACCCGGGCCGATATCCCAGGGTTCGGCAATCATGATCCGGTCGGCGAGCACATTGTCGGCGAGGATCGCGGCTAGCGTTCCGCCATCGCGCTCGAAGCCTGTCGCGGTGCGGCCGAGCACCGGGGCGAGATCGAAGCGGAAACCGTCGACGCCTGAATTGAGCACGAAATGGCGCAGGCTGTCGATGACGAGACGCCGCACCTCGGGATGATCGCAGGCGAGCGTGTTGCCGGTGCCGGTGTCGTTGACGAGTTCGCCCGGCATATTCCGGGCGTGGCGATAATAATGCAGGTTGTCGAGGCCGCGCAGCGATAGAGTCGTGCCGTAACGGTCGCTCTCGCCGGTATGGTTGAAGACGAGATCGAGGATGACGGCGATGCCCTCGGCATGGAGGGCCGCGACCGTCTGGCGCAGTTCCGTCATGCCGCCCGGCGCCAGCCGCGGATCGAGGGCCATGAAGGCGACCGGATTGTAGCCCCAGCCGTTGGTGAGGCCGAGTGGCGGCAGGTGGCGTTCGTCGATCCAGGCGGTGATCGGCATCAGTTCGACGGCGTCGACACCGATGCGCTTCAGATGCGCGATAACGGAGGGATGGGCAAGGGCGGCGATCGTGCCGCGCTGAACGTCCGGCACGTCGGGATGGAGGATTGTGAAGGGACGGACAGCGACCTCGTAGATGAAGCCGCCCGGTTTGAAGAGCGGCTTGCCGATTTCGGCGCGCGTATCGGTGGTGACAATCGCCTTCGGCATCAGATCCTGGCTGTCCTCGCCATAGATGCCGAGGCGGGGATCGTAGCGGAACGGCCTATCGATCTCCTTGGCGTAGGGATCGATCAGCAGTTTGGAGGGATCGTACCAGAGGCCGCTGTCGGGAGCGTAGATGCCGTCGGCGCGATAACCGTAGCGGGCGCCCGCCTTCAGACCGTCGACAAACAGACGGTGGAAGTGATTGCTGTCGCGCGCCATGGGCAGGCGCGCGAATTCCCTGTTGCCGTCATCCTCGAAAAGGCAGAGTTCGATCTGTGCGGCGTGATGCGACCACACGGCAAATTCGACACCGGTTTCGAAGACGATCGCGCCGCTTTGCGCCGAACTCTCTCCCCGCATGTTCCCCCCGGATCAGGTGATCACGGTTGGCGCATCGCGTCCCGTGCGTTCACGAATGCTGGCAATGCTTTCGGCGGCCGCGATCAGATCGGCGAGCGCTTCCTGCGTTTCGATGTTGTGGCGAGTCGAATCCGGCTCGTAGCGCTCGACATAAACACGCAAGGTTGCGCCAGACGTGCCGGTGCCGGACAGGCGGAAGACGACGCGGGAGCCGCCGGCAAAGAGCACGCGCACACCCTGATGCTCGCTCACCGATTTGTCGATCGGATCGTGATAGGCGAAGTCGTCGGCCTTTTCGACCTTCAGGCTTCCGAAGCTCTTGCCGGGCAGAGTGGATAGCTGGCTGCGGAGGTTGTCCACCAGGCCGTTCGCCGCATCGGTGTCGAGACCTTCGTAGTCATGGCGCGAATAATAGTTACGGCCATAGGTCTGCCAGTGCTGGGTGACGATATCGGCGACGCTCTCGCCACGGACGGCAAGGATGTTCAGCCAGAGCAGCACGGCCCACAGGCCGTCCTTTTCGCGGACGTGACTAGAGCCGGTGCCGGAGCTTTCCTCACCGCAGATCGTCGCCATGCCGGCGTCGAGCAGATTGCCGAAGAATTTCCAGCCGGTCGGCGTTTCGTACATGCCGATGCCGCGCTTTTCGGCGACGCGGTCGGCGGCGCCCGATGTCGGCATCGAGCGGGCGATGCCGGCCAGGCCGCCGGAATAACCGGGAGCGAGATTGGCGTTGGCGGCAAGGATCGCCAGGCTGTCGGAAGGGGTGACGAAAATGCCGCGGCCGATGATCAGGTTGCGGTCGCCGTCGCCGTCGGAAGCAGCGCCGAAATCGGGCGCGTCATCGCCCATCATCTCATCGAAGAGTTCCTTGCAGTGAACCGGGTTCGGGTCCGGGTGATGACCGCCGAAATCCGGCAGCGGCATGAAATTGCGCACCGAACCCAGGGGAGCGCCGAGGCGATTTTCGAAAATTTCCTTGGCATAGGGGCCAGTGACGGCGCTCATCCCGTCGAAGGCAATGCGGAAGCCGAGGCTGATCAGATTGCGGATGGCGCCGAAATCGAACAGCTCTTCCATCAGCGCGGCATAGTCCTCGACCGGGTCGATGACCGAGAGGATCATGCCGCCCGGCAGCTCGTCCTTGCCGATGCGGTCGAGATTGACGTCGGCGAAATCGGCGATCTTGTAGCTGTCGATCGTCTTCGAGCGCGCATACATCGCGTCGGTGATCTTTTCCGGCGCCGGGCCGCCATTGTTGATGTTGTATTTGATGCCGAAGTCTTCGGTCGGGCCGCCGGGATTGTGGCTGGCTGAGAGAATGATGCCGCCGAAAGCCTTGTACTTGCGGATGATGTGGGAAGCGGCTGGCGTCGACAGGATGCCGCCCTTGCCGACCATGACCTTGCCGAAGCCGTTGGCGGCGGCCATCTTGATGGCCTTCTGAATGACTTCGCGATTGTAGTAGCGTCCGTCGCCGCCGATGACGAGGCACTTGCCCTGATAACCTTCCAGCGAATCGAAGATCGACTGGATGAAGTTCTCGGCATAATTCGGCTGCTGGAAGACCGGAACCTTCTTGCGCAGACCCGACGTGCCGGGTTTCTGGTCCAGATAGGGCGTGGTGGGTACGGACTTGTTCATTTTAGTTCACATGCCTTTCGAGACGAGGCTTGAATAGAGGGCAGCGTAGCGTTCGGCGCTCTTCTCCCAGGAGACATCCGATTTCATGCCTTGCTTTTGCAATTGGGTCCAGAGTTTTCGGTCCGCGTAAAAATGCATCGCACGGCGGATTGCCTGTAGCATGCCCGCTTCCGTCACGGGTGAGAATTGTATGCCGGTTGCCACTTTCGCCGCAAGTGCGGCGTGATTGGCGTCGATCACCGTGTCGTTCAGCCCGCCCGTGCGGGCGACGATCGGCACGCAGCCGTAACGTAGGCCGTAAAGCTGGGTGAGGCCGCAGGGTTCGAAACGCGACGGGATGATGATGGCATCGCAGCCGGCCTGCATCAGGTGCGACATCGGCTCGTTATAGCCGATCGAGACGCCGATGCGGCCGGGATGGCGGCTGGCAGAGGCAAGCAGTGCGCCTTCAAGTGCGGCTTCTCCGGAGCCGAGCACGACGAGCTTGCCGCCCATGGCGACGATTTCGTCGGCGACATTGGCGACGATATCCATGCCCTTCTGCCAGGTCAGGCGGCTGATGACGCAGAAAATCGGGGCGTCGTCATTGTCGAGATGGAAGAATTCGGCGATCGAACGGCGGTTCTCCTCGCGGTTCTTCAGCGTCGTCGGGCCATAATGGGTGTGGACGACGGGATCGGTCGCCGGGTTCCAGATATCCGTATCGATGCCGTTGACGATGCCGTGCAGATTGTCGATGTGGCTGGCGATGACGCCCTCGAGGCCCATGCCGAATTCCGGCGTCAGAATCTCGTCGGCATAGGTCGGGCTGACCGTGGTGATCGCGTGGGCGGTCTGCAGGCCGCCCTTGAGGTAGCCGATGGTGCCGTAATATTCGATGCTGTCGGTGGCGAAGGCATGGGCTGGCAGGCGCAGGCCGGGAAAGATCTCGGGACCGAACTGGCCTTGGAAAGCGATGTTGTGGATGGTCAGCACGCTCGGCAGTTCCGGCGTCGGATAGTAGCGCATATAGACCGAGGTCAGCGCCGCCTGCCAGTCGTGGGTGTGGACGAGATCCGGCCGCCAGCCGGGCAGGAGTCCGGCAGCGATCTCGGAGGCGGCGAGCGACAGCGCGGCGAAGCGCCGCCAATTATCGGGATAGTCCTTGCCGAGCGGATCGACATAGGGGCCGCCCGGCCTGTCGTAATAGGCCGGCGCATCGAGGACGAGCAGATCGAGGCCCTCATGCTGGACCTCAAGCACAGCAGCCGGCTCGCCGAGCAGGTCGGGGAATTCGAGCCTGACGATCGGGTCGCGAATGACCTTCATGACGGCGGGATAGCCAGGCAGAAGGGTCTTGGTCTCGACCCCGAAGGCTTTAAGAGCAATCGGCAGGGCGCCTGACACATCGGCCAGGCCCCCTGTCTTGATCAAAGGGAAGACTTCGGACGAAACCGAAAGAACTTTCATAAGTCAGATATCCAGCTTGTCGATCATCGGTTGGGTGATCAGGCAGATGCCGCTTTCCGTCCGCCGGAAGCGTTTGGCGTCGAGTTTGGGATCCTCTCCGACGACCAGGCCTTCCGGAATGACGACGCCATGGTCGATCACCACATTCTTGAGCTGCGCCCGCCGGCCGATCTTGACGTTCGGCAGGATGACCGCGCCTTCCAGTTTGGAGAAGGAGTTGGCCCTGACGCCGGTAAAGAGCAGGCTGTTGTTGAGGCTGGCGCCGGAGATGATGCAATCGCCGGAGACAACGGAGGAGGTGGCCGAGCCGCGGCGATCCTCGTCGTCATGGACGAATTTCGCCGGCGGGGTGATCTCGGCATAGGTCCAGATCGGCCAGGACTTGTCGTAGATGTCGAGTTCGGGAACGATCGCCGTCAGGTCGATATTGGCCTGCCAATAGGCATCGATCGTGCCGACGTCGCGCCAGTAGGGCTCGTGCTCGAAATCGGAGCGGACGCAGGATTTGGCGAAGCGGTGGGCGACCGCCTTACCATTCTTGACGATATAGGGGATGATGTCCTTGCCGAAGTCGCGGCTGGAGTTCGGATCGGCAGCGTCGCGGCGCAGCGCGTCGAGCAGGAACTTGGTGTGGAAGACGTAGATGCCCATCGAGGCGAGAGCGAAATCCGGCTTGTCGGGAATGGGCGGCGGATCGGCCGGCTTCTCGACGAAGGCGATGATCTCGTCCTTGTCGTTGACATGCATGACGCCGAAGCCCACCGCCTCCATGCGCGGCACTTCCAGGCAGCCGATGGTGACGTCGGCGCCGGAATCGACATGCTGCTGCAGCATCCACTCATAGTCCATCTTGTAGACATGGTCGCCGGCGAGAATGACCATGTATTCGACACCGTAATCCTCGATGATGTCGATGTTCTGGTAGACGGCGTCGGCGGTGCCTTCATACCACTGCGTTTCCGAGACGCGCTGGCTGGCAGGCAGGATGTCGAAGCTCTCGTTACGCTCTGGGCGGAAGAAATTCCAGCCGCGCTGCATATGGCGGATCAGCGAATGCGCCTTGTATTGCGTGGCAACGCCGATGCGTCGGATGCCTGAGTTCAGGGCGTTCGACAGGGCGAAATCGATAATGCGGGCCTTGCCGCCGAAATAGACGGCAGGCTTGGCACGCCGGTCGGTCAGTTCCTTGAGACGGCTCCCCCTGCCGCCGGCCAGAACATAAGCCATTGCATCGCGGGCAAGTGGCTGAACACGCTTTTCTACCATTTTCTCCTCCCACCAGTCACTAATTTTCAGGTTCAAGCATGATTGTCGCCAAGGGCGGCAAGGTGATCGAGCAGGTGATGTTGCCGCCGGCATCGACGGCCTGCACGCGCCCGCCATTGCCCTTGCCGCTGCCGCCGTAGATGTCGGCATCGGTGTTCAGGATTTCCCGCCAGCGGCCTGCGGACGGCAGGCGGATCGTATAGTTCTCGCGATAGACGGGGGTGAAATTGGTGATGACGGCGACCGGTTTCTGGCCCGGCGCCTTGCGCAGCCAGGCAAAGACGGAATTCTGGTGGTCGTCGGCGACCAGCCATTCAAATCCCTCGCCCTCGCAGTCACGCTCATGCAGCGCCGGCTTGCTGCGGTAGGTGAAGTTGAGGTCGCGCACCAGGCGCCGCATGCCCTCATGCATGCGGTATTGCAGCAGGTTCCAGTCGAGCGATTTCGCCTCGCTCCACTCGCTCCACTGGGCGAATTCCTGGCCCATGAACAGCAGCTTCTTGCCGGGATAGCCCCACATATAGGCGTAGTAGGCGCGCAGATTGGCGAATTTCTGCCAGTCGTCGCCCGGCATCTTGGCGATCAGCGAGCCCTTGCCATGGACAACCTCATCATGCGAGAGCGGCAGGACGAAATTTTCCGAATAGGCGTAGAGCAGGCCGAAGGTGAGTTCGTTGTGATGGTGTCCGCGGTATATCGGATCGCGGCTCATATAGCTCAGCGTGTCATGCATGAAGCCCATGTTCCACTTGAAGCCGAAGCCGAGACCGCCTTCATGCACGGGCTGGGAGACCTTCGGCCAGGAGGTCGATTCCTCGGCGATGGTCATAACATTGGAATGATTGCCGTAGATGCGGGTGTTGAGGTCCTGCAGGAAGCGGACCGCTTCGAGGTTCTCGTTGCCGCCATATTCGTTCGGGATCCATTCGCCGTGCTTGCGGGAGTAATCGAGGTAGAGCATCGAGGCGACGGCGTCGACGCGCAGACCGTCGAGATGGAATTTCTCGGCCCAGTAAAGCGCGTTGTTGACGAGATAGGAAACGACTTCGGTCCGGCCGAAATTGTAGATCGCCGTGCTCCAGTCCGGGTGGAAGCCCTTGCGCGGATCTTCGTGCTCGTAGAGCGCCGTGCCGTCGAACCAGCCGAGGCCGTGCTCGTCGGTCGGGAAATGCGCCGGCACCCAGTCGAGGATGACGCCGATGCCGACCTTGTGGCAGCCGTTGACGAAACGGGCGAAACCTTCCGGCTCGCCGAACCGGGCGGTCGGCGCGTAGAGGCCTGTCGTCTGATAACCCCAGGAGGGGTCATAGGGGTACTCGGTGATCGGCAGGAATTCGATATGGGTGAAGCCCATGTCGGCGCAATAGGGGATGAGGCTGGAGGCGAGCTCGTCCCAGGACAGCATCGTGCCATCGTCGCGGCGCCGCCATGAGCCGGCATGCACCTCGTAGATCGAGATCGGCTGGCGGCGTTTGTCGGTTTCGCGCCAGTGCTTCAGATGGGCTTCGTCTTCCCACTCCTGTTCCAAATCGGCGGCGGCGATCGAAGCGGTTTTTGGTCGGAGCTCGCTGCGGCGGGCGAAGGGATCGGCCTTCAGCGGCAGCAACACGCCGTCCTGGCCGCGGATCTCGAATTTGTAGGCAACGCCGATCGGCACGTCAGGGGCAAAGATTTCCCAGATGCCGCTGTCGGAGCGGAAGCGCATGACGTGGCGGCGGCCGTCCCAATTGTTGAAATCGCCGACGACGGAAACGCGCTGCGCATTCGGGGCCCAGACGGCGAAGTGGATGCCCTGGGCGCCGTCATGCTTGATGAGGTGGGCGCCCATCTTGTCGAACAGGCGCAGGTGCGAGCCCTGGCGGGCGAAATAATCGTCCATCGGCCCGAGCACCGGACCGAAGCTGTAGGGGTCGGTGACAGCCCATTCGGCATCGCCGCGCCGGGCGCGGTAACGCACCGGCTGGAGCTTGGTGAGGGAAACCGGGCCGGCGAAGAAGCCGTCGGCATGGAGCTGTTTCAATTCGCCGATGACGCTGCCGTCGAGCGTCATGGCGGTGACTTCCTCCGCGCCCGGGATGAAACAGCGAGCGACGAAGGCGTCGCCTGCCTGGTGCACCCCTAGAACGGCAAAGGGATTGGAATGCGAGCCGGCAAGGATCGCCGCGATTTCATCTGCCGAAATTTCCCAGGAAAGCTTTACTTCAGGGACGGTTTTCGGCGTTTTCATCCGGCTCTCCAGATTTCGTCTGCATATTGCCTGATCGTACGGTCGGACGAGAACCAGCCCATCCGCGCCGTGTTGTTGATCGTCTTGGTGTACCAGGCGGACTGGTTGGTCCAGATCTGATCGACCTCGCGCTGGGCCTGGGCGTAGGCGTCGAAATCGGCCGCGACCATGAACCAGTCGTGCGAATAGATGCCGTCGATCAGCGAGGTGTAACGGTTGCGGTCATCGGGCGAGAAAACGCCGGAGCCGATGGCGGCGAGCGCCTGAGCGAGTTCGCGCGAGCCCTCGATGATGGCGCGGGGATTGTGGCCATCGCTGCGGACCTTGGCGACCTCGTCGGCCTTCAGGCCGAAGATGACGATGTTGTCCTCGCCGACATTGTCGCGCATCTCGACATTGGCGCCATCGAGCGTGCCGATGGTGAGCGCACCGTTGAGGCCGAACTTCATGTTGCCGGTACCGGATGCTTCCATGCCGGCGGTCGAGATCTGTTCGGAGAGGTCGGCGGCGGGCACCATGACTTCGGCGAGCGAGACATTGTAATTCGGCACGAAGACGACCTTCAGCAGGCCGCGCACCGACGGATCGTTGTTGATCGTGCGGGCGACGTCGTTGATCAGCTTGATGATCAGTTTGGCGTTGTAATAACTCGGCGCCGCCTTGCCGGCGAAGAGTTTCACGCGCGGCACCCAGTCGAGTTCGGGATGCGAGCGGATCTGGTCGTAGAGCGCGACGGCCTCGATGATGTTCAAAAGCTGGCGCTTGTATTCGTGGATGCGCTTGATCTGGATGTCGAACATCGCCGATGGATCGAGCTTGACGCCCATGCGGCTGGCGACGAGGTTGGACAGCGCCATCTTGTTGGCGCGCTTCACCGCTGCAAACTTCTGCTGGAAGCTCGGATCCGAAGCATGCGCCTCGAGCGGCCTTAGCTTCTCGGCATCGTCTAGGAATTCGTCGCCGATCGCCTCGCGGATCAGGCCGGTGAGACCTGGATTGCACTGCTGCAGCCAGCGACGCGGGGTGATGCCATTGGTCTTGTTGTTGATGCGGTCGGGATACAGCTTGTGCAGGTCGGCAAAGACCGTGACCTTCATCAGGTCGGTGTGAAGGGCGGAGACGCCGTTGATCGAATGCGAGCCGACGAAAGCAAGGTTGCCCATGCGCACGCGGCGGTCGCCACTTTCATCGATCAGCGAGATCGAGCGGATTTCCCCATCGGAGAAGTTCTTGCCCTTGCGCGCGTCGATCAGAATCTTGGCGTTGATTGCATAGATGATTTGCATGTGGCGCGGCAGCAGACGCTCGAACAGCGGTACCGCCCAGCTTTCCAGCGCTTCCGGCAGAAGCGTGTGGTTGGTGTAGGAGAAGGTATGGCGGGTGATTTCCCAGGCCTGGTCGAAATCCATGCCGTGCACGTCGCAGAGCAGACGTACGAGTTCGGCCACCGAGACGGCCGGATGGGTATCGTTCAGCTGGATCGCCACCTTGTCCGGCAGCGAGGTGAAATCGTCATATTGCTGCAGATGGCGGCGCAGGATGTCCTGCAGCGAGGCCGACGAGAAGAAGAACTCCTGGCGCAGGCGCAGTTCCTGGCCGGCCGGGGTCGCGTCGGCGGGATAGAGAACCCGGGTCAGGCTTTCGGCCTTGTTGCTTTCGCGCAGCGCTCCGATGTGGTCGCCGGCGTTGAAGGCATCGAGCAGGATCGGATCGATCGGCTGCGCCGACCAGAGACGCAGCGTGTTGACGCGCTTGCCGCGCCAGCCGACGGCCGGCGTGTCGAAGGCGGCGGCGATGACGCGCTCGGCCGGTTTCCAGACGTAGCGCGGCTGGTCGTCATGGGTAGTGATGAATTCGACGGCGCCGCCGAAACCAATTTCATAGGCGCTTTCGCGGCGCTCGAACTCCCAGGGATTGCCGTGGGCGAGCCAGTTTTCCGGCAGCTCCACCTGCCAGCCGTCGGCCAGTTGCTGCCGGAACAGCCCGTGCACATAGCGGATGCCGTAGCCGTAAGCGGGTACGTCGACCGTTGCCATGCTCTCCATGAAACAGGCAGCCAGGCGGCCGAGGCCGCCATTGCCGAGGGCGGCATCGGGTTCCAGGCCGGCAATGACGTTGACGTCAACGCCGAGCGAGGAAAGCGCATCGCGCACCTCCTCCATCAGGCCGAGGTTCGAGACGGCGTCTCGCATCAGGCGGCCGATCAGGAATTCCAGGGAAAGATAATAGACGCGCTTGGCGCCGGTCGCATACACCTCGCGGGTAGAGGCCATCCATCTGTCGATAATGCGGTCGCGCACCACCAGGATCGTCGCCGTCAGCCAGTCATGCGGCTTTGCCACCTTGGCATCCTTGCCGATGCGGTAGGTCAGGCGCTCGATAATTTCTTCGGCGAGAATTTCCGGCTTCGAGCTGCGCGGGGCGGGGGAGGGGATAATCGGCTTGGAAACGGTGTTCATTGTCAGGTCTCGCCAATTTTAATTTGGTTTCAGGATGTTATCCCTGATTCAATCAATTTGTCGCTTGTGCCGACGACAGTTTATGCATCGTTACTAAGCACTTGCAACAAAGGATTTGGACAAACGAAAAATTTGCGAAACCTTCGTATTCACCCGGCTCAAGGGGATTGATTTCAATCGCTTTTCCCGATCAGATGGGTGGGACAGCGATAACGAAAAGCCGCGCCGGTTTGTTCCGGCGCGGCTTTTCGTTTTACGTTTCCCGGGCCTTAATCAGTTCGTCAGACGTGTCATCTGAGCAGAGGCCTTCGCTCCGATCGCTTTGAACGCGGCGAGCAGGTCTTCCATTTTTTCCGCCTGGAAATAGTGGGAGTCATCGGAGGCGCAATAATGCAGCAGCGTTTGTCCCCCCGCCGGGGCCATGAAGGCGATCGTATAGATCTCGATGCCCTTGGATTTGGCCGTGTCGCATGTTGCCTTGGTCAGCGTATCATATGAACGGCCGCCGCTGCTATCGTCGTTATTGTCGCCGTCCGTCATGAAGACGATGTACTTTTTGGGTGTTTGCCCGGTCTTCAGCTTGTGGGCGGAGTCTTCGGCGTCGTTCCCCGCAGCATTCTTCGCGGTCAGGGACGAATAGGCGGTGCTCATTGCGCCGCTCGAATTCGTGCCGCCATTCGCCTGAAGTGCGTTGACATAGCTGGTAACACCGGTGGTTCCCCAGGCGAGATTGCTCGGAGTGTATTGGTTGATATCATAGGACACGGCGCCGGTGCGCACGTACTCCGCATTGGGATCGGCGCTGTTCAGTTGGCCGAAGAGATTGCCGGCGGCGATCTTAAGCGCCTCGATCTTGGTGTAGTAATTTGTGCGGCTGCCGGTGCATTTGTCGTAAACCCACTTATTATTCTTGCTATTGTAATGGAGGTTGCAATCGTAGGTGTACGATTCCGTTGGGTCGTCCGCATTGACGGTTGCGGTAGCCTCCCCCATCGATCCTGATTTATCGAGCGCGAGAAACATCGAGATCGAGCCTTGGGTCTGTGAGTGCCCGCCGACCGTCGTGCCGGAGGTCGAGAGATGCTGCGTCTTGAAGCCGACCGCCTGCATGAGCGGATTGACCGTAAGGTCGTAACTCGGTGAAACCGTTACCTGGTAGGATGTCGATTTGCCCGATGTGCTTGTCTGCACATTGACGCTCGTCCCGCTCTTGATATCGACGCCGCTCTGCACGTAATTCGCCATCTGGCCGGCGACGAAATTCTGCGCGAAGGCCTCGGCTTGCGACGTTTGGATCGTGCCGTTCGCTAGCGCCGTAGCGGTCGCCAGCGCCGCTGAATCGGCGGCCTCCTGCAACTGCTGCTTCGAGAGCATCATATCCCCGACCTGGATCGCTACGCCGGCAACCCCGAGGAGAACCGGCGCCATAATCGCAGTCATGATACCGAAGTTGCCGCCTCGATCGCTGAACATGCGACGCAGGCAGAGATGCAAAAAGGAGGTGCTCATCATGTTCACCCAACTGGAAACTCTGTGAGGTGATTAACGCACACTGCTTCTTTACGCCTGACTTACCACCTCAATAAAATTCTAATAAATCGGCGGATTTTTCCAGTTTTGGGATTATTTCAGCGGGATTACGTCGACGGCCTGGACGGCGCGCTGGCCGCCATAACTCTTCAACACGCCGATGACGGGAACGACGTCGGAATAGTCGCGGCCGTAGGCAACGACGATGTGGTCGGTGCCGGCGGGGATGTTATTGGTCGGGTCGAGTTCGATCCAGCCGATCGTCTGGCCGCACCAGATCCTGACCCAGGCATGCATGGCATCCGCCCCTTCGAGGCGTTCCTTGCCGGGCGGCGGGATGGTGCGCAGGAAACCCGAGACATAGCCGGCCGGAATGCCGAGGCTTCGCAGCCCCAGGATCATGATGTGGGTGAAATCCTGGCAGACGCCGCGCTTCAACCTAAATGCCTCAAGCGGCGTCGTGTCGACTGTCGTCGCGTCGGCGTCGTAGGTGAAATCCTTGTGGATGCGGGCACAGATCGCGTAGGCGATTTGCATCGCCGTCAGATCGGGCATGGCGCAGCTTCGGGCAAAGTCGCTGATCTCGCGCGCCTGGGTCAGGCGCGGGCTTTCGCCGAGAAAGTGGTGCGGCGAATCCGCCGCCAGCGACCAGACGCCTGACAGTTCCTCCGGCAAGTCGGCCAGCAGCGGCGAAAAATCGGCGGCGATCGGCTGGCTTTCCACCTGCACGCGGGCCTGCATGCGAATGTCGAGCGTCTCGTGCGGCGCCCGCAGCATGAAGGCGGTTGCGGGATGATCGAAGAAATCGACGAAATGCGACTGCTCGTCCGGCGTCGGCGAAATTGTGATCGAGCCGGCGACCAGGCGCTGCCTGTTGGTCAGCGACAGCGGCATCAGGCGCATGATGTGGCGAGCGCCGGAGGCCGGCACGTCGTAGCTGTAACCCATGCGCAGCGAAAGATCGTAAAGCATCGCCGTCACCCGAGATAGGTTTGAGCGAGCAGATCGGAAAGCTGCTCCAATTCGCGTTCGAGCCGCTGATAGACCTCTGGCCCCATGCCCTCCGGCGTCATCACCGCCAGGCCCGAATGAAGCCGCATCGCCTCACGGTAGAAGGGCGACATCTGGCCGTTGATCAAGGCGTTCGGCAGTTGCTCGACCTCGTGGTGGATCTCGTTGACCTGGAAGAGGACCGAGCGGGGGTTGAGGGGATCGAGCGCCAGCAGGTCGGTGACGGTCAGCCGCGCCGTGTTGACGTTGTAGCGGCGGCGGTGGGTCATGACGCTGTCGCCGATTTCGAGCAGCATGTCGAGCGCGCCGTCGGGCGCTTCCGGGCCGGACATGTGGCCGAGCAGCCGGGTCATGTGCAGGCCGCGCTCGATATAGCGGCCGAGCGAGAGGAAGCGCCAGCCCATGAAACGGTACATGTTCTCGTGCACAAGGCCGGCAAAGCCCGCAAGCTTGCGCAGAAGGATCGTCATCGCGTGGCTGGCGTCGTCGCCGGCTGCGACGGTGACATGGAAGCGGCGGGCGGTCTTGGCGAGATCGTTGAGCGCCAGCCAGCCATCCGGCGAAAAACGGTCGCGAATATTGCTGGCCGAATAAACGGCGCTGTCGATGTTGCGCAGCAGCGTTTCCGGCACGGGTTCTGCGGTGTCGATATCGACGGCTGAGAGATAGGCGGAGACGTCGGCGAGCAATGGCTGGCTCGGATCGGCGGCTTCGGCGTAACGCGCATGCCAGGCGCGCAGGATGCGCAGCGCCCCTTCGGCGCGCTCGATGTAGCGGCCGAGCCAGAACAGATTGTCGGCCGCCCGGCTCGGCAGGCTGCCCGGCATGTTGCGGGTAAAGCTGCCCTCGGCCGGGAGCAGCGTGTGGCGCTCGACCGGCTTGTCGCTGACGATCCAGACGTCAGCGGCCGCGCCGCCCGACTGCATGGCGATCGCCGCGACATCGGCGCCGGAGCCGATCCGGGCAAAGCCGCCGGGCATGATCTGCCAGCCGTTCGCCGTGCGGGCGGCGAAGACGCGCAGCGACATCGGCCGCGGCACCAGCTTGCCGTCCACCCAGGCGGGCGTCGTCGAGAGCGTCACCACCTCCTGTCCCACCAGTTTCGGGCCGTCCGAACTCAGCCAGTCGGTGATGGAATCCTTGGCGGTCGCCCGCAGCGACGATCCGAGCACGGATTCGCCGTCATCGTCGAAGAAGGGGGCGCGGGAATAGGCCGGGCCGATCACCATCTTCTCGATATTCTTGGCGACGTGCTCGCGCTCTTCCTCCTGGCCGCACCACCAGGTGGCGATCGAGGGCAGCTGCAGATCCTGCCCCAGCAGACGGCGACAGATGGTCGGCATGAAGGCCAGCAGCGCCCTTGTCTCGAGAACGCCGGTACCGAGCGCATTGACGATGGTGACGCTTTCGGCGCGCAGCGCTTCGACGAGGCCGGGCGTGCCGATATGCGAATTCTGGTTCAGCTCGAGCGGGTCGGCAAAGGCCGAATCGAGACGGCGCCAGAGCACGCCGATCGGCTTCAGGCCGGCGACGGTGCGCACCATGACGCGGCCCTTGACGACGGTGAGATCCTCACCCTCGAGCAGCATGAAGCCGAGATAGCGGGCGATATAGGCGTGTTCGTAATAGGTCTCGTTGGCGGGGCCGGGCGTCAGCACGGCGATGCGGTCGTCGCCAGAATGTTTCATTCCCTGCAGCGCATCGCGGAAGGCGCCGAAGAACGAGGCGAGGCGGTGGACCGGCGTTTCGGCATAGATATCCGAGAAGGCACGGGTGGTCGCGACGCGGCTTTCCAGCGCGAAGCCGGCGCCTGATGGCGCCTGCGTCCTGTCGGCCAGCACCCACCAATTGCCATCCGGCCCGCGGCCGATCTCGAAGGCGCAGAAGTGCAGATAATGACCGGAGGCCGGCCGGATGCCGGCAAGCGGACGTTGGAATTCGGGATTGGCGGCCATCAGCGCCGGCGGCAGGACGCCTTCCTCCACCAGCCGGTTGTCGCCGTAGATGTCGGCGACGATCGCCTCCAGCAGGTCGGCGCGCTGGACGAGGCCGGCCGACAGCGTCTGCCATTCTCGCTCGTCGATCAGTACCGGGATATGGGAGATCGGCCAGGCGCGTTCGCCGGTGCCCTTGCTGCCATAGGCACGGTAGAAGACACCGGCGTCTCTGAGGTAGCGGTCGGCGCGAGCAAATCGCTCGGCAAGATCCTTTTCCGGCATTGCGCTCAGATGCGAGAGGAAATGCTGCCAGACCGGGCGGACCCTGCCTTTGTTGTCAACCATCTCGTCGGCGGTGCCGGGAAGCGGCGCATAGTCGAAGGCCGCACGTTTGCCGGTGCGGTCCTCCGTCTCTTCCCTGCGCTCTATTGCCGGCCTCTTACCCATCAAAACCCAAGCTATCCCCCAACCCCGGCATCAAATTCCAGCGGGCCGCCGCAGATCCAGCGTCAGCGGGAATTCCAGCGAGCTCGTCTCGGCGCGCGGGATATAACCGCCCGCCGTATGTCCCCACGGCTCGAAGCGGGCGAGCCGCCTTGCTTCCGCCTCGTTGCCGTTGACCGGGAAGGTGTCATAGGTCCGGCCGCCCGGATGGGCAACATGATAGATGCAGCCGCCGATCGAACGCTTCGACCATGTATCATAAATGTCAAAAGTCAAAGGCGTGTTGATCGGCAGCACAGGATGCAGACCGGAGGCCGGCTGCCAGGCCTTGTAACGGACGCCGGCGACCGACACGCCCGCCGTGCCGGTCGGCGTCAGCGGCAGCGTGCGGCCATTGCAGGTGACGGTATAACGCGCCGTATTGCTGGTTTCGAGCCGCACCTGAAGCCGTTCGACGGACGAGTCGACATAGCGGACGGTGCCGCCCGGCGCGCCTTCTTCGCCCATGACGTGCCAAGGCTCCAGTGCCTGGCGCAGTTCCAGTTTCGAGCCCTCGTATTCGACTTCGCCGCAGAAGGGGAAGCGGAATTCGAGCTGGGCCTTGAACCATTCCGGGCTGACGTCGAAGCCGTTTTCGCGAAGGTCGGCAAGCACGTCGAGGAAATCGGCCCAGACGAAGTGCGGCAGCATAAAGCGGTCGTGCAGGGTCGTGCCCCAGCGGACGAACTTGCCGTCGACCGGGTTGATCCAGAAGCGGGCGATCAGCGCGCGCACCAGCAATTGCTGGGCAAGCGACATGCGAGCGTTCGGCGGCATCTCGAAGCCGCGGAACTCGATGAGGCCGAGCCTTCCGGTCGGGCCGTCGGGCGAAAACAGCTTGTCGATGCAGATCTCGGCGCGGTGGGTGTTGCCGGTGACATCCGTCAAAAGGTTGCGGAACAGCCGGTCGACCAGCCAGGGAAGCGGCTGCTGGCCGCGACCGGGGGCAGCGATCTGCGCCATGGCGATCTCCAGCTCGTACAAGCTGTCGTGACGGGCCTCGTCGATGCGCGGCGCCTGGCTGGTCGGGCCGATGAACATGCCGGAGAAGAGGTAGGACAGCGAAGGGTGGCGCTGCCAGTGGAGGACGACGCTCTTCAAGAGGTCGGGACGGCGGAGGAACGGGCTGTTGTTCGGATTGGCGCTGCCGACGACGACATGGTTGCCGCCGCCGGTGCCGGTATGACGGCCGTCGATCATGAACTTGTCAGCGCCGAGCCGGGTGGCCCGCGCCTCCTCATAGACCGCAGTGGTGATGTCGACGCATTCCTTCCAATTCGAGGCCGGATGAATGTTGACCTCGATGACGCCGGGATCCGGAGCGACGCGGATGACGTTGATACGCTCGTCCGGCGGCGGCGAGTAGCCTTCGATATGAACGGGAAGCTTAAGTTCGGCCGCAGCGTTTTCGGCCGCGGCGATCAACTCCAGATAATCCTCGATGCGCTCGACCGGTGGCATGAAGACGCAGAGCCTGCCGTCGCGCGGCTCGACCGACATGGCGGTGCGCACGGCGCCGCCGATCTCACCGAGCGTCTGTTCGATCCGGCCGCGATTGCTCTCGCCAGCCTGGAAGGAGGCTTCCGGCATGGCGCGGCCAGCCGGCACGAAGACATCGGGCAGCGGTCCGCGCGGGATCGTCGGATCGGCAGGGTGGATATAGGGATAACGTGCCGGGGGAACATAAGGCAGGGTGCCGAGCGGTAGGCGGTAACCGATCGGGCTGTCGCCCGGGACGAGGAAGATCCGGCCGCGGCGGCTGCGCCATTTCTCGCTGATCCAGACGCGGCTTTCGGCCGCCTTGGCGTTCCATGCCTGAACCGGGAGGACGTAACCTGTGGCGACGGTAAGGCCGCGGGCAAAGACCCGGGCGATGCGGTTACGCTCTTCGGGATCCTTCAGCTTCGAATTCGCCGGATCGACGTTTTCGGGAAGATTGCCTTCCTTGATGATCCAGTCGGCTGGATCCTCGTAGGCCGGCTGCACCATGTCGGGCTTGATCGCCAGTTCTCTTGCGATTGCCGTCAGCAGTTTCTCGGCATCCTCGGCGGTAACGCCGGTATCCTTGCCTTCGGCCGCGACCAGATCGAGGTTCTGCCAGACCGGCTTGCCGTCGCGACGCCAGTAGAGCGAGAATGTCCAGCGCGGCAGGCTTTCGCCCGGATACCATTTGCCCTGGCCGTAATGCAGGAAGCCGCCGGGGGCGAAGCGTTCCTGCAGCCTGCGGATCAGGCTGTCGGCCTTTTCGCGCTTGGTCGGGCCAACGGCGGCGGTGTTCCATTCTTCGGACTGGAAATCATCGATCGAAACAAAGGTCGGCTCGCCGCCCATCGTCAGGTGCACGTCCTCGGCCTCGAGGACACGGTCGACCGTCTCGCCGAGTTCGTTGAGCTCCTCCCAGCTTTCGTCGGAGAAAGGCTTGGTGATGCGCGGATGTTCGGCGACGCGCGACACCTTCATGTCGAAGGCGAATTCGGTTTCGGCCTCGCCGAAATAACCGCCGGAGATCGGAGCGGCATTGCGGTAATGCGGGGTGGCGGCAAGCGGGATGTGGCTTTCGCCGGTCAACAGGCCGGAGGTCGGATCGAGGCCGACCCAGCCGGCGCCGGGCAGATAGACCTCGGCCCAGGCATGCAGGTCGGTGAAATCGACTTCGGTGCCGGAGGGGCCGTCGAGCGCCTTCAGATCTGGCGTCAGCTGGATGAGATAGCCGGAGACGAAGCGGGCGGCCAGGCCGAGATGACGAAGGATCTGGACGAGCAGCCAGCTGGTGTCGCGGCAGGAGCCCTTGGCACTTTCCAGGGTTTCCTCTGGCGTCTGCACGCCGGTTTCCATGCGGATGACATAGCCGATCTGCCGCTGCAGGCGGGCATTCAACCCGACGATCATATCGACCGTCGGCTGGCCGGGCGACCAGTCGAGCGTCGGCAGCAGCGCCTTCAGCCGCGGGCCGGCCGGTTCCGGCGTCATATAGATCGACAGATCTTCTTGGATCGTTTCCGGATAGCCGAAGGGCCATTTGGTCGCCTCTTCCTCGACGAAGAAGTCGAAGGGATTATAGACCGTCATGTCGGCGACGAGATCGACCTCGATCTTGAACTCGGTCACCGGGTCCGGGAAAACGTAGCGGGCGAGGTAATTGCCGTAGGGGTCCTGCTGCAGGTTCACGAAGTGGTTTGAAGGCGTGACCTTCAGCGAGTGGCTGAGCACCCTCGTCTTCGAATGCGAGGCAGGTTTCAGCCGGATGATCTGGGGGCCGAGGCGGACCGGCTTGTCATAAGTGTAATGCGTCAGATGATAGATACTGGCTTTGATCGACATATTTCTCTTTTTATCCGGCTCGCATCGTCGTGCGGCTTGCTGTTCCCGACATCAGTGTGTGCAATGCAGCGAAATAAAGCAAGGAGGGCAGAAGGCTTTTAAGCCGCCTTGGCAAAGGTGACGACCGCCTTCAGACCCTTTCCGTTCAGGCCTGGCTCCAGCGTCAGGTCGGCGTTGAAAAGATTGGCGATTTCCTCGACGATCGGCAGGCCGAGGCCAGTGCCTTGCGCACCAGTTTGATTGCCGCGCGAAAAACGCCCGCGCACTGCCTCCAGTTTATTGCGGGGAATACCGGGGCCGTTGTCCTCGACTTCGAGGCGGATCGTCTCCGTGGCTGCAATGATGCGGACGGTGACCTCCGCCCCTTTGCCGGCATAGGCGATGGCATTTCCGGCAAGGTTGCGCAGCATTTCGCCGATCAGCAACGGTTCGGCGCGGATCATCGCCGGGCTCTCGCCCTCGAAGCCGAGATCGATACCGGCGACGGCAGCGGTCGGGATCTGCTCGCCGGTGATTTCCTGGGCGATGGCGGCAAGATCGATGGCGGAGGCGGTCAGCGCCTCCTTGGCGGTAGCGGCGTCGATCTTTGCCATCAGCAGAAGCTGCGCGAGGATGCGTTCGGCATGCGCCACGGCCTGATCCCCCTTCAGCGCTGCCGCCTGGGCCTCCGTAAGCGAGCCGGCGCGGGCGGAAAGGGCGAGCTGAGTGCGGATGATCGCCAGGGGCGTGCGCAGCTGATGGCTGGCATTGCCGGTGAAATGGCGCAGCGCATCGAGCGCCGATTGCAGGCGGACCATGAAGCTGTTCACCGTATCGACCAGCGGCTCGACCTCGCTCGGCACGGTCTGCTCGATCGGGTGCAGGTCATCGGGGCTGCGTTCGCCGATGGCATCGCCGAGTTTGTAGAGCGGGCGCAGAGCCACGGTGACCGAGATCCAGACGATGACGGCGGCACCGGCGATCATGAAGGCGAGGCGCAGTGCCGAGCGCACGAGGATCGCTTGCGCCAACTGCCGTCGGGCGATCGTGGTTTCGGCGACCGTCACCACGAAGGGCACGGAGCGAATGCCTGTCGAGGCGGAGCGTTCGAGCGTGGCGACGCGGATCGGCTCGCCGCGGAAGGTGTCGTCGGCGAAAGCGGCAGCATTGGCTGGCGTTTTCTTTAGGACCGGCAGCGACTGGTAGCCGGTGATGAATTTGCCCGGCGGACCGTCGACGCGGTAGAAGACGCGGTCCTGCGCGGCCGAGGTCAGCATTTCAAGCGCGACATAGGGGATATCGACCTGCAGCGAGCCGTCCTCGGCAACGACGACACGTTCGGCGATCGCCAGCGCCGAGCCGGCGAGAACACGGTCGGAGACGATGTTCGAGGTCTGCACAGCCTCGCGATAGGTATCGGCAAGCGCCAGCGTGCCGATGACGGCCGTGGAGACGAGCAGCCAGAAGAGAAGCCGGCGCCTGAGGGAATAGGCTGATCTCATGAGGCCTCAGGGAGCTTGTCGAGATAATAGCCGATGCCGCGGGCGGTCTTGACCGTCAGGCCGTGCGGCGAGAGACGTTTCCTCAGGCGGCTGACATATTGCTCGATGGCGTTCGAGGAAATGTCGTCGTCGAAGGCCGTCAACGACTGAATGATCGCTTCCTTGGCGACGACCTTGCCGGCCCGCATGAAAAGAATTTCGAGCAGCCCGAGCTCGCGGGCGGGAATATCGAGCGGTGTGGCGCCGGCCGAAAAAGCGCGGGAATTGAGATCGAAGGAGATGCCGCCAAAACTGACGGTCGCCGAGCGCAGGCCCGCCTGGCGGCGCAGAAGCACGCGCACGCGGGCCTCGAATTCAGCTATGTCGAAAGGTTTGATCAGATAGTCGTCGGCGCCGAGATCGAGGCCCTTCACCCGTTCTTCCGGCGTGCCGCGCGCGGTCAGGATAAGGACGGCCGCCTGGTTCTGCCGGGCGCGCATGGCACGCAACACGTCGAGCCCGTCCATCTCGGGCAGGTTGAGGTCGAGAATGACAAGATCGAAATTTTCCGCGGCGATGACCGCATTGGCGGATGCGCCGTCATGGACGACATCGACGGCATGGCCCGTGCCGCGCAAGATCGCCGACAGGCCGTCGGCCAGCGCGATATTGTCTTCGGTAAGCAGGATGCGCACGGATGTCCCCTGTTTTTCAAGGGAGATTACAGAGGTGAGGGAGCGATGTCACAGCGATTTTGAAGATTGGTGAACGGCCGTGGGAAAGCCGATTTCAGCTCCCGGTCCTTTCGATCCGTTCGCGCTGCATCATTGCGGCGGCCAGTAGTCTCCGGAAGCGGGGATCGTCGCGGATGTTGTCGAGATCGGAATCATTGTTGAACCATTTGATGTGGTAGACGGAGCTGTGCGGCAGCAGCCTCTCAAGGAGATCGATCGCCTGGTCGACATCGCCGAGGACGGAATAGACGCAGGCGAGATTATACTGCGCGACGATGTCGTCGGGATCGATGGCGATGGCGCGGGCGGCCCAGTCGCGCGCTCTCTTGGTATCGCCCATATGCGCAAGCGCCAGCGCGCCGCGATGGGCCGGGCCGGAATTTTCCGGATTGAGGTTTAGCGCGCGTTCGGCGCGCAGCAGACCGAGACGCGCCCAGTTTTCCGTATCCAACACACGGCCGAGCGATCGGTAGGCCGACATCAGATGGATCGGCGAGACGTAGTCGTCAGGGCGGATCGCGGCGGCGCGGGTGAAATATTGAACCGATTCGGCAAAGTTGCCGTGCATGAAGAAGAACCGGGCATAATGGAAATTCGCCTCGAACAGGTTCGGGTCGAGCGCCAGGGCACGTTCGAAGGCCGCCGCCGCTCTGTCATCAAAGCCGCTCTGATGCAGGGCCAGACCGTGAGAGGCATGGGCCTCGGGAAGGTCGGGATCAAGTGCCAGCGCGCGGGCGCTCATCTCGAGGATGCGCCGCAGCGGCACGTCGTCAGGAGCCCAGTCGCGGATCGCCGCGTCACAATCGGCGATGCCGGCATAGGCGCGGGCATAATCCGGGTCGAGCTCGACCGCCTTGCAGAACATCCGCCTTGCGAGCTGGAGATAGGATTTGGTCCAGGTGTGGGAGAGCTGGCGGCCGCGGAGATAATAAGTATAGGCCTCGACATTGGCGGTCGGCTCATTGGCGATCGCCTTCTTCTCCTCCGGCAGCAGACGCACCTTCAGCTGGCCGACGATCGCATGGGTGATCTCATCCTGGATGGCGAAGATGTCGGTCAGGTCGCGGTCGTAACGTTCGGCCCAGAGGTGATCGCCATTGGCGGTGTCGATCAGCTGGCCGGAAATGCGAACGCGATTGCCGAAAATGCGCACACTTCCCTCGAGCACGTAGCGCACGCCAAGTTCCTGGGCGAGCCGTTTCACCTTCACCGATATGCCCTTGTAGGTGAAGATGGTATTGCGCGGCACCACGTGCAGGCTGGAGATCTTGGAGAGATCGGTGATGATGTCTTCGGTGATGCCGTCGGAGAAATAGTCCTGGTCGGCATCGCCGCTCATATTGGTAAAGGGCAGCACGGCGATGAAGCAGGTATTGCGGTTCTGCGCGACCAATTTCGCCGAGGAGGGCGGCGCCAGGGTGACGGTATAGACCTGAACCGGCTGCCGGATGTTCTTGAGCATATGCTCGCCGATGAACTCGAAGCCGAGATTGAGGCGCGCGCCGACCTGATCGCGTACCGAGGCCGAGACGGCGATGCCGCCCGGCGCTGCGATACGCTCAAGCCTGGCGGCAAGATTGACGCCGTCTCCGAAGATATCGCCGTCCTCGACCACGACATCACCGAGATTGATGCCGATACGAAATTCGACGCGTTCGTCCCTGGGCACGTTCTCGTTGCGGGCCGCCATGCTGCGCTGGATTTCGGCAGCACAGGCGACGGCATTCACAACGCTCTGGAATTCGGCAAGGATGCCGTCGCCGGTAAGTTTGACGATCCGGCCCTTGTAGTCCGAAATCCGAATGTCGACCAGTTCGCAGCGGTGGCGGTTCAGCGCCTGCAGCGTGCCGGCCTCATCAATGCCCATCAGTCGGCTATAGCCAACGACATCCGCAGCGAGAATAGCGCTCAGTCGTCGTTCCATGACCCCTCCCATGGATCTTCCCAGAATAGTCCTAGCTTTTTATAGAGTTTTTGTCGCGTAGAGTCGTCCCACGAATAACAAAATTCGGGCGGTTTCGACGGTTTGACACGGCAGCGCGACCATATAACGTCGCCGATCTTCATCAATACTCTGAATGGGTGAAGGATGGCGTTCGACGCTAATCCTTTGTGGTGAAATGGCGATCATAATCGGAGAAAGCGGAGTGATGTGCTTTGGACGATGCTTCGGGGTCGGTATTCGATCGAGTGGCCCTTGATCGGTTTGGAGGCGTGAACCATGTGCACGGCCGGGAGGAAGATGGCCAGGGTATGCAACACCGTCGACAATGTGATTCGCGGTTGCTGCGAGACCGGCGCCGGCTATTGTGGGCGGCGTTTGTGCGCGACGGAGATTTTGAATGACAGGTTCGGCCCGGCATTTTCTGGAGTTTCATGATATTCCGGAGGCCGGGCTTCGATCGATTGTCGCTCGCGCGGGCAAGCTCGCCGAAGCCTGGGATGAGCGTGCAATGCCGCAGAGCCTTACGGGAAAACGCGTCGCGCTGATTGTCGACGACGGCGGCTGGCGCAATACGAGTGCCTTCGATCTCGGCGTCCAGGCGATGGGCGGTATCTGCGTGCATGTGCCGATCGGCTTCAATACCAGGGAGGAAACCGGCGATCTTGCGGGTTATCTCGGCAACTGGTTCGACATGCTGGTGATCCGCACGAAGGAGCTTAACACATTGAAGGCGGTGGCGATAGCCGCGCCGGTGCCTGTCATCAATGCACGCACACGCTCCAACCATCCTTGCGAGACGCTCGGTGATCTTGCCTATATTATGAGCCGGCGCGGCTCGATCGACGGGTTGAAGGTCGTCGGCGTGGCGGCGGACGCAAATATCCTCCGCTCCTGGGTCGAGGCGTCGATCGCATTGCCGATCAAGGTGGTGCAGGTCTATCCCGAACGCTGGCACATAAGTGATGCGGCCCTGCTCAACGAGCGGTTTCGCGCGAGCACCGATATGGGCGAGCTATCGGATGCAGGCGTCGTCATCACCGATTCATGGCCGGGGGATTCCGTCTCGGAGGCGCTCGCCGGCTACCGGATCGGGACCGATATTCTCGACCGCTTGCCAGAGGATGCGATCTTCCTGCCGTGTCCACCGGTGACACGCGGCCAGGAGGTGACGGCGGAGGCGATGGAGCAATCGCTTTGCCAAAGTCGCGCCGCCAAGGCCTTCCTGCTGCACGCACAAAATGCGCTGATGGAATGGGTCGTCGCCTAGCTCCACCGCCCTTGCTCCCCTCGGCATGCTGAGGCATTGTTGCGGCATGAGGAGAGTTTTCATCTTGCTGCTGGCGTTCTGGCCGGGCTTTGCGCTGGCCGATCAGGCTTTCTATGCGGCGAAATCCGGCAATGCGGATGCGCCGGTGTTGACGGTTTATTCCTCGCTCGACGAGCCGTTGGCGCAGCCGATGATCCGGGGTTTCCAGGAAGCCAATCCCGACGTCGCGGTCAAATACGAGGACATGCTGACCGGCGATATCTACGACCGGATCGTCCGTGAGACGGATGCCGGCAAGAAGACGGCGGACTTTGCCTTTTCCTCGGCGATGGACTTGCAGGTGAAGCTGTCCAATGACGGATATGCGCAGGTCAGCAACCTGCCGATGAGTGCTGCATGGCCGAAATGGGCGAACTGGCGCAACACCGCCTATGCGCTGACCTTCGAGCCGGCGGTGTTCGTCTATCACAAGCCGAGTTTTGTGCATGAGCCGGTGCCGAGCTCGCGGGCGGAATTCGTCGGTTACCTGACCCGCAAGGGCAACGAGGTCTATGGGCGGATCGGCACCTACGATATCGAGCGCTCCGGCGTCGGTTTTCTGTTCATGGCGCGTGACCAGGAGCAGTTCGGCGATATCTGGTCGGTGATCGGAGCGATGGGGGCTGCCGGCGTCAAGCTCTATTCGACGAGTTCGGCGATCCTGGAGCGTGTTGCCGACGGGCGCTTCGTGCTCGGCTACAATATCCTCGGCTCCTACGCGGCCGACTGGGCCTCGCGCTATCCGGATGTCGGCATCGTACTGCCGAAGGACTATACCGTGGTAATGTCGCGGATCGGGCTGGTGCCGCAGGCGGCGGCCGAGCCGGAGCTCGGCCGGCGCTATCTCACCTTCTTCATGTCGAGGGAAGGGCAGACGATCATGGCGCGCGAGCTGCAGATCCCAGCCGTCAGCCCCGAGGTGGCTGGCGAAAATACCGCCAATACGCTGCAGGAACTGCTCGGCGCCCAACTGCGGCCGGTGCCGGTCAGCCCCGGGCTGATGGTCTATCTCGACCAGGTGAAACGGGCGCGGCTGATCGCACACTGGAACGAGGTGTTGCGGGCGCAGTGAAGCGTTTCAGGGGTCGGCCGGTCCACACAGAGGACCCCAGTTTAGACCGGCGCCCGGCAATTACGGCAAAAAAGTGGCCCCTTCTCCTGGATATCTCACCGATGTCAGCTAAATGACAGCTTGTTGTGGTGGCTTTGGCTACTTCTTCTCCGTGGAGGCGGAGAGCTGAAGCCTTGGGAGGTATTCTGCTCGTCATTCAGGACGCTTGCGTCCGCTGGCCGGCCGTTCCTCCCGATTCCCAGAGAATAACAGGCGGTTTGCTCAGCCGCCCACGGAGGACACATCGTGAAGCACACGTTCATCGCAACCCTTCTTGCCGCGACCATCGCGCTGCCGGCCTATGCGGCCGACTACACCATCATCGCGCCGGCTGCGCCCGGCGGCGGCTGGGACCAGACGGCCCGTTCGCTGCAGACGGCGCTGCAGCAGGAGAAGATCTCCGGCAACGTGCAGGTCCAGAATGTTCCGGGCGCCGGTGGCACCATCGGTCTGGCACAGTTCAGCAGCCAGGCTGCCGGCAACCCGAATTCGCTGATCGTCGGCGGCTATGTCATGGTCGGCGCGATCCTCACCAACAAGTCGCCGGTGACGCTCAAGGACGTCACGCCGATCGCGCGTCTGACCGGTGAATATGAAGCCGTCGTCGTTCCTGCCTCTTCCGAGATCAAGACGATGGCCGATCTGGTTGCGGCGCTGAAGAAGGATCCGGGCGCGGTTTCCTGGGGCGGCGGTTCGGCCGGCGGCACCGACCACATCACGGTAGGCCTGATCGCCAAGGCTTCCGGCGTCGATCCGACGAAGATCAACTACGTTGCCTTCTCCGGCGGTGGTGAAGCGCTCGCCGCCATTCTCGGCGGCCAGGTCACAGCCGGCGTCTCGAGCTACAGCGAGTTCGAATCGCAGGTGAAATCCGGCACGCTCCGTCTTCTCGCCGTCTCCAGCGACAAGCGCATCGAGGGCGTCGATGCCCCGACGCTGAAGGAAGCCGGCACCGACGTCACCATCCAGAACTGGCGCATGGTTGCCGCAGCCCCGGGCTTGTCGGCAGAGCAGGTGGCAGGCGTCACCGCCGATTTCGAGAAGCTGCATAGCTCGGCCACCTGGCAGGAAACTCTGAAGACCAAGGGCTGGGCCGACACCTATCTGTCAGGCGACGCGTTCAAGGCGCAGCTCGAAAAGGATGTCTCCGCCACCGAAGGCATTCTCAAAGATATCGGACTTGTTCAATGAGCGAGGATAACACCTCCTCGGCAACCACACGCCGCCCTGATTGGGCGGCGTTCATCATTGCCGTTTTCCTCTTCGTCGTCGCCGGCGTAATGGCCTGGGATGCCTCGCATCTGAAGACGATCGCGCAATACGACCGCATCGGCCCGGCGACGGTGCCTCAAGTGGTGGCGTTCGGCCTCTTCTGTCTCGGCGTCTGGACCGTCGCCGAAGCCTGGCGCGGCGAGTTTCCGGAGCGCGACCGGCAGGAAGTGGCGCCCGTCATCTGGATCGTCGCTGGTCTTGCCGGCCAGATGCTGCTGCTGCGTGTCGCCGGTTTCTCGATTGCCACCGGCATCCTCTTCGCACTGACGGCTCGCGGTTTCGGCAAACGCAAGCTCTGGTTCTCGCTGCCGCTTGGCATCGTCCTCAGCTTCGTCGTCTGGGCGATTTTCTCGCAGCTGCTGCAGTTGACGCTGCCGGCCGGCCCGCTCGAACATCTGTTCTTCTGATCGCGCGGACGCGCTGTCAGCTCTTTTGATTTTACGCGGCGCCTGACCTCGAAATCACATGGTCGGGAACGCTGCTTGGGACACCAAGATGAGCACATTCGAATTCCTATGGCAGGGTATCCTGGTTGCGATGCAGCCGATGAACCTGGTTTATGCGCTGGTCGGCGTGACGCTCGGCACCGCCGTCGGCGTGCTGCCCGGCATCGGCCCGGCACTCACCGTGGCGCTGCTGTTGCCCGTCACCTACAAGCTCGATCCCGGCGGCTCGCTGATCATGTTCGCCGGCATCTATTATGGTGGCATGTATGGCGGCTCGACGACCTCGATCCTGCTCAACACGCCGGGTGAAAGCGCCTCGATCGTCACGGCGCTCGAGGGCAACAAGATGGCGCGCGCCGGGCGCGGCGGACCGGCGCTGGCGACAGCGGCGATCGGCTCCTTCGTCGCCGGCCTGATTGCGACGCTGGGGCTCGCCTTCATTGCTCCTTATATTGTCAAGCTGGCGCTGGTCTTCGGGCCGCGCGAATATTTCGCGCTGATGGTGCTTGCCTTCGTCACCGTCTCCTCGGCCTTCGGCGATTCAGCCCTTAGGGGTTTGACGGCGCTGTTCATCGGCTTCGCGCTCGCCATGGTCGGCATCGACCAGCAGACGGGGCAGGCGCGGCTTTCCTTCGGCATTCCCGACCTGCTCGACGGTGTCGAGGTGACGACGCTTGCGGTGGCGATGTTTGCGATCGGCGAGACGCTTTATATTGCCGCGCAGGGCAACCGCATTGCCGAGAAGGTCGAGGCGGTCAAGGGTTCGCTGTGGATGACGGCTGAGGACTGGGCGCGGTCCTGGAAGCCCTGGCTGCGCGGCACCTTGATCGGCTTTCCGATCGGCGCGATGCCGGCGGGCGGCGCTGAAATCGGCACTTTCCTTTCCTATGCCACCGAAAAGCGGCTGGCCAAGAACCCGGAGGAGTTCGGCCATGGCGCGATCGAAGGCGTGGCCGGTCCAGAGGCTGCCAACAACGCGTCGGCCGCCGGCACGCTGGTGCCGCTTCTGACCCTCGGCCTGCCGACGACGGCAACCGCGGCCATCATGCTTGCCGGCTTCCAGCAATACGGCTTGCAGCCGGGGCCGCTGCTGTTTGCCACCAATCCGCAGCTCGTCTGGGGGCTGATTGCCAGCCTGCTCATCGCCAATGCGATGCTGCTGGTCTTGAACCTGCCGATGATCGGGCTCTGGGTAAAGCTGCTGACGATTCCGAAGCCTTGGCTTTATGCGGGCATCCTGCTGTTTGCGACGCTCGGGACGATCGGCGCCAATCCGTCGGTGTTCGAACTCGGCATGCTGCTCGCCTTCGGCTTGCTCGGCTATCTCATGCGGCTCTTCGGCTATCCGATTGCGCCTGCCGTCGTCGGCCTGATCCTCGGGCCGCTGGCCGAGCAGCAGCTGCGCCGTGCGCTGGCAATCAGCCAAGGCGACGTCACGACGCTGGTGATGTCGCCGATCGCCGCCGGACTGCTTATCGTTGCGGCGGCCGCCTTTCTCATCCCGCTGATCCTGCGGATTCGCGGTCGCGGCCAGGTGCTGTCGCAGCTGGCTGCAAACGAAGACTAAAAAGACGACATTACCCCTCCCTCAAGGCTGGCCATGGAAACATGCGCCGGCCTTCTGTTTTTGCATGGCTGCGGTGATTTTCTGAGCATTGTGGGGCGACCTGCGCGATATCATCTATAAGCGGTCAATCAAAACAAGAGGAAATGGACAATGTCCGCCATCCGCAATTCAGTCCGCACAGGTTTCTTCGGTCGCGCATTTGCAGTGCTTGGCGCCGCAAATGCTGTCAGCGCCGCCGTTGAAGCCGGCCGCCGGCCGCGTGCCAGCGACCTGAGGGAACTCGGCATCGACCCGGCCTCCTTCGGTCATGTTTCCCGCTAACAAGCTGGAAGCGATGCATGAATGAATTAGCCCGCAACCGATTGGTCGCGGGCTTTATTTTTGTCCAAAGGGAAGGCCGCAACGCCAAGCGCTGCGGCTCTATTTCTAAATGCATTGCAATCGTCAGGCGTGAAGCTCTTCCTCCCGGTTGGCATGATCCTCCACCCGCTCGCGCCTGTTGTGGCGAATGGAAGACCAGAGCGACAGACCGATCAGCGTCGCGCCGCCGAGCCCGGTGATAACCTCGGGGATGTGCACCAGGGTCTGCGCATACATGATTACCGAGAGGATCAGGATGGCGTAGAAGGCGCCGTGCTCGAGATAGCGGTATTCGGCAAGTGTCCCCTTCTCCACCAGCATGATCGTCATCGAGCGCACATACATGGCGCCGATACCGAGGCCGATCGCAATGACGAAGAGGTTCTGCGTCAATGCAAAGGCGCCGATGACGCCGTCGAAGGAGAAGCTGGCATCCAGCACCTCGAGATAGATGAAGGCGCCGAGGCCGCCCTTGGCGGCAGCACTCATCGTCTGTTGCGAGGCATCGAGCAGTTCACCCACCACCTCGACCGCCAGGAAGGTGAGCAGCCCGTAGATGGCGCAATGGACAAAGACGCTCGCCTGCTCGCCGCCGATCAGCCAGGAGAAAACCAGCATCAGCGCCAGAACGAAAGCGATCTCGATGCCCCTGATGGTGGCTGAGCGCGCCATCACTTTTTCCAGGCCTCGGAACCAATGGATTTTCTTCTCGTGGTCGAAGAAGTAGCTGAGGCCGACCATCATCAGGAAGGTGCCGCCGAAGGCTGCGATCGGCAGATGCGCGTCATTCATGATGCGGGCATATTCTTCCGGCTCACGGGCGGCAAGCACAAGCGCATCCCAGGGGCCGATCCGTGCCGCGATCGCAACGATCGCCAGCGGAAAGACAATGCGCATGCCGAAGACGGCGATGATGATGCCCCAGGTGAGGAATCGCTTCTGCCAGGCCGGTGTCATCTCCTTCAGCTTGTTGGCGTTGACGATGGCATTGTCAAAGGAGAGCGAGATCTCAAGGACCGCAAGCACGGTGCAGATGAAGAAGACGGTCGCCATGCCGCCGATCGTGCCTGTCGTCTGCCAGCCGAGCACGGCGCCGAGAAGTAGGCCGAGGGCAGTGACGATGAAGGCCCAGCGGAAATAGCTGAGCGAGGAGTGGTGGGTCGCGGGCTGGTTCATGGCCGCACCTCGCGGCCGCAAATCATGGTGGAGAGGGAGGAGCGCGGCATGCCACAACGGGCATGCGGATAAGGCATGGTGATCTTGTTCATCGATGAAAAATCCGCCGGCTAAGCTGCAGGCGGTACCGACATCACGAGAGCGCCGTAAAAACTCTCGCCAGAGGGGCCCGGCACCAAAATTACCCGCAGCCGATGTCTGGAAGGCTGGGGACAGGCCATAGGTAATCAACTTCGCGAGGCAGTCAAGGCCGGCGGCCGCACGGAGACGAAGTGTTTTTTTGGAACCATCCCGGTGCCTGCTCGTTAGACACTGGTTGAGCTTAAAAAGGAGGCCGATGATGCACACTTCGACCCATGTTCCCGACAAACGCACGGAGGCGTCCGACCGCATGAAGCGGGCGAAGCCGAACCGCATGCAGAAGGCGCAGGTGCTGCCGCCGCATCATGTCGACCTGACTCTGACCCCGGGCGTCTACCACGACATCCACGTGCCAGCCCACGTTACCGGTGCGGATCTTTCCAAGGGTGGTCCCGACATCAAGGGTAATGCAGAAAGCAAGAAATAACCGGCATTGCGCAAGCCTGCTTGGCGCGGCTTACCGCAGAATTGAAACAGGGTGAGAAACAATATGACGATCAACTTTGTGCCCCGCGAGATTTTTATCCGGCACGAAAACGAATGGCAGGCCGTGCGCGAGGCGGCGGACGAGCGCATTGATATCGGCAAACGCCAGAAGCCGCTTACCGCCTCCGGCGGCCCGGCGCCGGTTGGGACAAGCGATGCTCCGGCCGCACGCTCCGAATGACGAATCAGACAGGCGCAATGATATACGCCCGGCATATGCCGGGCGTTTCGTTTTCTACTGCTCTTTGTCCCGATCGGCGCGCCGGGCGGAATTGTAGCCGAATCGGTGTTCGAGCTTGCCGAAGGCGAAGAGCACGCAAATGGCAGCCAACGTCGTGAAGAAGGCGATCGGCCAATATCCGAAACCCATGGCAAGGCCGATTGCGCCGGAAAGCCACATGCCGGCCCCCGTCGTCAGCCCGTGCACCCGGCCCCTGGCAAAGACGATCATGCCGGCGGCAAGGAAGGCGACGCCGGCGGTCACGGCTTCGATGACGCGCAGCGGGTCGATCCGCACCTGCTCGTCATCGGCAAACCCCGGCATGTGCACCGCCTCGATCGAAATGATGGCGAAGAGGGCAGCAGCAAGACTGATCAGAATATGGGTGCGGAAGCCTGCCGGGCGGTCGCGTGCCTCACGCTCGAAGCCTATCAACCCGCCGAAGACGATGGCACCGAGCAGGCGGGCAAAGATGATGGGATAGTGGATACGCGACGCCGGTATCATGTCGGCGATGATCAGATCCATGGATTTTCCTACAACGGATGAATTTTTCGCTGGCTAACGTCTGAGCGCTAGATTTGTTCGGCTTTTTTCACTCATTCGCGTGGATTCCACGCAGCGCTTCTCCCAAGCCGGCTGGTATTCGCATGAAAGATCGGCGAACCCGGCATCGTCGTGCCGCGGCGCCAACCTTTCAGAAAGGATTGGGCGGCGATAATCCCGGCCTCACGGGATTCGGACAGATGGCCAAGACAGCGACACGCGGCCGCCGCAAGGCGCCGGCGAGAGGAAAGAGCAAAGCGCGCAGCAGCGGTGGCGGATTGCTGCCCTGGGCGGTGATCGGCATTGCCGCGATCGGCGGCATCGTCGCTCATGACCATTGGAGGAGCATCCAGCCGATGTTTGCCCGGCAATCGGCGCCGGTGGCGCGCGAAACGGCGGAGCCTAGACCTGCCGCCAGGAAGGACGTGCCGCCGAAGCAGGTGGCGCTTGCCACACCCACGCCGAAAGCCGTACCGCCGGCGCCGCAATCGCAGCTGCTGCCGCCGGCGACCATCCCGACGCCAGCCGTCCAGCCGGGCAAGGCGGTGCCGTCTCCACTTACCCCCGCCAATCCGGAAGCCGGGACAATCGCTTTTGGTTATTGCGGGCAAGGCGCCCATATCAACTGCGTCGGCGATGGCGGCGTCTTCTGGTACAAGGGGGAGAAGATCGTGATCGCCGATATGGCAAGCCCGGTCGTCGACCAGGCGCGCTGTGACGGCGAACGTAGGGTGGCCTTTGCCGCAAAGTCTCGGCTGCTGGCCCTTCTGAACGCCGGTCCCTTCACCATGAATGCTGCGGGCAAGGCTGAGCCATCCGGAGCGCCGCGTGTCGTCTCGCGCGACGGGCGCTCGTTCGGCGCGCAGCTGATCAATGAAGGGCTGGCGCGCAAGCCAGGCGCTGCCGGCGGTGCGTGGTGCGCTTGACGGCTAGAACATTTTCACACAATCCCGGACGCTAAACCGCTGCGCCCTTTTGCCGGGATTGCTCTACTTTCCCTTTTTCACCAGCTTACCGCCGGTGCGGAAGCTGCCGGTAAACGAGGAATCCTTGCTTTCGGCCGTACATTCGATCGCAATCGGCTTGCCGGCATAGGGATTGCCGAAGGTGCAGAAGCCGGCGACCTTAACCTCCCCGGTCATCTTATTGCCGACGCCTGTGGTGACGAGGCTGAGCGGCAGGCGGGCATTGCCGTTGGAAGCGGGCTTGATGCCGCTGCCATCGCCCTGAAAGCCGAGCGCCTTGCCGTCCGACGTGAAGATGAAGGTCACCAGGCCATTGACCAGCGTGACGCTGGCGAGTTCGTTCTTGCAGCCCTTGGTGGCGTCGAACTTGGCGACGACAAGCTTGGCGCATTTGCCGGAGAGCGTGATGACGCCGGGCGCGCCTGGAAACGTCTCGGCAGGAGACGCTGGCGCTGCAGCGGCCGGCAAGGCGAGGGCGGCGGAAAAAATTGCGGCGGCAACAGGCGCGGATAATTTCATTTCGATCTCAAACCCCATGTGCTGGCGAGGCGAATCACCACCTCATCCTCGGTTCGGCCATGGCACGGCTCTGTGTCCGAAATTTGGTTCTGTTGTTCCCCGAGGCGGAAAGTTTCCATCGGCGGCCGGGCTGGCTCGGGAAGCGGTCACAAGGGTCGGCGATGGGTTGGGATGCGGAGCATCGACAACGAACAGATGCGGCATGGCGGTGGCAAGGCGCTGATAGAGCGCCTGCCGTCTTGGACACATTCTGGTCAAGGGGAATGGGCCTAGGCAGGGAAGTCCAGGCCCATTCTTTCCCGATCGGAGGTCAGTCGGATCAGGAATTTGTAGCTGCCGGCACACAGCGCCAGCAGCCCTTTTATTAGAACGCGCGCTGCAGGCGGAAGTAGCCCGAGGTTACGTCAGCAGCATTGTCCGGATCGAGGTACTGAACCGAGACCTTGGCTGCGAGGTTGTCGACGATCTGGTAGTCGATCGTTACGCCGGCCTTCCAGGCGCTGACGTCGTCGTTGAACTCGCCGGCAGTGACACCGTAGTTGTCGTAGTACTGAACAGCCGGTGTGATCTTCAGCTTGTCAGTCGCCTTGATGGCGTACTCGGCAGCGATTGCCCATTCAGCCTTGTTGTAATAGGCGTTCGGGTTCGTTGCGTAGACAACTGCGAGGCCGAGCGTGCCCGGGCCGACAGCAACCGTACCCATGGCCCGGATGGCGCCTTCTTCGTTGTCGGTGTCGTAACCGGCAGTGATCTGGTAGCTGAAGGCACCGGCCTTGCCACCGAGACCGACGGCAACGCCGACGTTGTTGGCGGTTTCGCCGTTGTAGAACGGGCTGTCTTCCAGCTCGTCGACGCTGATGCCGGCGTAGAAGGCGTCGGTTTCGTACTGATAACGGATGGAGTTATGCAGCGTGACCGGCGAGCCGATGTCGTCGGTTTCGCCGGAGAGGCCGTCGTCCCACCAGCTGTAGAACAGACCAGCGCGGAAGCCGGCGATGTCGAGGTAAGCGGAGTCGAGCTGAGCCTTCTGGGCAGAGGCGTTGTCAGCATTGAACTGCATGACGATGACGCCGGTCAGCGGACCGTATTCGGTGTCGCTCTTGGCGGTGAACTGAACCTGGCCGCGCGTACGGGCGTCCCAATCCGAGTCGTTGGCGACAGAACCGCCGCCGCTGGCGCCGATCGAGCTGGCGTTCGGAGCGACGTCAACCTGGAAACGGATATAGCCGTTGATCTTGAGGCAGGTTTCGGTGCCCGGGATGTAGAAATAGCCGGTGCCGTAAGCGTCGCAGACGCGAACATATTCAACCGGTTCCGGCTCGGCAGCAACGATAGCGTCAGCAGCCTGGGCGCCGGATACTGCTGCGAGAGCAGCAGCGGAGCCGAGAAGAAGGCTCTTGATGTTCATGGAATAACCTCCAGTTCAGATGCAAGAGGATGAAGACCGTTGCCATCGGCAGTCCCTACGGATCTTCACCCCGTGTGAGCGAAGCGGCGCCTTTTGGCTTGGCGCCTGCCTCGCCGCGGAACTTACATAGGGGATGCTGCGCCGCAACAACGATATCAATCATGACAGCAGGCCGGCATGGTTATGTTGCTGAAATAACACGCGTTTTGTCACAAACTCGTCATCTGTCCGTCACAAACAACGAAGGGCTGAGGGCTCGTGAGTGGTATGCAATTGATGCTCGAATGAGCGCGTTCTCATATGCGAGCGCAGATAATCGCAATCTGCGTGAATCGGCTCAACCTGACCAGCGCGCTTTGTGCGGACGTGCGGATGTCGGGCTCAAAGTCTCACTGGCAGCGGATCAGCGATCGACGCTATGTCGCCTGCGCCAGAAGCGACGAAGATCCGGCATCGGCAGTGGTAAAGAAGAGAACCGGGAACAATTCACCAATCAGCGGTTTGGCGAAAACCCCTCGTGGGGCAAGGAGATCGGATGGTGGGCGTGACAGGGATTGAACCTGTGACCCCTACGATGTCAACGTAGTGCTCTCCCGCTGAGCTACACGCCCATCCGATGGCGGCGCATAGATCACAAAACCTTCGGAGCCGTCAATAGGCTTTTTTCAGTTTTGTGACACGCCACCCGGCAAGCCTTATGCGGCAAGCATTTTGTTGACCTCGTCGACGAGATCGCGCAGGTGGAAAGGCTTAGAAAGGACCTTGGCATCCTTCGGCGCCTTCGAATCAGGGTTCAGCGCCACGGCCGCAAAGCCGGTGATGAACATCACCTTCAGGTCGGGGTCGAGTTCGGTGGCGCGGCGCGCCAGCTCGATGCCGTCCATCTCGGGCATGACGATATCGGTCAGCAGCAGGGAAAACGGCTCCTCGCGCAGCCGGTCGTAGGCGCTGGCGCCATTGTCATAGGAAAGGACCTTGTAACCGGCCTTTTCGAGCGCTTTCACCAGGAAGCGGCGCATGTCGTTGTCGTCTTCTGCGAGAAGTATCTTCTGAGTCATCAATCCAGACCGCTGATCAATAAGTTTTGGTGGGCTGCCAAGCGTTTACACTAGTCTTGACCCGGTAAACAACCGGTGAATTGCCTGTGCGCGGCCGCATCCCTCCTACATAGTATGGACTTGGGGCCGGGCAACTGGCAACATGGGCACAGCAGCCAGTTCATGACATGGTAAAGAGGGCCGAAAGTGCCGGAGATACGCGAATACGAGCTTTTTGAGGTTCATGAGCCCGTGTCGCAGACCATTCCCTTCGTCTACAACTCCCCGCATAGCGGCCGTATTTATCCACCGGAATTTATCGCCCAGTCCAGGCTCGAGGGCATCGCCATCCGCCGTTCCGAGGATCATTATGTCGACGAGCTCTTCGGCTCGGCCGTGGCACTCGGCGCACCGCTTCTCGCCGCCAACTTTCCGCGCGCCTATCTCGACGTCAATCGCGAGCCCTACGAGCTCGACCCGCGGATGTTCGACGGGCTACTGCCGCCCTATGCCAATGTCAATTCGCTGCGGGTCGCCGGCGGGCTCGGCACCATTCCGCGTATCGTCGCCGAGAACATGGAGATCTATGCGCGGCGGCTGCCGGTGCAGGAGGGGCTCGACCGGGTCGAAGCGGTCTACAAGCCCTATCATGCGACGCTACGGCGGCTGATCGCGCGGACGCATGTGCAGTTCGGCTTCGGCGTGCTGATCGACTGCCACTCGATGCCCGGCAATGTGCGTGTCGCCGGCTATACCGCACGGCCCGATTTCATCATCGGCGATCGCTACGGCACCAGTGCATCGGCCGAACTTTCGCGCGCCGCCATCGCCATCCTCGAGGAAATGGGTTTCGCGGCAATCCGCAACAAGCCCTATGCCGGCGGCTTCATCACCGAACATTACGGCCGGCCCTCGCGCGGGCTGCATGCGCTGCAGATCGAAGTGAACCGGGCGATCTATGTCGACGAGGTGACGCTGGAAAAACGCGCTGACTTCGCCGCGGTGGCCGAGGCGGTCACGGGTTTCATGCAGCAGATGGCGGATTATGTCGAGAAATTCGCCGGCGATCGGGCGCTGGCCGCCGAATAGCTCAGTCGATTTCACCGACATTATCCGGCCGGTCTTCGCCGCCAAAAAAAACCGCGCTTGTAAGCGCGGCTAAGTCTAGGGAGGAAACACCCAAGGAGGGTATTTACAGTCAGAAGACTGTACGAAGGAGGCTACTATTGCGTTGCACAAATGTCAAGCAATATATTGCGCTGCGATATCTTTGGGCAGTTCGGCCGAACGGCTCCCGTTTGCATTCCCGCTGCTTTTCGCTATGAAAGCACCACGCCCGCCAGCAAACGGATCGACCATGCTTCCTGACCGCTCGTTCTTCAACCGTCTGGCGGAGGCCGCCAAGGCCGAGACGCTGCCGCGTTTCCGCTCGGGCCTCGACGTCACCAACAAGCTTTCCTCCGGATTCGATCCGGTGACGGAGGGTGACCGGGCGGCCGAACTTGCCATCCGGGCCCTGATCGAAGAGAGTTTTCCCGACCATGGCATTCTCGGCGAGGAGCACGGTAATATCGGGCTCGACCGCGACTATGTCTGGGTGATCGATCCGATCGACGGCACGCGCGCCTTCATATCAGGCCTGCCGGTGTGGGGGACGCTGATCGGTCTGCAGAAAGAGGGCCGAGCGATCATGGGCATGATCGAACAGCCCTTTACCGGCGAGCGTTATTTCGCCGATCAGAATGGTTCGATCTATAGCGGGCCGGAGGGCGAACGGCGGCTGACGACGCGCCAGTGCGAGACGCTTTCGAACGCCATCCTGTTCACCACCTCGCCGCATCTCTTCGCCGGCACGGAGATGGAAAAATACCGGGAGATCGAGGGCCAGGTGCGGCTCTTCCGCTATGGATGCGACTGCTATGCCTATGCGCTGCTTGCCGCCGGCCATATCGATCTCGTCATCGAAAACAGTCTGAAGCCCTATGACGTCGGCGGTATCATTCCGGTCATCGAAGGGGCGGGCGGCATCATCACCACCTGGGACGGCGGGCGGCCTGAGAACGGCGGCTCGATCATCGCCGCCGGCAGCCGGGCCGTCTACGAGCAGGCGATCGCCATCCTGCAGCGTTGATCCGGATCCGCAGGGCTAAACCCATTCATGTGCCGAGGGCGGCGACATCCTGGTTTTCCTCGGCGTCACTGCCGGGAATGAAGGCGTGGAAGGCGGCAAGGGCGGCCGCGCGGTAGGTATCCCGTTCCTGGAGAATCTCGTGGCGGGCGCCGTTGATCGGGATCAGCTGGCCGGCGCGGAAATAACGCGAGAGCCGCTCCTGCGCTGTGTAGGGCACGACACCGTCACGCGTCGGAGCGATGACGATGGTCGGGATGGTGATCGAGAAGAGATGGTAGGGCGAGGTGACCCGGTCCATCGTGCGGAAAGCCTCGGTCAGCCAGCGGGCCGTCGGCGGCCCGAGCGTCAGCTCGGGATGCGCCTTCATCATCGCGACATTGCGCTCAAAGCGGGTTTCGTCCGAGGTCAGCGGGTTGTCGCGGAAATCCGGTTCCTTCAGCTTCGAGGTCAGCGGCAAGGAACCAAGACCGATTGCCGTCAACGCGCCGGCCAGGGCGCGGATGACGCGGGGCGAGGCCGACTGGCCGGTCAGGCCGATAAAGGGCGCCGACAGCACCATGCGATCGATACGGGTGTTGAGATAGGGCGCGGCCGAGAGCGCGATCAACCCGCCTGTGGAATGAGCGAGCAGGTAGAAGGGCAGGCGGGTATCCGGCAGCACCACCTTTTCGAGGAAGGTGTCGAGATCACGTTCGTAATCGCCGAAGCGGCGGATGTGGCCGTGGTTGCGCCGCTTCAGGAGCCGTCCAGAACCGCCCTGGCCGCGCATATCGAAGGTGGCGACCCAGAGACCTTTGGCCGTCAGGTCGCGGATCGTCTCGAAATATTTCTCAATATATTCGTTGCGGCCGTGCAGGATGACGACCGTGCCCTTGGCGACCTGGGCGCCGGAGCGAAAAACGGCATAACGCAGCCGGTGGCCGTCATGGGTTTCGAAGAACCCTTCCGTGCGGTTTTCCGGGGCGGGATTGTCGGGCGTCGAATAGAGAACCTGATCCATGACTTTGCCAATGCGCCGCTGCTGAGTGCTTCGTATCAGGGATAACGCATGGCACCCGGCTTGGAAAGCGGCGGCGTCCGCAAGTCTGCAAAGCGCGAAAAGGGCCGGCAGGAGCATGAGGGTGCTCACAGCCGGCCGAGTTTGAGGCTGAAGAAGAAGGGACGATGCACTTCAGCCATCGGGACCAGATTCACCCGACGCTGCGATCTCTAGGCGCCGGCGCCTGAATGCGCTCCGAACCGGCCGTTCATGCGGGGTTCACGGGCCGGCCGGGCAATTTCGGGAGGGTCTTGAACTCGTCAAATCCCATCACCATCTCCTTTTTGCGGGTGCCGAAGAGGGCCCGCGCAACCGTCCCGAGACCGCCAAAGATGGGGTTTCAGGGGCATTTTATCGCAACACGTCGCTTCCACAGGAGGACATCATGCGTCACGTAGACTTCTCTCCGCTCTATCGCTCGACCGTCGGTTTCGACCGGCTCTTCACCATGCTCGACAGCCTCGCCCAGCCGGAGCAGGCCCAGACCTATCCGCCCTATAATATCGAGCGCACCGGTGAAAACACCTATCGGATCACCATGGCGGTTGCCGGTTTCGACGAGACCGAACTTTCGATCGAAGCCCACGCCCATGTGCTGTCCGTGAAGGGTGAAAAGGCCGAGGAACCTGCCGAAAATGGCGAATTCCTCTATCGCGGCATCGCCAAGCGCGCCTTCGAGCGCCGCTTCCAGCTTGCCGACCATGTCGAGGTGACTGCCGCTTCGCTGAAGAACGGCCTGCTGCATATCGACCTTCTGCGCAACATTCCCGAGGCCATGAAGCCCCGCAAGATTGCGATTGCCGCAGAGCCGGTCGAGGCTCCGAAGGCCATCGAAGCGCAAGTCATCAACGGCTAATCACATCCGTTAAGAAAAAAAACGGCGCTCCGATCGGGGCGCCGTTTTTTATTGCGGCAATAGGTTCAGGCCGGACTGGCGGCTTCGTCTATTTCCTTTTCCGTTGCGCGGCGGGCCGCGGCGGCGGCGTATTTCTGGGCGATGAGGGCGCAGACCATCAGCTGGATCTGATGGAAGAGCATCAGCGGCAGCACGATCGCGCCGATCGACTGGCCTGAAAAGATGACGTTTGCCATCGGCACACCGCTTGCAAGGCTCTTCTTCGAGCCGCAGAAGGTGATGGTGATCTCGTCGGCCTTGTTGAAGCCGAGCCGGCGGCTGCCGAACATTGTCAGCACCAGCACGATTCCGAGGAGAACCATATCGGCGATAATGACGACGGCGATGTCGGTGATCGAGAAGGTGTGCCACAGGCCCTCCACCACCGCCGTCGAGAAGGCGAGATAGACCACCATCAGGATCGAGCCGCGGTCGACGGGCATCAAAATCTTCTTCTTGGCGCGAATCCAGTCGCCGATCCAGGGCTGCAGGATTTGACCGACGATGAAGGGGGCAAGCAGCTGCAACAGGATCTGCTGCAATGCGTCGAAGGAAAAGCCGCCATGGCCGCCGACGGAAAAGAGCAGGCCGACCAGCAGCGGCGTCAGGAACATGCCGAAAATGTTGGAGGCCGAGGCGGAGCAGATGGCAGCAGGCACATTGCCGCCGGCCATCGAGGTGAAGGCGATCGACGACTGCACCGTCGACGGCAGCACGCAGAGGAAGAGAATGCCGAGGTAGAGCGGCTGCGGCAGGATCGTGTCGGGGATGAAGCCGAGGCCGAGACCAAGCAAGGGGAAGATGCCGAAGGTGGTCAGCAGGATGACGAGATGCAGGCGCCAGTGCAACAGGCCTGCTATGACGACATCACGCGAAAGGCGGGCGCCGTGCAGAAAGAACAGGGCGGCGATGGCAAGATCGGTGGCGATGCCGAAATAACCTGCGAATGTGCCGCTCGCCGGAAATAGCGAGGCGAGAATGACGGTGCAGACCAGCAGGGTCGTAAACGTATCAGGCAAAAAGCGGCGCATGGCGGTCTCGCGGCGTGACAGATAGTCATTGTTTTGTCGTCCATTATGATCCACGATGCAAGAAATAACAGTTATCAAGAAGCTGGATCATGCTGGACCTTTCGCAACTGCGCAGTTTCGTCGCCGTGGAACAGATGGGCAGCTTCACGCTGGCTGCGGAAAGGCTCGGTCTCGGCCAGTCTACGGTCAGCCAGCACATCCAGCGCCTGGAGGCGGCACTCGGCCGCAAGCTCCTGGCACGTGACACGCACAAGGTCATTTTAACAGGCGATGGCGAGGCACTGCTGTCGCATGCGCGCAGCATGCTTTCGATCGAAGGGCAGGTGCAGTCGCTGTTTCGGGGCAACAGCCTGCGCGGCCGCCTGCGGCTCGGCGTGTCGGAGGATTTCGTCACCAGCCAGCTGCCGGCCGTGCTGGAGGATTTCGTTCGGTCGCATCCCTCCGTCGATCTGGAACTGACGGTGGCGCTATCCGGCGTCCTCTACGAGATGCAGGACAATGGCGAAATCGATCTGGTGCTCGCCAAGCGCCGGCTCGGCGATGCCCGTGGAAAACTGGTCTATCGCGAACCGCTCGTCTGGCTGGCGCGCGATCCTGAACGTGTGCTGGCCTCCGGCCCTTTGCCGCTGATCGCCTTTCCGCCGCCGAGCGTCACACGGGCGATCGCGCTGGAAGCGCTGGCGCGAAACGGCGTGGCGTGGCGGATCGTCTGCACCTGTGGGAGCCTCAGCGGGCTGACGGCGGCGGCGCGGGCCGGGATGGGCGTGCTGGTGCAGCCGCGCAGCATGGCGCCTTCGGGGCTGAAAGAGATCGCTGCGGCAAAGCTTCCGCTGCTGGAGGGCGTGGAATTCGTGCTGGTGCCGCGCAAGGGGGCGGATCAGGCGCTGGTCGCAGCCCTTTCGGACGATATTCTGCAGAAAGTGAGAGGGCTGAGGTCGGCGTGAGCCACTGCGTCGCCGAAAGGCCTGCGGCAGGCAGGCTCGGAGGCGGTCAGGCGGCCAGGCACTTCAGAAAGCCATCCACGTCCGCTTCCGTCGTCGCGAAGCTGGTGACGAGGCGGATCAGGGTTTCGTTCTCGGAAACCAGTTCGGGCGTTGCCGCCGGGACCGGCCACTCGTAGAATTTTGCGCCCTTTTCCTCGGCGGTTTTTGCCGCATGTTTGCTGACGACGGCGAAGACTTCGTTGGAAGCGGTCGGCCAGGCAAGGCGGGCGGCGTTGCTGGCGCCGATACCGGCGCGCAGGCGGCTGGCCATGCCGTTCGAATGACGGGCGAGATCAAGCCAGAGGCCGTTTTCGAAATAGGCATCGAACTGGGCGGCGATGAAACGCGACTTGGAAAAGAGCTGGGCGGCGCGCTTGCGGATGAAGGGCATTTCCCGGGCGCGATCCGGATCGAAGAAGACGATCGCTTCCGCACACCAGCAGCCATTCTTGGTGCCGCCGAAGGACAGCATGTCGACGCCGCGCTTCCAGGTCATTTCGGCCGGCGTCGCGCCAAGGGCGATCAGCGCGTTGGCAAAACGGGCGCCGTCCATGTGGAGCGGCAGGTTACGTTTCCTTGCTATGGCGGCGATCTCGCCGATCTCGGGAAGGGAATAGACGGTGCCGATCTCGGTTGCCTGGGTGATGGTCACGGCGCTGGCGCGTCCTTGACGGAGGGCGTCCTCCGGAAAGTGTGCGATTTTTGCGGAAAGCTTGGCCGGATCGATCTTGCCGGCCTCGCCGTCGACGGCGGCGAGGCGGGCGGAGCCGGAGAAAAATTCCGGCGCGCCGCATTCATCCTCGATCACATGCGCCTCCGAATGGCAGAAGGTGATACCGCCGGGGCGCTGGACGCTTGCCAGCGACAGTGAGTTGGCGGCGGTGCCGGTGGCGACGAAGAATACCGAAACCTCGCGCTCGAAGACTTCGGAGAAACGAGCCTCGACCTTCTTGTCGAGATCGCCGGCGCCATAGGCGGCGGCAAAACCGGCCGATTCCGCCAGCAGACGTTCGGCAATGGATCTATGGGCGCCGGCCCAGTTATCGGAAGCAAAGAACATGAGGGGAACCGATGCAAAGGAAGGGTTTGGCAGGGCCGAGGCGGAGATTACGCCAAAGCTTCACAGGATCAAGGCTGTTGCCCATGACACATCACAGAAATTGAACTACGCAATCAATAAACAAAATGATCATCTTTTTCGTAATTTTATTTCGCGGTGGCGACCGATCCGGTAATCTTCCGTCGCAAAATGACGTTTTTTGAGGACGCGCTCTTGCGGACCCGAATGCTTTCTGGCATAGAGCAGATGAATTAGGACAGTGTTGCTGTCCTATTTTGGCCCGAACGGCCGAAGAGGCGCCGAAAGCCCTGGAACGGACGGCTTTTCACGCTATAGTTCTTCCGAGCGTCAAGCCTCAAGGGCGTTGCGCGGAGGGCGAATGGCAGGCGCGGAACGCGACGGTTTGCTTTCCTTGATAAGCAGATGTCTGCGGCCGATCTTCACCATGCAACAGCGCTGTCATGCGCCGGACCTATTTTGGTTGCGGCACAGGACGAAAAGCCGCCCGCGGCTCCGCGGGCTTCGACAGGAGGAAAGATGATGACGAAGACGCCATCCATGGAATTTGACCGGTTCGCTGCTGCCAATGTGCGCGCCACGGCCAATATGTCCAAATCCGCCTCCGGCCTGCCGAAGAAACAAGGTCTTTACGACCCGCGCAACGAACATGATGCCTGCGGCGTCGGCTTCGTCGCCCATATGAAGGGCCAGAAGTCGCACCAGATCGTCAAGGACGGCTTGTTCATCCTCGAGAACCTGACGCATCGCGGCGCCGTCGGGGCCGATCCGCTGATGGGCGACGGCGCCGGCATCCTGGTGCAGATCCCCGACCGGTTCTTCCGCGAGGAAATGGCCGCGCAGGGCATCACCCTGCCGCCGGCCGGCGAATATGGCGTCGGCCACATCTTCATGCCGCGCGATGAAAAGCAGATCGAGCACTTCAAGAAGGTGATCAAGGATGTCGTCACCGAGGAAGGCCAGGTCCTTATCGGCTTTCGTGACGTGCCGGTCGACAATTCCTCGCTGTCCAAGGCGCCGGCGATTGCCGCCACCGAGCCGCATCACGTGCAGGTCTTCATCGGCGCCGGCGAGGATGCCGAAAACAACGACGAGTTCGAGCGTCGGCTGTTCACCCTGCGCAAGGTGATCTCCAATCGCATCTATGACGAGTTCGACGGCGAAGAGAGCAATTTCTATCCGGTGTCGCTGTCGTCGGGGACGGTGGTCTACAAGGGCATGTTCCTGGCCTATCAGGTCGGCGCCTATTACAAGGATCTGACGGACCCGCGTTTCGAAAGCGCGGTCGCCCTGGTGCACCAGCGTTTCTCGACCAACACCTTCCCGTCGTGGAAGCTCGCGCATCCCTACCGCATGGTCGCCCACAACGGCGAAATCAACACGCTGCGCGGCAACGTCAACTGGATGGCGGCGCGCCAGGCCTCGGTCTCCTCGCCGCTATTCGGCGAGGATATCTCCAAGCTCTGGCCGATCTCCTATGAAGGACAGTCCGACACGGCCTGTTTCGACAATGCGCTCGAATTCCTCGTGCGCGGCGGTTATTCGATGGCGCATGCCGTGATGATGCTGATCCCGGAGGCCTGGGCCGGCAATCAGTCGATGGCTCCAGAACGCAAGGCCTTCTACGAATATCACGCCGCGCTGATGGAGCCCTGGGACGGACCGGCTGCCGTTGCCTTCACCGACGGCAAGCAGATCGGCGCGACGCTCGACCGCAACGGCCTGCGGCCGGCGCGCTACCTCGTCACCGATGACGACCGTGTCATCATGGCGTCGGAAGCCGGGGTCTTGCCGGTTCCGGAGGAGAAGATCATCCAGAAGTGGCGTCTGCAGCCCGGCAAGATGCTGCTGATCGATATGGAAGAAGGCCGCATCATCTCCGACGACGAGGTAAAGTCGAAGCTTGCGACGGCGCATCCCTATCGCAGCTGGCTCGGCCGCACCCAGTTGATCCTCGAAGAACTGAAGCCGGTGGAGCCGCGGGCGCTGCGCCGCGACGTGTCGCTGCTCGACCGTCAGCAGGCCTTCGGCTACACGCTCGAAGATACCCGCATCCTGATGTCGCCAATGGCGACGACGGGCCAGGAGGCGATCGGCTCGATGGGCACGGACACGCCGATCTCGGCGATGTCGGAAAAGCCGAAGCTGCTCTACACCTATTTCAAGCAGAACTTCGCGCAGGTGACGAACCCGCCGATCGACCCGATCCGCGAGGAACTGGTCATGAGCCTCGTCTCCTTCATCGGCCCGCGGCCGAATATTCTCGACCATGAAGGCATGGCGAACGCCAAGCGGCTCGAAGTGCGTCAGCCGATCCTCACCAATGGCGATCTCGAAAAGATCCGCTCGATCGGCCATACCGAGGACCGTTTCGACACCAAGACGCTCGATTTCACCTATGACATCGAGCGCGGCGCGGCGGGCATGCCTGAGATGCTCGACCGGCTCTGCGAGCGCGCGGAAGCGGCCGTCAAGGGCGGCTACAACATCATCGTGCTCTCCGACCGCCAGATCGGGCCAGATCGGATTGCCATTCCGGCGCTGCTGGCAACGGCGGCCGTGCACCATCACCTGATCCGAAAGGGGCTTCGCACCTCGGTTGGTCTCGTCGTCGAGACCGGCGAACCGCGTGAGGTCCATCATTTCTGCCTGCTCGCGGGCTACGGCGCCGAGGCGATCAATCCCTATCTCGCCTTCGACACGCTGCTCGACATGCATGCCAAGGGTGAATTCCCGAAGGAAGTGGATGCTTCCGAGGTCGTCTACCGCTACATCAAGGCGGTCGGCAAAGGCATCCTCAAGGTCATGTCGAAGATGGGCATTTCGACCTATCAGTCCTATTGCGGCGCGCAGATCTTCGATGCGATCGGCCTGTCGTCGGAACTTGTTGACAAGTATTTCTTCGGCACCGCGACGATGATCGAAGGCATCGGCCTTGAGGCGATCGCCGAAGAGACCGTCGCGCGCCATAACGCGGCCTTCGGCACCGATCCGCTGCTGGCGACGACGCTCGATATCGGCGGTGAATACGCCTACCGCATGCGCGGCGAAAGCCATGCCTGGACGCCGGATGCGGTTGCCGCCCTGCAGCACGCCGTGCGCGGCAATGCCGAGGACCGCTACCGCGAATTCTCCGAGATGGTCAACGATTCGGCGCTGCGGATGAACACGATCCGCGGGCTGTTCAACATCAAAAGCGCCGAGGCGCTCGGTCGCAAGCCGGTGTCGATCGATGAGGTCGAGCCGGCGGCCGATATCGTCAAGCGCTTCTCGACCGGGGCGATGTCCTTCGGCTCGATCTCGCGTGAGGCGCATACGACGCTGGCGATTGCCATGAACCGGATCGGCGGCAAGTCGAACACCGGCGAGGGCGGCGAGGAATCCGACCGCTACATGCCGCTCTCCGATGGTTCGAGCAACCCGGAACGATCGGCGATCAAGCAGATCGCGTCGGGCCGCTTCGGCGTCACGACCGAATACCTGGTCAACGCCGACGTGCTGCAGATCAAGGTGGCGCAGGGCGCCAAGCCCGGCGAAGGCGGCCAGCTGCCCGGTCACAAGGTCGATGCGACGGTCGCCAAGACCCGTCACTCGACGCCGGGCGTCGGCCTGATCTCGCCGCCGCCGCACCACGACATCTATTCGATCGAGGATCTGGCGCAGCTGATCTACGATCTGAAGAACGTCAACCCGACCTCCGATGTCTCGGTCAAGCTGGTCTCCGAAGTCGGCGTCGGCACGGTTGCGGCCGGCGTCGCCAAGGCGCGCGCAGACCATATTACGGTCGCCGGCTTCGACGGCGGCACGGGTGCGTCGCCGCTGACCTCGCTCAAGCATGCCGGCAGCCCCTGGGAGATCGGCCTTGCCGAAACCCAGCAGACGCTGGTGCTGAACGGCCTGCGGTCGCGTATTGCACTGCAGGTGGACGGTGGCCTGAAGACCGGCCGCGATGTCATCATCGGGGCGCTGCTCGGCGCCGACGAATTCGGCTTCGCCACCGCGCCGCTGATCGCCGCCGGCTGCATCATGATGCGCAAGTGCCATCTCAACACCTGTCCGGTCGGCGTGGCGACGCAGGATCCGGTGCTGCGCAAGCGCTTCAAGGGCACGCCGGAGCACGTCATCAACTACTTCTTCTTCGTTGCCAACGAAGTGCGCGAAATTCTCGCCTCGCTCGGGGTCACCCGGCTCGACGAGATCATCGGTGCCTCGGAGCTGCTGGAGAAGGACGAGATGCTGGCGCATTGGAAGGCCAAGGGGCTCGACTTCAGCCGCATCTTCCACAAGGTCGATGCCGCCAAGGAAGAGACTTTCTGGACGAGCCGGCAGCAGCACCCGATCGACGATATTCTCGACCGCGCGCTGATTGCGCAGGCTGAGCCGGCGCTGACCGACAAGACGCCCGTCGCCTTCGAGGTCGGCATCAAGAACGTCGACCGTTCGGCAGGTGCGATGCTGTCCGGCGAGGTCGCCAAGCGTTACCGCCATCGCGGGCTGAAGGAAGACACGATCAATGTGACGCTACGCGGCACGGCGGGTCAGAGCTTCGGCGCCTTCCTGGCGCGCGGCATCACCTTCAACCTGATCGGCGATGGCAACGACTATGTCGGCAAGGGGCTTTCGGGCGGCAAGATCATCATCCGGCCGCCGGAAAATTCGCGGATCGTCGCCGAGAACTCGATCATCGTCGGCAACACCGTGCTTTACGGCGCGACCGAGGGCGAATGCTACTTCCGCGGCGTGGCGGGCGAACGGTTCGCCGTCCGCAACTCGGGAGCGATCGCCATTGTCGAAGGTGTCGGCGACCATGGCTGCGAATACATGACCGGCGGCGTCGTCGTTGTGCTCGGCGCGACCGGCCGCAACTTTGCAGCCGGCATGTCCGGCGGTGTCGCCTATGTGCTCGACGAAACCGGCGATTTCGCCAGCCGCTGCAATATGGCGATGGTCGAACTCGAGCCGGTGCCGGAGGAGGACGACATGCTGGAGAAGCTGCATCATCACGGCGGCGATCTCATGCACAAGGGACGCGTCGACGTCTCGGGCGACATGACCCGCCATGACGAGGAGCGCCTTTACCAGCTGATCTCCAACCATCTGCACTATACGGGCTCCACCCGCGCCAAGCAGATCCTCGACAGCTGGGCCGACTACCGCCCGAAGTTCCGTAAGGTCATGCCTGTGGAATACCGTCGTGCGCTTGAGGAAATGGAGCGCAGCCGGATGGGCATCGCTGCCGAGTGAATTGCACCGGGATATTCGCCACGTGCTGATTGCAGGTGGCGAATATCGGAAACGTCTCGATGATCCGTGATGATCACGCCGATGGCCGATGGCCGTCGAGATCGCCCGGAAGTTTCAGGGGATATGTTCCAATGACGGTCAAGAGAAGCAACCCGCCCGGAATTCCGGGACTGACGACAGACAATTGGCCGCGGATGAGGCGGTCATGAGGGTAAGGGACGAAGATATGGGTAAGGTAACAGGGTTTCTGGAAATCGACCGGCAAGTGGCGAAGTACCAGCCGGCCTCGGATCGTATCCGCCATTTCCGTGAGTTCACGATCCCGATGTCGGACCCGGAAGTGCAGAAACAGGCCGCGCGCTGCATGGACTGTGGCATCCCCTATTGTCACGGCCCGACGGGCTGCCCTGTGCACAACCAGATCCCCGACTGGAACGACCTTGTCTACAACAACAACTGGGAAGCGGCGATCCAGAACCTGCATTCGACCAACAACTTCCCGGAGTTCACCGGCCGCGTCTGCCCGGCGCCCTGCGAGGAAGCCTGCACTTTGAACCTCGAAGATGCGCCTGTTGCCATCAAGACGGTCGAACAGGCGATCGCCGACAAGGCCTATGAGCTCGGCTTCATCCGGCCGCAGCCGGCTACGGTTCATACCGGCAAGAAGGTTGCTGTGATCGGCTCCGGCCCCGCCGGCATGGCGGCTGCCCAGCAGCTCGGCCGCGCCGGCCACGAGGTGCATGTCTATGAGCGCGAGACCAAGCCGGGCGGCCTGCTGCGCTATGGCATTCCCGACTTCAAGATGGAGAAGAACTTCATCGACCGCCGCGTCGAGCAGATGAAGGGCGAGGGGGTCACCTTCCATTGCGGCGCCAATGTCGGCGTCGACGTCAAGGTCGAGCAGCTGCTCGCCGATCACGACGCCGTCCTTTATTGCGGCGGCTCCGAGACACCGCGCGAAGCGGGCATTCCGGGCACGGATCTTGCCGGTGTGCATGATGCCATGCCCTATCTGGTGCAGCAGAACCGCCGTGTCGGGCGCGAGAACATCGACAGCGTCGGCTGGCCGTCGGACCCGATCCTTGCAGGCGCCAAACATATCGTCGTCGTCGGCGGTGGCGACACGGCTTCGGACTGCGTCGGCACGGCGTTTCGCCAGGGCGCCGTCAAGGTCACCCAGCTCGACATCCGGCCGCAGCCGCCTGAGAAGGAAGACAAGCTCGCCGTCTGGCCCTTCTGGGCGACGAAGATGCGCACCTCCTCTTCGCAAGCCGAAGGCGCCGTGCGCGAGTTCCAAGTGGCAACACTCGAATTCGTCGGCGAAGACGGCGTGCTGACCGGGGTCAAGTGCTGCGAGGTCGACGAGCGCCGGCGGCCGGTTCCGGGCACGGAATTCATCATCCGCGCCGATCTGGCCTTCATCGCCATCGGTTTCCGCGGCCCGTTCACGACAAGCGTGCTGAAGGAACTCGAGGGCAAGTTGACCCTCAACACCGACAAGCGCGGCTCCACCAATGTCGTCGCCAACGACCGCGACTACAAGACGTCGGTCGACAAGTTCTGGACGGCGGGCGACGTGCGCCGCGGCCAGTCGCTGGTGGTCTGGGCAATCCGCGAAGGCCGCCAGGCGGCGCGCGCCATCGACGAGGCATTGATGGGTTCGAGCGTTCTGCCGAACTGACCGCAGGCCGCATAGAGATCCCGAGACAAAAACTCCGTCCTTCCGGCGGAGTTTTTTGTTGGGATATGTGCTGGATGCGACCGCTTGACGAGCCGGTATCCGCCGCAAGCCTCAAGCAATGCCGGGAAGCTGGCCGCAGGCGGCAGCGGCGTTAACGGAACGATGCGGAAGGCTGCCGCGCCGACTTTTCATTTCACCGAGACTTCAGCCGGCGTCTTTGCCGCAGGCAGGCGGTAATCGTCGACGCGGCCGGGCGGCGCGGGCGTCATTTCGCCCTGCTCGACCAGGAGGTCGCGGGGCGACCTGGTCAAAGTAATTGGCGGGGGCCTCGCGCCGAGAAGCTCGGCGCCGCCGTCGAGATTGGGGTCGGAGAGGCTGATCGGCACGGTGTGTTCGACCGGATTGGTTGGAAGGCCGAGGCCCGGCAGATTGCTTTCGTCCAGGCGGACCAAATCCGGGCTTGCCTGGGTGCCGAGAATGCGGCGGGCAGGCTTTTCGACATAGAAGGCGAGCTTGCGCCGGCCGGCCTGCGTCAGGTTAATGCCATCGGAGGTGCGGAGGCGCACCTGCTGGCCGTTCACATCCGAGCCGGTGACGATGAAGTTGCTGTTTTCATCGACGAAACCATCCCAGATATCGACGAATTCGCCACCGATGCTTTCGACCTGGTTGCGGTAAAGCTGGTTCATCTGGACGGCATCGGCCGTCATCTGATCGGATTCGAAGGCGGGAAGACCGACCCAGAGCAGCGGGATCTTGCGGTCGGTAACTTCTTTCCCGAAGGAAAGGACGCGGCGGCGGTATTCGCTAAACCAGCCGTCGGTGCGGAACTTCTCCTTGGCGGTATCGGTCGCCATCTGTTGGCGGTCGTTGGCGCCGATCATGACGACGACCATGGCTGGCTTCAGCTCGTCGATCATCGCCGGCAGCTGTTCCGGCCAATCGTAATAATCGTCTCGGACAAGACCGGATGAGACGTTGCCGCGGGCTTCGACGACGACCCCCGGCGAAGTCTCGAAGGCCGCAGTCAGGCCGTCGCCGAGGCCGCTGGCCAGGAAATCGCCGACGATCAGGATTTTCTTGGCGTCGCTGAGCTTTTGCACGACCGGCTCCTCCTGCACGGGCGCGCGGATCGGCGGCGCGGTGCGGGTGTTGACGATGGCTTTCTGCGGCGGCGGGCGCTTGCGTTGCTGGCGCCGCGGCTGCGGGACATCAGGCGCCTGCGGCCCGTCGTCGAGGTAGCGCCGGCCGAGGAAGAAATCGAGGATCGAGCGGCGCTGGTAGCGCTGCTCCTGGGCTTCCGCCATATGCACTGGCGCAAGCGGGCCAAGGCATAGCGAAACCGCCGCCAGGGCGAGCGCGATCCAACGGATTGGGGTCCGGTCAGTTTTCTTCGTCATGGGCAGTTCCGCATCTGCCGGCATCTTGCACGCAGGACAGGCCAGCGTCCACACCCGCTCTTATCTAGGTCACGATTCCGCCGCTTCTAGCGACGAAGGGCGTTCAGAAGCGGCAATGAGGGCTCGCCGTCCGGCTGCATGCCGATGCGAGACTGCACCGCCGATATCGCCGCTTTCGAACCCGAGCCGAAATTGCCGTCGACCTCGCCATTGTAATAACCGAGCGTCTTCAGACGGGTCTGCAGCTCGAATTTCTCGGTGATGTCGAGGGCGCCGTCCGGGCGCGGCCAGCGCTGTTGCATGCCGCCGTAGCCGGCGATCTGATCGGCAAGCAGGCCGACGGCAAGTGCATAGCTGTCCGACGCATTGTAGTTCTTGATGGTGAAGAAGTTGGCGGTCATCAGGAAGCCCGGGCCACTGGGCCCAGCCGGCATTTTCAGCACCGCCTTGGTACCGCTCTCACGGAAGGCCTTGCCGTTCGGGCGGGTCAGGCCGAGGGCTGCCCATTGGGCGAGCGTATGGGTCTTGCCGATCTGCTTGGCGGCTGCAGCGGGAACGACAACCTCGTAGCCCCAGGTCTTGCCGGTGTCCCAGCCGTTCTTCATCAGCAGATTGGCCGAGGTGGCCAGCGCATCGGGCACCGAGTTCCAGATGTCGCGATGGCCATTGCCGTCGGCATCGACGGCATACAGCAGGTAGCTTGTCGGAATGAACTGGGTGTGGCCCATGGCGCCGGCCCAGGAGCCGGTCATCTCGCGTGCCGGCACGTCGCCGTTCTGCAGGATTTTCAGCGCAGCGATCAGCTGCTTCTTGGCGAATTTGGCGCGGCTCGGATCGGCGTAACCAAGCGTTGCCAGAGCGCGCGGCACGTAATGCAGCCGGTCGTCCTTATCAAGGATGGCGCCGTAATTCGATTCCATCGACCAGATGGCAAGCAGAATGGTCTTGTCGACGCCGAATCGCTGTTCGATCGCAGCCAGCGTCCTGGCGTGCTTGGCGGCCATCTCGCGGCCGATCTTGACCGTATAGGGATTGACGCGGGAATCGACGTAGTCCCAGATTTTCGAAGTGAATTCCGGCTGGTAGGCCGCCTTTTCGAGCACGGTCGGATCGGGCTCGCTCACCCCGGAAAAGGCCTTTTGATAAGTTGCCTTACTGATGCCACTCTGAGCGGCTGTTTGGTAAAAATCCGCGATCCATTTCTGGAACCGGGAATCGGCTTTCGCGTTGTCGGGGACCAGCCCCACCTGGGCGGCGACAATGAAGGCGAGAGCAAGACCACGAAGGGAGTATTTGTGATTCTGGGTCATCGACAGTCGTATCCGTCATCTTCAGTTTCTGGCGCAACGGGGCATCATGTCCGCCCAGACCCGAGACTACAGGAACGGAGTCAACAAATTCTTTACCATGGCGATCCGCTGCGGTCACCATTTGCAAAACAGTAGCAATTCTATACTAGTTAAAGCTAAAAAGCTCCATTTCCAAAGCGATATGATCGAAGCAGGAGGCCGGGTGTGGCTCAACACAACAAAGTTCGTAAAGCAGTATTTCCGGTTGCCGGGTTGGGAACGCGATTCCTGCCTGCAACAAAGGCTGTTCCGAAGGAAATGTTGACCGTCGTCGACAAGCCAATCATTCAATATGTCGTCGATGAGGCGATCGAGGCCGGGATCGAACATCTGGTTTTCGTCACCGGGCGCAACAAGCACGTCATCGAAGATTATTTCGACATCCATTTCGAGCTGGAGCAGACGCTCAAGGAGCGTGCCAAGAAGGCCGAGATCACTCTTCTTGCCCAGCAATTGCCGAAGGCCGGCACGGTGAGCTTCACCCGCCAGCAGGAGCCGCTCGGCCTCGGCCACGCGGTCTGGTGCGCCCGCGAGATCGTCGGCGACGAGCCGTTCGCGCTGCTGCTGCCCGATATGATCATGAAGGGCGACAAGGGCTGCATGAAGGGCATGATCGACCTTTACGGCCAGAGCGGCGGCAATATCATCGCCGTCGAAGAATGTGCGCCCGACCAGGCCCATAAATATGGCATCGTCGGTGTCGGCGAAGCGATCGGCGAGGGCTTCCGAATCACCGGCATGGTGGAAAAGCCCGCCAAGGGAACGGCGCCTTCCAACTTCTTCATCAACGGCCGCTACATCCTGCAGCCGGAGATTTTTCGGATCCTCGAAACCCAGGAGCGCGGCGCCGGCAATGAGATCCAGCTCACCGACGGCATGCTGAAGCTGCTGAAGGAACAGGATTTCGCCGGTTATCACTTCCGCGGCACGACCTATGACTGCGGCGCCAAGGACGGCTTCATTCTGGCCAACGTCGCCTACGCTCTTGAACGCGCCGATATCCGCCCGACCGTCGAAGGCGGCTTCAAGGAATTGCTTGCCGGCCTGAGGTAAGTTTTCCGCACATTGTATCAATGTTAGAGCGCCGCGCCTCCCATCGGATGCGCGGCGCTTTTTATCAAGTGTTGTAGCCTGATGCCGAAACCGCTCACACTTTTCGGCGTCAGGCTTAGCGTTTCAGCTTGAGACCAACGCCGGCGCGCCATTGCTGCGAATCGGTGCCTTCCTTGCGCGCGGTCAGCTCGTAGCCGAGCGTGCTGGTCAAATCGAGATAGCGGTTGATGTTCCAGGTCAGCCCGGTCGCCGCGGTATAGACGAGTTCGTCGTTGATGGTGCTGTCGGTGGGATAGTCGCGCCACGTCACGCCGCCGATCATGGTGCCAACCAGGTTGTCGCGCAGCTGGTGGGTGACCGTTGTCGTCAGCGCATGCGAGACATAGCCGCTTTCGCCCGCCGTGGTCGAGGGCTGGATGCTCGTCTGCAGGTCGAGATTGACATCGGTACCGCGGATCGGGGACCAGAGCAGGCTCGCATCGAGCGTCGCGGTATCGATCGACGACAGGCGGCTGTCTTCGAAATCAGCCATTTCGTAGCCGACGCCGACTTCACCTTTCAGCTTTTCGCCGAGGTCGACCTCGACGCCTGCCTTGGCGCCGTAGCTGTGGCCCGAACGCTCGTAACCGGCCGAATCGCGCGTCTCGTCATAGAGGGTCCGGCCGATCGTCGCCTCGATGAAGGGGATGAGTGCGGGGGACAGCTCGTAACCGACGCGGCCGCGCAGCGTGCCGGTCGTCTGATTGCGGTCGCTGAGCTCAACGGTCGTGCCGTTGGCAAGCGTGGCGTCGGAATAGATCGAGCGGGTCAGTGCCAGCGCCGTCGTGCCGCGCAGGACGCCGAAATCGCGTTGGACGGAAGCGCCAGCCGAAAATTCCTGCACGTCTGACTGCTGCGTGGCGTCGGCGATCGCATCCGGGTCGTCCGTATCCTCGCGATAAAAATTGTAACCGGCGGTGAGATGCGCGACCGTATCGTCGGGAAGATCCAGCCGGAGGTCACCGTTGACTTTGAAGGACGGCTGCTCCTCACCCTCGCCGCTGATATTCCGCTGCCAGGCGCCTTCCGAAGTGACGGTCAGCTGATGCCGGCCCCAGTCGGAGGTGAGCGTCGCGGCTGCATCGGTTTCGAGGAAGGCGCGCCGTTGCGTGGTGCCGTCCTTGGTGGTCTCGGTGTTGATGCTCTGGGTGACGCTCGGGCGGAGCACGAAGGTGCCGATTGGAATGCCCGGCGTTTCGGCCGTCGAGGCGCTTTCGGCAGCCCGCCGCCGCGGCAGCGTTTCGTCGATCGGTGCTTCGCGGGTGTTCAGCCGGCGGATATCCTCATCGAGGATGGAGCCGGTCACGTCGTCGCCGGCCTGCGCATCCGGTATGGCCGGCCTCTGGCCGGTATCATCCGGGTTTGCGGTCGTGCCGTTTGCCGCCGTCGTGGCGCTATCGTCGGTGCCGTCATCGAAAGCGGCGGCGGCGTTCGTGGTGCTGTCCTGAGAGACCGTAGAGCGGCTATTTGCCGTCGTTGACGGCTGTTGCGAAGCGGACTGCGCCAGGGCTGCTGTCTGGCTGAGAAGCAGGCCACTGAACGCAGCAAAAGAGACGGCACGGCTTATGGCGCGGAGCGGCGTCACACTGCTCGTCTGTTTTGGCTGGCCCATGCAATTCGCGCCTGACATGCTTTCGGTTCTTACCCAAAGGTAAAGCCTCGTGGTTAATCATTCGTTGCCGACGGCGGGCGCCGTTCACATTTCGGAAAGAGTGCGGGGTGGACTTGGAAAGTGAAAAGGTCTAACGCAGCTTCATGAACAGAAGAGCGATAAACCTCGTTGAAAACAGCGTGCTCGAATCAGCAAAACGCACGATAGAGACCGAAAGACGCGGCCTTGAAGCGCTCGAACAGGCCTTCGACAATGGATTGGCCGGTCCTTTCACCCGCGCCGTCGAAACCATCGGAGATATCTCCGGGCGTGTCATCGTTACCGGCGTCGGCAAAAGCGGGCATATCGGCGTTAAGATTGCTGCAACCCTTGCTTCTACGGGCACGCCCGCATTCTTCGTGCATGCGGCCGAGGCCAACCACGGCGATCTCGGCATGATCGGGCAAGGCGATGCAATCATCGCCGTTTCGTGGAGCGGGCAGGCGCAAGAACTCAAGGCGATCCTCTCCTATTCCAGGCGTTTTTCCATTCCACTGATCGCCATTACCTATGACGAGGAATCGAGCCTCGGCCTAGCTGCGGATATTGTGTTGAAGCTGCCGAAAGAAACGGAAGCTTGCCCGCATGGCTTGGCGCCAACAACTTCGGCTATTATGCAGCTTGCAATCGGCGACGCGCTGGCCGTGGCGCTGTTGGAGGCGCGCGGCTTTACCGCCACGGATTTCCACGTTTTCCATCCCGGCGGCAAGCTGGGTGCGAGCCTGATGCATGTCGCGGATATCATGCATACCGGCGAGCGGCTGCCGCTCGTGGCCAAGGGCACGGCGATGCCGGAGGCGATCACGGTGCTGTCGCGCAAGCATTTCGGCTGCGTCGGCGTGCTTGACGGGGATGGGCGGCTCTGTGGCATCGTCACCGAAGGCGACATGGCGCGCAACCTGACCCGCAATCTTTCAGAGCTTGCCGTCGACGACATCATGACGCGGACGCCGAAGACGGTGAAGCCGACGATGCTGGCGACCGCTGCGCTGGCGCTGCTCAACCAGCATCACATCGGCGCGCTGATCGTCATCGACGACGACCACAGGCCGGTCGGACTGGTGCATTTCCACGATCTGCTGCGGATCGGCGTCGCCTGATCAGGGTCATCTGATCAGAGCTGATCCATCAGACGGGCTCGACTGTCAGGTCGCGGCCGTTGCTCGACACCACCTTCACCTGCGTTCCCGCCGGCAGGTCGGGTCCCATCACCTGCCATAGCGTATCGTCGAGGCGGATGCGGCCGCGGCCCTCGCGGATCGGTTCGTGCAGCGTCGCCGTGCGGCCGACGAGGCTCGCGCCGCGCTGATTGAGGAAGGGCTCGTCGGTCGTCGAATTGCGCAGCGTCAGCCGGCGGCCGGCGAAGGTCGTGGCGACGGCAAGCAGCGCAAAAAGGATCGCCTGCAGTTCCCAGACCCAGAAAGCGCTGTCCCAGAAGATGAGCGACAGCGCGCCGACGATCAAGGCGGCAAGGCCGATCCAGACCAGGAAGAAGCCTGGCACGATCATTTCCGCGGCGAGCAGCACCAAGCCTGCGACCCACCAACTCCATGCACCAAGTTCGGCGACGATCTTCGCCAGCATGGCTTAGCGCTCCTGATCGGGATTGAAAGGATTGGGGGTCGACGGGTTGATCGGCGGCGTCGAGCGCACCGGCGCCGGGCGGGGACGCGGCACGGGTGGCGGCGTTGCCGGGCTGTTGCCGGCATCGCCGAACACTTCGCGGGCGATGGCGCCGATGCCGCCGAGCGAGCTCAGGATGGAAGAGGCTTCCATCGGCATCATCACGATCTTGGAATTGGATGCCGAACCGATCGAGGTGAGTGCCTCGGTGTATTTTTGCGCGACGAAATAGTTGATTGCCTGAATGTCGCCGGCGGCAATCGCTTCGGAAACCATCTTCGTCGCCTTGGCTTCGGCCTCGGCCAGGCGCTCCCGGGCCTCAGCATTGCGGAAGGCGGCCTCGCGCTGGCCTTCGGCCTGGAGAATGGCGGATTGCTTGGCGCCTTCGGCCCTGAGGATCTGTGCGTTGCGTGAGCCTTCGGCTTCCAGTACCTGCGCGCGTTTTTCGCGCTCGGCCTTCATCTGCCGGGCCATCGCATCGACGAGGTCGCGCGGCGGCTGGATGTCCTTGATTTCGACGCGGGTGACCTTGATGCCCCAGGGCTGCACGGCCTCGTCGACGACGCGCAGCAACCGGTCGTTGATCGCATCGCGGTTGGAAAGCAGTTCGTCGAGATCCATCGAGCCCATGACCGAGCGAATATTGGTCATGGTCAGATTGAGAATGGCGTTTTCAAGATTGGCGACCTGATAGGCGGATTGGGCAGCGTTCAACACTTGATAGAACGCGACGGCATCGGCCGAAACCGAGGCATTGTCCTTGGTGATCACCTCCTGGGTCGGCACGTTCAGCACCTGCTCCATCACGTTCATCCGGGCGCCGACACGCTCGATGAAGGGGGTGATGAGGTTGAGGCCCGGCTCCAGTGTGCGGGTGTAGCGGCCGAAGCGCTCGATCGTATAGCGATAGCCCTGCGGCACGGTCTTGATCCCGGCAAAGAGTACCAGGATGACGAAGATGACCAGCACGATCACGACGATGTCGAAGCCGCCGAACAGCATGAATTCCTCCTATCGGCGCATGCATGCGCGCCTCACAACTGATGTGGTGAGGTAGCATGTTCTTTGCGAGGAAGAAATGACCCACGAAGGTCCCGTCTCCAAGGAAAAGAAGGATGAGTCAGGGCGGATTTTTCAGGGTGGGATCTCTCAGATCCAGCCCTGCAATTCGCGGCGGACGACCTTTTCCAGCACCTTCATGCCGTCCTCGCCGTCGTTGAGGCAGGGGATATGTGCGAACTTCTCGCCGCCATTCTCGTGGAAGGAATGGGCCGCCTGTTCGGCGATCTCTTCCAGCGTTTCCAGACAGTCGGAGACGAAGCCCGGATTGATGACGGCGATGCGCTTGACGCCGTCCTGGGCGAGCTTCTCTACCGTCTTGTCGGTATAGGGTTGCAGCCATTCCTCCGGCCCGAAGCGGGACTGGAAGGTAACCATGAAATTTTCCTTCGTCAGCCCCAGCCGCTCGCGCAGCAGCCGGCCGGTCTTCTGGCATTGACAGTAATAGGGATCGCCCTGCTTGAAATAGGACATCGGAATGCCGTGGAAGGAAGCAAGCAACATGTCCGGTTTCCAGTCGAGCGTCGCAAGATGCCTTTCGACGGAGTTTGCGAGCGCTTCGATATAGGTCTCGTCGTCATGATAGTCGGGCACGGTGCGCAATGCCGGCTGCCAGCGCATTGAAAGCAGCTTCTGGAACGCCTTGTCGTTGACGGTGGCGGTCGTTGCCGCCGCATATTGCGGATAAAGCGGGAAGAGCACGATACGGTCGCAGCCTTCCTGCTTCAGCGCCTCGATGCGCGAGGCGATCGACGGCGTGCCGTAGCGCATCGCCCAATCCACTTTGACCGTCGCCAGGTCCTTCAGGCGCTCGGCCATCAGCTCGGACTGGTTGCGCGTATAGGTGCGGAGATAACTTTCGTTCTTCTCCTTGTTCCAGATCAGCTCATAGGCCTTGCCGACCTTCTGCGGGCGGGTGTTGAGCACGATGCCGAATAGGATCGGATACCACTTCCAGGGCGACCATTCGATGACGCGGCGATCGGTCAGGAACTCCCGGAGATAGCGGCGCATCGACGTGTAATCGGTGCCATCGGGCGTGCCGAGATTCACCAGCAGGACGCCGACCTTGCCTGACTTGACGGCCGGATGGTCTGCCGGGCGGAGTGAAGTATCTGCTGTCATTCTGGTCCCAACGCTCTTTTGTCTCGTCGGCTCATACGCAGCCCCGAAATCGTGGTTCACCCTATAGAAAGAAAAACCGGCCCGGGAAAGCCCGGGCCGGCCGTGGAAATCGGGACAAATCGTCTACTTGGCGGGAACCTCGATCTCTTTGCCGACCGCCAAGTGACGCGGGTTCGGACTGCCGTTGGCCTCCGAAAGCTTCCGCCACAGCGTGCCGTCGCCATAGAAGGTCACGGCCAGATCCCAGAAGGTGTCGCCCGCGGCGATGACATGGGTCGAAGGCGTCGTTTCGGCAGGCGCGGAGGCTGCCGGTGCGGGTTCCGCAGCGGGCGCGGGTGTTGCTGGCGTTGCTGGGGCCGCCGGGGCAGGCTCGGTGGCTGGTGCCGGTGCTGCAGGTGCAGCGGGGGCGGGAGCAGGTTCGGTGGTCGGTGCGGGGGCTGCCGGCGTCGCCGGTGCTGGAGCGGCCGGTTCGGCAGCCGGTGCCTGCGCAACAGCCGCACCGTTTTCGGTGACGCGGCCGTCGGTATAGGGCTTATACGGCGAGTGGGCTGCCAGATATTCGGCAGTCACGTCGGCAAGATCCGGACCGAAATCATAGGCGTTCTTGCCTTCCTTGAAGATCGAATAGCCGTCGCCGCCGGCCCGCATGAAGTTGTTGGTGGCGACTTTGTAAGTCTTGGCTTGGTCGATCGGAGCGAAGTTGTCGCCCTCCTTCACCTGGACATCGCTAACGCGGCTGCCGACAGGCTTGGACTGGTCGAAGGAGAATTTCAGGCCGGCGACCTGCGGGAAGCGGCCGGCGCCCTGATCGATTTGGCTGACGCCGTTTTCGAGCGCCTTGACGATATCCGCGCCGGTGGCCTCGAAAGTGGCGAGCGTATTCTGGAAGGGCAGGACGGTGATGACTTCACCCTGGGTGACCTCACCGCCGTCGATCGACGCGCGCAGGCCGCCACCGTTCTGGAAAGCGATAGCAACACCCTGGTTCTTCGTGCGGTCGAGCATGGCATCGGCCACCAGATTGCCCATCGAGCATTCCTTGACGCGGCAGACCTTGCGGTCGCCGTCGATCGGGGCTTCGGAGGAGCCGATGACCTTCTTGCGCAGTTCCTCGATCGGTTTGGCGAGTTCCGCGATGCGGGCAACGACGGCGGGATCGGGCGTGAAGCTGGAATCGATCAGGATCGGATCGCCCTTGGCATCCTTGACGACGCCGCTATCGTCGAAATTGACGACGAGATCGCCGAGATACTTGCTGTAGGAAGCTGCCTGGACGACCGGCACCTTGTAGCCGCCCGGATTGTCGACCATCGTCGGATAGGGGCCCTCGGCTTTGGGGTCGGTGTTCGAAAGCAGACTATGGGAGTGGCCGCCGACAACGACGTCGACATCCGGGATCTTGGCGATCAAGGCGAGATCGCGGGGGTAGCCGACATGGGTCAGCGCGATGATCTTGTTGACGCCCTGGCCCTTCAGATCCTGAACGGCCGAGGTGATCGCCTGGACGTCGTCGGCGATGGTGACGTTCGGGCCGGGGGATGACAGTTCGGCCGTGTCATTGGTGACGGCGCCGACGATGCCGATCTTCTGGCTGCCGACATCGAGCACCAGCGAGGGCTTGATGCGGTCGCCGAGCTTGGAGGCGGCGGCCGCCTTGACGTTCGCGGTGACGACAGGGAACTGCACCTTGTCGAGGAAGGTCGCAAGCCCGTCCTCGCTGTCGTCGAATTCATGGTTGCCGACGGTCATGGCGTCGAACTTCATCAGGTTGAGGAATTCGGCTTCGGCCGCGCCTTTATAGGTCGTGTAGAACAGCGAGCCCTGGAAATTGTCGCCGGCATTCAGCAGGAGGACATTCTTGCCGGAGAGCGCCTGGCGGCGCTGGTCGATCGCGGTCTTCAGGCGGGCAGCACCCCCGAAGCATTCCTTCTTGCCTTCTTCCTCGGCTGAGCAGGTGGAGTCGAACTTGTTGATCGATTCGATGCGCGAATGGAAATCGTTGATATGAAGAATATTGAGTTCGTAATCCGCAAAAGCGGCGCCCGTGCTAAGCGCCAGCATGGACGCGGTCAAAAGACCGAAGCTGAAAGACTTCGTCATCCCTGTTCTCCTGATTGAGGCGAGAGATCCCCCTGATCCTCGCCGATCCCTTCCTAATCCGCCGGGGCGGTTCCCGGCCTGCGGATGTTCCATCAGACGATGGACGACCGCAAGAGAAAGCTGGGCCAGGCCGGGCGCTTTCCAAGGGGGCGGGGCAAAAAAGCGGCTGGCTACTACAGGCATTCGCCGTCGGCGGCGTTTCGATAGAGTTCGTGCACGGCCTCCGCGATATTCAGAACGGTGGCGAGGGCGATGACCAGACAAAGAAGAAAAACGAGGCGGTGAAAGCGCCGACCAGCCCGATAGGCAAAGAGCGCGCCGGCGCCATAGATCAATATTGTCGGCACGGCCAACATCAGCACCTGGCCCGGTCCGTCGCAATCGAGAGCGGCGATGCCCTGGGCACGATAGACGTTGGCCGGAAAAAGGATGGCAAGCGTCGCAAGCGGCAGCGCGAGCAGCAGGGCGAGGTAAACGGCGAGGGCGCGCATGGTGTGCTTAGCCTATCGCCTTATCTTCAGCCTCGGCGGGAAAGTGTGAACTGCGCGCCGGAATCGGAGGTGCAATTGAGCTGGCTTGGGTTGACGAGGGCGCAATTGACCTTGGACTGGGTCTTGCGCACTAGCGAGGTCATGTTGATCTCGACCAAGGTCGGCGAGGTATTGATATAGGTGCCCGAGGCAAGAAGCTGGTTACTGTCGGTCGTGCGGGTGGTGAAGCTACCGCCCTGGAAGGTGGAGACGATGCCGTTCGGATCGCTCCAGTTGCCTTCGACGCCGGTGGCGGCCGGTGCTGTTGCAACCGGCAGGCTGCGCGGCTCTGGCGAAACGCAGGCGGCAAGCGCGGCGGCGGCACCGACAAGAACGAGACCAGTTCTGATTTTCATAAGGCTTCTCCCGGCGATTCGGCGTGGCGGTCACCCGCCAAGTTCGGGCAAAACATGGCGCGCGCCCGCCGCGAAGGCAAGCCTTGGCGGGGTGCTGGGCGGCATTTAGACAGCAGGCGTTACAAAAATGCCCGCCTTGCGGCGGGCATCTTCAAACTCGCGCGAGCGATCTCAGCGAACGAGAATGTTCCTGAACTGCCACGGATCCTTGGTGTCGATATCCTCAGGGAAGAGGCCCGGGCGGCCATCGAGCGGGGTCCAGTCGGTGTAATGCCCCTCGACCGGGCCGAGATAAGGCATCTGCACTTCGAGGCAGCGCTTGTAGTCGATCTCGTCGGCTTCGACGATGCCGGCCTTCGGGTTTTCCAGAGCCCAGACCATGCCGGCGAGAACGGCTGATGTGACCTGCAGGCCGGTGGCGTTCTGATAAGGCGCGATGCGGCGCGTTTCCTCAAGCGACAGACGCGAGCCAAACCAGTAGGCGTTCTTCTCGTGGCCGTAGAGCAGGACGCCGAGTTCGTCGATGCCGTCCTCCAGCTCGTCTTCATCGAGAACGTGATGGACCGGCTGCGGCGTGCCGCCATTGCCGAACATTTCATGCAGCGAGAGCACGGCGTCGTTGGCCGGATGGTAGGCATAATGGCAGGTCGGGCGGAAGGTCACTTCGCCGTCCTTGTCGCGAACCGTGAAGTAGTCGGCGATCGAGATCGACTCGTTATGGGTAACGAGGAAGCCATATTGCGGGCCGGGTGTCGGGCACCAGGTGCGCACGCGGGTGTTGGCGCCCGGCTGCTCCAGATAGATCGCCGCCTTGTTGCCCTTCTTGTGCTTCTTGGCGTTCTTCGGCATCCACTCTTCATGCGTGCCCCAGCCAAGTTCGGCCGGCTGCATGCCTTCGGAGATGAAGCCTTCGACCGACCAGGTGTTCCAGAAGACGTTGAGCGGCTTCGGGTGCTTGGTGCGCTGGGTGTCGCGCTCGGCGATGTGGACGCCCTTGACGCCAAGCTTCTTCATCAGCTTGGCCCAGCCTTCGCGATCGTGCTGGTCCGGTTCGTCGAACTTTAGGCCGGTGTCGTTGGCGAGGTTGACGAGCGCCTGCTTGACGAACCAGGAGACCATGCCCGGATTGGCGCCGCAGGTGGAAACGGCGGTGGCGCCGCCCGGGTTCTTTGCCTTTTCCTTGCGCACGGTTTCGCGCAGCGCATAGTTAGTGCGGTCGGCATTGCTCATGCCCTTATCGAAATAGAAGCCGAGCCAGGGTTCGACGACGGTGTCGACGTAGAGCACGTCATGCTTGCGGCAGAGCTTGATAAGGTCGAGCGAGGAGGTGTCGACCGAGAGGTTGACGCAGAAACCCTGGCCTTCGCCTTCGGTCAAGAGCGGCTTCAGCAGCTCCTTGTAATTGTCCTTGGTGACATATTCCTTGATGTGGCGGACGCCGTGCTTCTTGAGGATCTCCATGTCGGAGGGCTCTTCGCGCGGGTCGATGACGACCATCCGGCTCTTGTCGAATTTGAAGTGGCGCTCGATCAGGGGCAGGGTGCCGCGGCCGATGGAGCCAAAGCCGATCATCACGATCGGACCGGTAATTTCGGCATATACCGGATAGTTCTGTTCCGTCATTCTTTTCTCCTGTGGAAGAGGACGAAGGCGTTCAGCCTGAAGAATTCTTTTGAAATTGCCGCAGAAATTGCGAGGTGACCGGCTCTAACCACAAATCGGCGTCACAATAAAGAGTGTTGAGGGGGAAAGCTCAAATATCGGGCGGGCGAGAGGTCGGCGAGGTCATCTGACCGGCCTTTTGCAAAATCAGCGTTTGAGGATTTCCAGTCCTGCGACCGTCGTCGTCACGGCAAGCTCGGTGATGTCGTATTCGGCGACGCCGTGGAGGGTGAAGGGATCGGCGGCGACATAGGTCTCGATTGCGGCGCGGTCGCCGATTGCGAGGATCGCGCCGCCGGTGCGCGGCACCTTGCGGCCAGAGGCGAGGAACCAGCCCTTGGCATAACCCTCCTTCACCCAGGCCATATGCGGCTCCATGTGCTTGTCGGCTTCGTCGTTGGATTTGAGATAGGTGAGGGAGAGAATGAACATGGTCAGTTCCTCAGAAGGTCGGCGCGGATCAGGCCGCGCAGCGAGTTGCCGGTATAAAGCGTGCCTGCATCGAGATCGGCAAGGGTGAGGCGGCCGACACGAGCCTTGCGCGCGCAGATGAGTTCGGTGCGCAGCACGCCGGCGAGCAGGCCGCAAGAAGTCGGCGGGGTGCGCAGCATGCCGTTCCCGTCGTCGAGGAAGATGGAGGTGATGGTACCCTCGCAGACTTCGCCGCGTTCGTTCAAGAGGATGACGTCATCGGCCTCGGCAGAGGTATATTCGGCGCGCGCGGCCTCGTAGACGGCGCGTCGCGTCGTCTTGAAACGCAGCAGCTTGTCGGTGGAGTCGAGACGGGTCTCGGCGATGCGGACGGTCCAGTTGGTGTCGGGCGCCAGCGGGACGAAAGCCGCGCTTGTCACCTCGATGCGGCCTTGGGCGTCGAAGGTCAGGCGGACGCGCAGCGGACCCGCGGCATTTGCAACGGCTGCGTCAAGCCTGGCCACCGCATCGATCGGTTGCTGGAAGCCGAGGCGACGGGCGGAGCGGGAAAGCCGGGCGAGATGCAGCCGCAGGCGGATGAAGCCGTCGCCGGGCTGCCAGCGCAGCGTTTCGATCAGCGAAAAATCGATCATCGCGCAATCCACTGGTCGCCGACGGCGAAGCGGGCCTTGAGCAGGCATTCCTCATATTCGGCCTCGGCTGTGGAATCAAAGACGATGCCGCCGCCGACGTTGAAGACGGCCCTGCCGCCGTCAAAAAGCGTGATGGTGCGGATGGCGACGGAAAAGCGCATGGCACCGCTTGGCGAGATCATGCCGATCGCACCGCAATAGGCGTCGCGGGGAGCATTCTCGAGCGCGTGCAGGATTTCCATCGCCCGCATCTTCGGCGCGCCGGTGATCGAGCCGCAGGGAAAGAGGGCGGCAAAGATGTCGCGGATCGAAAGGCCGGGGCGCAGCCTTGCTTGCACATGGCTGACCATCTGGTGGACGGTCGGATAGGTCTCGATGTCGAAGAGCTTCGGCACATCGAGCGTGCCGACTTCGGTGATACGGGAGATATCGTTGCGCAAGAGATCGACGATCATGCGGTTTTCCGCCTGCGTCTTGATATCGCGGCGCATGGCTTCGACGATTTCGGCATCTTCGGCGGCAGTGGCGCCGCGTTTCGCCGTGCCCTTCATCGGATGGGTCTCGATCCAGCCCTCCTCATCTGTGCGGAAGAAGAGTTCCGGTGAACGCGACAGGATGAGCGGACCGCCGAGATCGACCAGCGCGCCGTATTTGACCGGCTGGCGTTCGATCAGCGACCAGAAGGCGGCACGGGGATCGCCGTTCCAGCGGGCCTCGACCGGCATGGTGAGGTTCGCTTGATAGGCGTCGCCGAGCCGCAGATGCTCATGCAGGCGGTCGAAGCGCTCTTTATATAGAGGGAAATCCCAGGCGGCCTTCGGGGCGGTGATGAATTCCTCGTTTTCGAGACGCTGTTTCACTTGGGCAAGCGGGTATGTGTCCGGCTTCGGAGCATCGAAGACGCCGAAGGAGAGGAGCGGGGTTTCGCGGTTCTCGTTGGCGAAGGAGGCGAGTTTCTCCTCGAACAGATATCCGGCCTCGTAGGCCATGTAGCCGGCAAGCCATTTGCCCTCGGCCTTGGCCTCTTCCATCCTGAGAAGGCCGGCAAAGAATTCGTCGCGCGTTCGCGCGACGATGATCTCTGCCGGTTCGGTGAAAAGCATCACCTGGCCTGATGTGTCGTCGCGGAAGAGAATATAGGGGTCAGACATGATTGCGCCGCATCTTGCTTGGTTATCCGATGCTTGCGACGGTTCTGGGCTTTGACATGGCTGGCGATGCGAAGACTGCAGCAACACCCACTTCCCTCATTCCTGTGCTTGTCACAGGAATCCAGCCACGGCGCGTCTGCGCCGTGAATGACTCACTTCCGACAGACAAAGAGCCTCCCGCGCCCAATGACTTGGGCGCGCTGGATTCCTGTGACATCCCTCGGGTCAAGCCCGAGGACAGGAATGAGGCAGAGGGGGCTGCTGTCATGGTTCCTCGTGGACGTTGCAGAATGCGGCCTGATAACTCACAACGACACTCGTTCGTTTCAAGTCTGGCCGAGCCTTACGCCCTATCCAAAGCCTCCAACTCATCGATTAGCCCCTCGATCATCGACAGGCCCTGGCTCCAGAACGACGGATCGGTGGCGTCCAGGCCGAAGGGCTTCAAAAGTTCCGAATGATGCTTGGTGCCGCCGGCCCTCAGCAGTTCGAAATACTTCTCCTGGAAGCCGGTCTCGGCCTTCTGGTAGACGGCGTAGAGCGAATTCACCAGGCAATCGCCGAAGGCATAGGCATAGACATAGAAGGGCGAGTGGATGAAGTGGGGGATATAGGCCCAATAGGTCTCATAGCCTTCCGAAATGCTGATCGCCGGCCCGAGGCTTTCCGACTGGACGGAGAGCCAGAGTTCGCCGATGTCGTCGGCTGTGAGTTCCCCTGCCTTGCGGGCGGTGTGCAGCTTGCGCTCGAACTCATAGAAGGCGATCTGGCGGACGACCGTATTGATCATGTCCTCGACCTTCTGGGCGAGCATCGCCTTGCGCTCGCGCTTGTCGCTGGTCTTTTCCAGAAGCGCGCGGAAGGTCAGCATCTCGCCGAAGACCGACGCCGTTTCGGCAAGTGTCAGCGGCGTCTGGCACATCAGCGCCCCTTGCGCGCCGGCGAGAACCTGGTGCACGCCGTGCCCGAGTTCATGGGCAAGCGTCATCACGTCGCGCGGCTTGCCCATATAGTTGACGAGCACATAGGGGTGGGCCGAGGGAACCGTCGGATGGGCGAAGGCGCCGGGCGCCTTGCCGGGGCGGACGGGTGCATCGATCCATTGTTCGTCGAAGAAGCGCCTGGCGATATCAGCCATCTCGGGGGCGAAATTGCCATAGGCCGAAAGCACCGTGTCCTTCGCCTCGGGCCAGGGAATAACGGCGCTGGAGGTTTCCGGCAGCGGCGCGTTGCGGTCCCAGAAATTCATCTGCTCCATGCCGAGCCATTTCGCCTTCATCTTGTAATAGCGGTGCGAAAGGCGGGGATAGGCTTCGCGGACGGCCGCGGCCAGCGCATCGACGACCTCGCGCTCGACACGGTTTGCGAGATGCCGGGAGTCGGCGATATCCTCGAAGCCACGCCAGCGGTCGGAAATATCCTTGTCCTTCGCAAGCGTATTGGTGATCAGCGTGAAGATGCGGATATTGGCCTTGAAGGTTGCCGCAAGCGCCATGGCCGCCTTGCGGCGGACGTCCGGATCCTTCTCCTGCAGCATGTTCAGCGCCACTTCGAGCGGCACTTTTTCGCCATCGATCTCATAGCGCAGTTCGGCCATGGTTTCGTCGAAGAGGCGATTGAAGGCGGCGGCCGATGTCATCGACTTTTCGAGGAAGAGCTGTTCCAGCCGGTCGTCGAGCTGGTAAGGCTTGTCTTTCCTGAGGTCGACCAACCAGGGGCGATAGTGGCCGGCGGCGGGGTCGTTGGCCATGCTCGCATCGATCACCGCGTCATCGATGCGGTTGAGTTCGAGTGCGAAAAACAGCAGGTGCCCGGAAAATTCGGTGATCTTGGTCTGCACGTCGCCGTAGAGCTTGCCGTTTGCCGGATCGGTGGTGTCGGAGAAATAGGTAAGGCCGGCGAAGGAACCGAGGCGGCCCATGATATCGTCCAGCGCCTCATATTCCTTCAGCGCCGCGCCGATGCCCTCAGTGCCGGTCTTCGTCGCGGCCTCGGCGAGTTTGCCCTTCCACTTCTCCTCAAAGGCGATAGCAGCCTTGCCGGCCTTTTCCATGTCGGCGACAAAGGCGGTCGAGGTGGCGGAGGGATAAAGATCCTGCAGCTTCCAGACCGGCAGATCGCCGAGCGCCGGATTGGCTGCCCCGGCTGGCGCTGCTGCCGACAAAAGAAGGCGGGCGTGCGGGAGCTCGATTTTCATGGGGCAATTCCTCTCCACTTTCATAACAGGTCTGTTTGAATAAGCGTGAGAAGGCGCCGCATCAAGGGCCTTTCGGCGCATGAAAGGCCTCGCTTCGGTACGAAAACGACCCGTTCCAATCGTTAAAATGCAATTATTTCTCAAAACAGGATGTTCAAGCCTTTCTGTCAGAGTGCGCTTCATGGTTTCGCATGAAGTGAGGCGACAATGACCGGTTACAATGAGCTCAAGGGAGCAGGGCAAATTCTCGTGGTCGAGGACGACCCCGTGCAGCGCCGCCTGCTCAAGAACGCAATCGAGCGTCACGGCCATGTCGTGCACCAGGCGGAAAACGGCCGCATCGGCCTGGAAATGGTCAAACGCGACAGCGGCCTTTTCAACGTCATCGTGCTCGATCTGATGATGCCGGAGATGACCGGCCTCGAATTCCTCGACGCACTTCATGAATTCGGCACGCAGATCCCGGTCATCGTTCAGACCGGCCAGGGCGGCATCGAGACCGTGGTGCAGGCGATGCGCGCCGGCGCCTTCGATTTCGTCGTCAAGCCGGTTTCTCCCGAACGCATCGCCACATCGATCTCGAATGCGATGAAGCTCGATCAGCGCGAGGTGAAGGCGCGGGCCGGACGCCGGTCGCGGTCGGGCTCGGTCGGCTTCGACGACATCGTCTCGGCAAGCCCGGCGATGATCCGCGTCATCGATCTCGCCCAGCGGGCGGCGCAGTCCAACATTCCGGTCGTGCTCGAAGGTGAATCCGGCGTCGGCAAGGAACTGGTGGCGCGTGCCATCCAGTCCGGCGGCGACCGCGCGAACAAACCCTTCGTCACGGTCAATTGCGGAGCGATCCCGCACAATCTCGTCGAGAGCATTCTGTTCGGCCACGAGAAGGGCGCGTTCACAGGCGCGACCGAGCGCCATATCGGCAAATTCATGGAAGCCGACGGCGGCACCATCTTCCTCGACGAGATCGGCGACCTGCCGCTCGAGGTGCAGGTGAAGCTGTTGCGCGCCGTGCAGCAGGGCGAGATCGAGACCGTCGGTGCGCGGACCGCGCATAAGGTCAATGTCCGGCTGATCTCCGCGACGAACAAGGATCTGATCGAGGAGGTCAAGAACGGCCATTTCCGCGAGGATCTCTACTATCGCCTCAACGTCTTCCCGATCACCATCCCGGCGCTGCGCAAGCGCAAGGAAGATATTCCGCATCTGGTGCGCGTCTTTGCCGAACGCTTCTCCAGCGAGCAGAAGAATGGCCGCCGCATGACGGTCAACGCCGGCGCACTGGCGCTGCTGACCGCCTATGACTGGCCGGGCAACATCCGCCAGCTCGAAAATGCGATCTTCCGCGCAGTCGTTCTGGCCGAAGGGCCGGAGCTGACGGAAGGGGACTTCCCGCAGATCGCCGCCCAGCTTCCGGAATACGAAGTCGTGGATCACCTGGCGCTGGTCGCCGACAATACCGGCCTCGATCCCGACGACAGCTATGGGGAGGAGTTCAGGGCGTCGATCTCGGGAGAGGTGCACCACCGTCTGTCCGAAGTCTCCGAAAACGCGATCGCCAGCGTCAATCCGGCCGGCGATGTGCGCAGGCTTGCCGATGTCGAGGAGGAGCTCATCCGATTCGCGCTCAAATTCTATCGCGGGCAGATGAGTCAAGTGGCGCGCAAACTTGGCATCGGCCGGTCCACACTTTATCGCAAGCTCAAAGATTACGGCATAGACCCCGATAATCCCCAGAAAGATGCGGCTTAAGCGCTTTTTATTAAGACTAAGGCAACCACGATTTGTTACTGATCATAAACCACTTGTTAGTGGCTCGTTCACTATGTAAAGAAAAGGTTGATCATGTGTGGCATTTTTGCCATCGTGTGACCGCATTTGACAGTCATCTGAGACAGTACGGGACATTGTCTGTCTGACGGGGATCGAGTTGCCGAATCTGAATGGGAATTCCAAGCCTTCGCGCTTGAGCTGGCGTATGTTGTGCGCCGACATCTGCGGAAAGGCAGCAAGGACGGCAGCGGCCGCCCTTCTTGCGCTCGCGGTTTCCTCACCGGTATTCGTTAGTACACCTTCCGAGGCAGCGGGCGACACCCGCAGCCTCAAGCTTTATTTCATCCATACCGGCGAAAAAGCCGTCATCACGTACAAGCGCAACGGCAAGTTCGATCCCAAGGGTCTGGAGCAGCTGAACCGCTTCCTGCGCGACTGGCGCAAGAACCAGCCGACGAAGATGGACCCGCGCCTGTTCGACCTGATCTGGGAAGTTTATCGCCAGAGCGGTTCGCGGGATTATATTAACGTCGTCTGCGGTTTCCGTTCACCGGGTACCAACGAGATGCTCCGCGGCCGCTCGCGCAACTCGGGCGTTGCCGAAAAGAGCCAGCATATGCTCGGCAAGGCGATGGACTTCTTCATTCCGGACGTCAAGCTTGCGACATTGCGCGGGATCGGCATGAAAATGCAGGTCGGCGGCGTCGGCTTCTATCCGAAATCGGGCTCGCCCTTCGTGCATATGGATGTCGGCGGCGTCCGCGCTTGGCCGCGCATGAGCCGCGACGAATTGGTCCGGCTTTTCCCGAACGGCAACACCATTCATATCCCGGCTGACGGCAAGCCGCTGCCCGGCTATCAGCAGGCAATGGCCGACTATAAGCGCCGCGTCAGCGGTACGCAGATCGAAATCGCCAGCGCTTCCGAATCGGCGCCGAAGCATAAGACGCTGTTTGCTGCGCTGTTTGGCGGCGGAGCGGACGAGCAGGAAGACGATTCGGACGATTCGACGCCTGTGGCCGTCGCCAAGGCAACGCCGCCGAAGGCTGCGCCGGAGCCTGCTCCTGCCGAGCCGCAGCAGACCGAAGTCGCCGATCTGAACGCGCCGGTGCCGCAGGTTCGCCCGGCATTCAGCAATCAGCCGGCCGGCAGCGACGTGGCGAGTGCGCTCGTCGCACCGCCTTCGGGTAATGCCGCGCAACAGGCCCTCGTCGCAGCGCTTCCGGCCGATCAGACCCAGCCGCAGCAATTCGCCGATCTCAGCGCCTATAGCATTCCGGTCCCCTCACTACTCGGCCAGCGCCGCGCACCGGGCGATGCTGAGCTCGCATCGACCGATCCTGCCATGCTGACCGGAATGCCGGTTCCGACGCCGGTCGAACGCCCTGCCGTCGCCGAGAACCTTCTGGCTGCGGCCAATGCCGATCCGGAAGCAGAGGCCGACGAGGCCGATCAGGACGGCGGACTGTCTCCCGCCGTCGCCGATGCGCTCGACCAGCAGAATAAGGGTGGGGAAAACCAGATCGCCGCGCATGCGCCTGAGATGACGGTGGAGCAGGCGATCAACGCCGCGATGACGCAAAAGGCGCCTGCCGCAAAACCGCCGCTTGAGCTCGCAGCCTTGGCGCCGATGACCAAATCGGCAAGCTTCGGCGACGGCTTTGATGAACCGGCCGCCGAAAACGCCGTGGCGCAGGGCCTGCCCACCAAGGGCGGCCGCCCGACGCACAAGGAAGCCGCCGCGGCGGACGCCAGCCGCGCGACGGTTCGCACCGAGCCGAAGCTGACGCAGAAGATGATTTCGCAGTGGGCGCTGACCAATGCCCGTCTGGAAATGGCCTCCAAGCAGGTGAAGGCGCCACGTTTCGTTAGCCAGACGATGCGCGCGCAGCCGACTACCGTTTATACCGAAGGTTTCAACGTCAAGACCGCTTCGGTCGACCCGGCCCGCTTCAGTGGCACGGCTGTTAACTTCATGGAAGTGCGCAAGTTCAACACAAACTGAGCCGGCCATCATGAAATATCGAAAACCGTCGGGGCGATCCGGCGGTTTTCCTTTTTGGCTGCTTCGACCAGCGGCGGACAGCCATTATGGCTGTGCAGCCTAAAGCGCGTCGCAGCAAACTTGATTCATTCGACGCGCTTCAGCTCTTTGTTTTGATGCATATCGTTATCCCGGAACCGCTGCACACTTCCGGGCGACATGCATTGGGCAAAAGAAAAGCCGCCGGGCGGTCCGGCGGCTTGTCGACATATCAGCAATGAAGGGCGGATCAGCCTTCCGGCGGCGACTCGATCATGCCGAGTGCGTGCAGGTAGGTGTCGAGGATCGCTTCCTCTTCCATGCGCTCCTGCTCGTCCTTCTTGCGCAGCGCCACGACCTTCTTCAGAATCTTGGTATCGAAGCCCATTCCCTTGGCTTCGCCATAGACGTCCTTGATGTCGTCGGCGATGGTCTTCTTTTCTTCTTCCAGCCGTTCAATGCGCTCGATGAAAGCGCGAAGCTGGTCGCGGGCGACGCCATGAGCATCAGACATCGTGTTCTCCTGATTGGGGATGATCAATTCGAAGGCACGTGACTGCCGCGAAGCGGCGTCACGGTCAAGCCTGTTCGGGGTCGGCCAGGCTATTTGTTTGGGTTGTTCAGTTCAAAAGCAGCCTTTTGCACAGGTGAGGCCTCGTTCTGGTGGAGTTTTTTCCAGTCCTCGTAGGGCATGCCGTAGACCATCTCGCGCGATTCGTCTTTGGTGACGGGCGCGCCGTCGGCCTCGGCTGCCTCGCGATACCAGTTCGACAGGCAGTTGCGGCAAAAGCCGGCGAGGTTCATCAGGTCGATATTCTGCACGTCGCTGCGCTCGCGAAGATGCGCGACAAGGCGGCGGAATGCGGCGGCCTCGAATTCGGTCTGCTGTTGTTTGCTGAGCGCGGTCATCTCGCTCTCCTTTCAATAGGGGCCTGTGCGCGAGACGTGGACGTCGTATTCGTGCAAGGCGGGATCAGCGTTCATTGCCGCAAAGATCGGCGCGAGGCGCTCGGCCCATGCCGCTATGCCGGCCTCGTCTGCAATCAGGTCCTGACGGACTTCGAGCAGCGCATGCGGAATGCCGGTGATCATGCAGTGGCGGTACATGGTATCGCCCTTCAGTGCGCCATCATAGGGTTCGTTGTCGCCGACGATAAGATCGGGATCGGCGCGCAGCATGTCCAGTAGCGGGCCGACGGCGCGGTGATCGCTGTCCCAAAGCACGGCGGCGTGCCAGGGGCGGGGAATACCTTTCCAGGCGGGCGTGAAGGAGTGCAGCGACAGCACCAGCGGCGCCTTCCCGGTGGCGTTCGCCACCCTGTCGATCGTTGCGGCGACGGCGTGGTGATAGGGGCGATGGAAGGTTTCGATGCGGTTCTCCCACTCCTGCGGCGTGATCGGATGATTGCCGGATATGACGGCGCCGTCGGAGATTTTCATGATCAGGGTCGGATCGTCTTCGCCGCGGTTCGGGTCGATCAGCAGGCGCGAGAAGCCGCCGAGCACCGCGGGTACGCCGAGGCTTTCCGAAAGCTGCCGCGTCAGGCCCTCGATGCCGATGTCATAGGCGATGTGCCGGATGAAGGCCGCGTCCGGTAGGCCGAGCCGGCCATAGTGTGCGGGAAGGCGGTTCATCGCGTGATCTGCAAGGATCACCATGCCTTTGTCATGTTTGCCGGATAGGATTTCGAAGGATTGGAAGTCGTCCATCAGGAATTGCCGTTCGTCATTGCGCAGTCGGGCAGTGATCGCATGCGTCCGCGCCAGGTTCAAGCGCCGCAGGCGGACAGAGGTTGAGCCAGACCCTCGACGGGCGGTTTGTGAAAGGAAATATAATCGATTAGCATTGCGTTGACTTTCGCTTGATGGCGGCGCAAGAAGACAAGCATACGAATAACCGTGGAGCTATTTGGGAGCCGTGTTGATCCAAGCCGCGCCAAGTTTCCTCACGCGGTCCGGACCGCTGGTCCGTCTCGCTCTGTTTGCTCTTGCAGCCTTTATGCCGTTCTTCATCGCAGATGCCGCGCGCGCCGATTTTCGCGTCTGCAACGGAACGCAAAATCTCGTCGGCGTGGCGATCGGCTATCGGGCCAAGGACGGCTGGATGACGGAAGGCTGGTGGCAGGTGCCGGCAACGACCTGCGCCGTGTTGATCGAGGGAGAATTGCAATCGCGTTATTATTACCTCTACGCAGAGGACGCCGCCCGGGGAGGACGATGGACGGGGGACGTGCAGATGTGCGTGGCGGAAAACGAGTTCAAGATCTCGGGTGTGCAGGATTGTTATGCCCGCGGTTACCAGAAGATGGGTTTCAAGGAATATGACACGGGCCGCCAGGGCAGCTGGATGGTTCAACTCTCCGACACCCCAGGGACGCAAGAAAGCCAGAATTGATGAAGCGTAATCGCAAAATTAAAATCCTCGCCACCCTCGGGCCCGCCTCCGCTGAGGAATCGATGATCGAGAAGCTGCATCAGGCCGGCGCCGATGTCTTCCGCATCAATATGAGCCATGCGAGCCACGACGTGATGCGTACGCTCATCCAGCGCATCCGCTCGGTCGAGGCGCGCTCCGGCCGGCCGATCGGCATTCTCGCCGACCTGCAGGGACCGAAACTGCGAGTCGGCAAGTTCGTCGACAGCAAGGTCGACCTGAAACCCGGCCAGACCTTCACGCTCGACAACAACGAAGCGCTCGGCGACCAGAACCGCGTCTATCTGCCGCACCCCGAGATCCTGGAATCGGTGCAGCCTGGCCATCGCCTGCTGATTGACGACGGTAAGCTCGCGTTGCGCGCTGAAAAATGCGACGGCAAGAGCATCGTTACCACCGTTATTTCGGGCACGCGCATTTCTGACCGCAAGGGCGTCAGCCTTCCCGACACGCTACTCGGCGTCGGCGCGCTGACGGACAAGGACCGCGCCGATCTCGACGCCGTGCTTGCCACTGACGATGTCGACTGGGTGGCACTGTCCTTCGTCCAGCGTCCTGACGACCTTGCCGAAGTGCGCAAGATTGCCCGCGGCCGTGTCGGCCTGATGTCGAAAATCGAAAAGCCGCAGGCTCTCGAGCGTATCGAGGAAATCATCGAGCTTTCCGACGCATTGATGGTTGCTCGCGGCGATCTCGGCGTCGAAATGCCGCTCGAATCGGTTCCCGGCATCCAGAAGCAGTTGATCCGCGCCTGCCGCCGTTCGGGCAAGCCGGTGGTCGTCGCCACGCAAATGCTGGAATCGATGATCTCGGCGCCGGTGCCGACGCGCGCGGAAGTTTCCGACGTCGCAACCGCCGTCTTCGAAGGCGCCGATGCCGTCATGCTCTCGGCCGAGTCGGCCTCGGGGGACTATCCGGTCGAAGCCGTTTCGACCATGGCGTCGATTGCCACCGCCATCGAGCGCGAGCCGCATTATCCGGGCATCATCTATGCCCAGCGCGCCCAGCCGGAAGCGACCGGTGCCGATGCGATCTCGCTCGCTGCGCGCCAGATCGCCGAGACGCTGAAGCTGTCAGCGATCGTCTGCTACACCTCGTCGGGCACGACAGGCCTTCGCGCCTCACGTGAGCGTCCGCAGGTGCCAATCCTGGCGCTGTCGCCGATCATCAAGACGGCACGCCGTCTTGCCGTCGTCTGGGGCCTGCATTGCGTCGTCACGCATGACGCGACCGATCTCGACGACATGGTCAACCGCGCCTGCCGCATCGTCGCCGACGAAGGCTTCGGCAAGCCCGGCGACCGCATCATCATCTCGGCCGGCGTGCCGCTCGGCACACCCGGCGCCACGAATATGATCCGCATCGCCTATATCGGTTCCGACGGCCAGAGCGGCATCTGATCCGATCGCATCCCTTCGAAAGCCCGTCGCCTCAAAGAAGCGGCGGGCTTTTTCGTTGATGGCCGGGGCATTGCCAAGGGCGCCGGTGCATGCAAGTTTCCTCCCCTATAGCGCTAAAGCGCGTCGCGATCTTTCAGATCCGCTTGTCACGCTTTAGGTCTTTGTTTTTGCCCATGTCTTTATCGCAAAACCGCTGCACACTTTTGCGAGACATGCTCTAGGTTCGGAGGGATCATCATGGATATCGTTACGCTTATGGCTTTTGCAGCCGTTTCCTTTGTCGGTATCGCCACGCCGGGCCCGACAGTGCTGCTGGCGCTGACCAACGGTTCGCGGCATGGCCTGCGCCGGGCAATGGCCGGCATGATCGGGGCCGTCCTCTCCGATTTCGTGCTGATCGGTGCTGTGGCGGTCGGGCTCGGTGCGCTGCTGGCGGCATCGGAATTCTGGTTCTCGATGCTGAAATGGGCCGGTGCCGCCTATCTCGCCTTTCTCGGCATCATGCTGCTGCGCTCGAAGGGCGGGATCGATGCGGCGTTGAAAGCAGGTGCGCCGGCGGGGACGACGTCGACTTTCTCGATCGGGCTGAAGAGCTTCATGGTCGCGGCGACCAATCCGAAGGGCTATTTGTTCTTCTCGGCCTTCCTGCCGCAGTTCATCGATCCGGCGCTGCCGCAGGCAACGCAATATGCGCTGCTCGCGCTCACCTTTGCCGTGCTCGATTTCTTCATCATGTTCGGCTACGCCTTCTTCGGCTCGCAGGCGGTGCGTTTCCTGAAAACCTCGGGCGCCCTATGGCTGGAGCGCGCCTGCGGCGGCGCGCTGCTGGCGCTTGCCGGCTCGCTCGCCTTCTATCGCCGGGCCACCGTTTAAGGTCAGGCTTAAGGCAGGGATAGGTGGCCGACGCGATAGGCCTGCATGTGCTCAGCGCTCTCGGGGATCTCTCGCCATAGCCTGAAGCGCACCCGTGTCCATGTCGTCGGCTCGAAACCGCGGATGGAGGCGAGGGCGCCTGCCCGAACCTCTGCTTCAGCCTCAGCGCTTTCGGCGTCGCGAATATCGGCAAGCGGTGCGTGAGGGTCCATTTGTAGGACTTCGCGTGTGGCAAACCTGGCTGCGGCAATATCGGGCGAGATTTCCGCCTGCCAGACGATCCAGGTTTTTACCTGCGGCCAACCGAAGGCGCCGGCGAGCGTTTGGAAAGCGGGGCCGCAGAGGAAGTCGCTTGCCCCTTCCGGCTTTTGCCAGAGGTAGAAGGGCGCATAAAGATTGTCGGGGCTGGCGAATTCGCCATGGCGGGCGCTGAGATAGGCCTTGAAGCCGAGATTGGGAAAGCCGTCGAGCAGCGGTCCCTTGTCGCGGATTCGGCGGTCGATGATCGACATGTCGTAATCGGCGGGCAGGGTGAAGCTGTATTGCATGGCGATCATGATCGTGCCTCCACCGGCTGCAGCCATTCGACGATGCTGCCGTTTTCCGTTGCCTGAATGCTGAGATAGCCGAAGGGACTGTCATGGGCCGCGCCATGCCAGTGACGCTCGCCAGCCGCAAACCAGACGGCGTCGCCGGCGCGCAGTTCCGCGACGGGACCACCCTCGCTCTGCGCCAGCCCATAACCCGAAAGCACATAGAGCAACTGGCCTCGAGGGTGCGTATGCCAGCGGGTGATGGTCCCGGGATCGAGTGTGGCGCGCATGGCCGTGTTTTCGCCATCGGCGCTGCCTTCGAGCAGCATCTCGACCCAGAAAGGCGCCGTGGCGACACCCTCCGGCGAGCGCACCGCCCTTCCGGGGCGGCTGACCGTCATGGCCTTCGGGTTCAAAGCGCTCATCGTTGGCCTCCGGCCGCCCGCAGCCGCCAATCGGGGTCGGTCATCTGGGCGATGCCGTTGCCGAAGCACCAGTCTTCCGGGGCACTAGTGCTGATGACGATCATCACATCCTCGGGCCGGAGGCCCGGTGACTGCGCCAGCAGATCGGCGAGCCGCCGATAGAGCGCCGCCTTCATCTCGACCGTGCGGGGCCGGCCGATGGTGATCGAGATATAGACGAAATCGTTTGAGCGCGGCCCGGCAAGATAGCTGCTGTCGAAGATCAGCTCGTTTTCATCATGCTGATGGATGGCCTGAAAGCGGTCGTTTTCCGGCACGTCGAAGGTTTCGACCAGGGCGCGCTGGATGGTGTCGGCGAGTGCCGTAAGATACTCCGGCGACTTGCCTCTGCGGAGAGAAATGCGAACGAAGGGCATCGGGGGCTCCATGGTTTGGGCCGTTCGTCGGCCTTGACAACAGCACCATCGCACGACACGATGGTACCGAAAATCAGAATTTTATGAACTGATAATCCTAAAAAATGGGATTGTATGATGCGACGGACGATCTTCGATCTCGATGTGCTTCGAGCCTTTTCGACCGGCATGGAACTCGGCAATTTCGCCAAGGCGGCCGAAAAGCTCGGACGTTCAACCTCGGCGGTGAGCGCGCAGCTGAAGAAGCTGGAGGAACAGGCGGGCACGCCGATCTTCCGCAAAGTGGGGCGCGGGCTGGCGCTCACCGATGCCGGCGAGACGATGCTCGGTTATGCCAGGCGGCTGCTGGAGTTGAATGACGAGGCGGCTGCGGCCGTGCACAGCATCGAGCTGGAAGGCTGGGTGCGGCTCGGCCTGCAGGAGGATTTTGGCGAGACCCTGCTGCCGGAGGTGCTCGGCCGCTTCGCGCGGGCGCATCCGAAGGTCCGCATCGAGGCGCGGGTGGTGCGCAATGTCGAACTGCTTGAGCGCGTCACCTCAGGCAAGCTTGATCTGGCGCTCGCCTGGAGCGACGGTACGGTGACGGCACATTGCGACCGGATCGGCGAGGTGCCGATGCGCTGGATCGGGCCTGTCGAGAGATCGCCCGGCTGGCATGCGGCAAGTGGCGAGCCGATACCGCTCGCCTCGCTGGAGGCGCCGTGCCTGATGCGCAGTGCGGCGACCCGGGCACTTGACGAGGCCGGCATTTCCTGGCGTCTCGCCTTCGTCAGCTCCAGCCTCGGCGGCCTCTGGGCAGCGGCGGCTGCAGGCCTCGGCATCACTATCCGCACACCGATCGGATTGCCGGCAAAGGTCCGGCCGCTGGCGCCGGAGACGATCGGCTTGCCTGATTTGCCGAAGCTCGGGCTGGTCCTGCATCGGGCCGAAGCCGAACCGCAGCCGGCGGCGTCCCGGCTTGCCGAGCTCGTGCTGCAGTCGGTGAATGGCGCGCTTCGCGGGACGGCGGCCTGACATTGCCGCATTGACCCTTCGATCGCGTGGCTATAGCTTCGGACTGCTATGAAGACGATCACTCTCAATATCGCTACGGCCTTCTTCTTGAGCCTTTAAAGCTCTGCCTTCGGGCATCGGAAGATGCGGCCGCTTGCCAACCTTCGCGGCTGGCGCGTTGCCGTGGACTGCAACCACCCTGCATCTGGCCAAGGAAAGAGCCAGCAGGATTGGCGATAGAGAGATATTTCATGACATCGAATGTTTACCCACCGGCGCTGAGCGCCGCGCAGATCGAGCAATTCATCGAGGATGGCTTTATCCGGATCGACGAGGCTTTTCCCCGCGAATTGGCCCAGGAAGCTCGTGCCATCATGTGGTGCGATATTCCCTTCGATGCGGATGATCCAAGGACATGGACGCAACCGGTCGTGCGGCTTGCCGGTTATGGTGGAGGCCCGTTCGAGAAAGCTGTCAACACACCGGTATTGCATTCGGCGTTCGACCAGCTTGTCGGCAGAGGGCGCTGGGAGCCACGCACCGGGCTTGGCAGTTTCCCGGTGCGCTTTCCCCATCCGGACGATCCCGGCGATGCCGGCTGGCATGTCGATCTGAGCTTTCCCGATGGGGGTTCCGATCCGAACGAGCAGCGGGACTTTTCCGCCTGGCGGGTGAATATCACCTCGCGCGGACGGGCGCTGCTGATGCTTTTCCTGTTCTCGGATGTCGGGGAAGAGGATGCGCCGACCCGCATCCGTATCGGCTCGCACAAGGATGTCGCGCGCCTTCTGGCACCGGCGGGTGAGGCGGGTATGGCCCATCTCCGGCTGGAGCATGTCGGTGAAGCCCGGCCGCTGGCCTTGGCGACGGGGCAGGCCGGCACGGTCTATCTGTGCCATCCATTCCTGATCCATGCAGCACAAAAGCATGGCGGCAATGAACCGCGCTTCATGGGACAGCCCGGCCTTGCACCGTCCGAACCGCTTCGGCTTGAGCGGAAGGACGGCGTCTATTCGCCGGTCGAGATAGCAATCCGCCGGGCGCTTCACTCCATCTGACGGTTGAATGCGGCATTCGGCTCAAGAGAGCCGGATGCCTCACGATGCCCTCAGCCGAAGCGTTCCAACGCCATGGCGAAGATATCTGCATCGACATTGCCGCCGGAGGTGACGGCGACCACCGTGTCGCTTTCCAGCGCCTCGCCATGGAAGAGGGCGGCGGCGAGCGCCACCGCGCCGCCCGGCTCGACCACGATCTTCAGCCTGACGAAGGCGAGCGCCATGGCGCGCAGCGCCTCTTCGTCGGTGACGACGATGCCGGCGCCGGCGAGGCGCTTGAGGATCGGGAAGGTGATATTTCCCGGCTGCGGCGTGACGATCGCATCGCAGATAGAGCCTGATATCGCCACGTTGCGCTCGATCCTGCCGGAGGCGAGCGAGCGGGCGGTGTCGTCGAAATCCTTGGGCTCGCAGGGCCGGACGCGAAAGCCGGGGGCGCTGGCTTCAAGCGCGAGCGCGATGCCGGAGGTCAATCCGCCGCCCCCGCAGGGCACGAGGACTTCGGCTGATGTCACGCCTTCCTCTTCCGCCTGCTCGGAGATTTCGAGGCCGGTCGTGCCCTGGCCGGCGATGACAAGCGGTTCGTCGAAGGGCTTGATCAGCGTCAGGCCGCGCTCGGCCGACAGCCTCGCGCCGATCTCGTCGCGGTCCTCGTTGACGCGGTCGTAGAGCACCACCTCGGCGCCGAAGGCGCGGGTGTTGGCGATCTTCAGCTTCGGCGCGTCGCTCGGCATGATGATGACGGAGGGCACATTGTGCAGCTTGGCGGCAAGGGCGACACCCTGGGCATGGTTGCCGGAGGAAAACGCGATAACGCCCTTCGCGCGCACTGCCGGATCGAGGCCGGAGACGGCCGACCAGCCGCCGCGAAACTTGAACGAGCCGGAATGCTGCAGGCATTCGGCCTTCACGAACAGACGCCGGCCGGCGATCTCGTTCAGGAAGGGAGAGGAGAGAAGCGGCGTGCGCCTCGCGTGGCCGCGCAGACGGGCGCGGGCGGCGACAATCATTTCAATGCTGGCCATTCGGGAATCGTCCTGCTTGCGGGTTCGCTCATGCTTAGGGCGCGGCCAGCCATTTGTGAACGGCGACTTTGTCACCGTGACATGAATGGCCTGTCGCATTTGCCGCCCGCTGCTGGCGACCGTCAGTAGCCGTTCGCCGAGCCTTCCGCCGCGCGGCTGTCCATCGCGCCGTTATAGCGCGCACCACCGCCCTTTTCGATGGCGGCGAGGCTTTTGCCGCCGACGAGGATGCCGGCGGCCTGGCCCCAGAGCGGCGCATCATTGCCGCCGTCGAAGCTGTAGCCCATGGCGGCGAGGGTCTTTTCCGTATCGGGCGAAATTGCATAGGGTTCGAGATAGACCTTGTCGGGCTGCCATTGATGGTGGATACGCGGCGCATTCACCGCCTGGCTGATATCCATGCCGAAATCGACGACGTTCAGGATCGCCTCCAACGTGATGGTGATGATGCGCGAGCCGCCGGGGCTGCCGATCACCATGAAGGGCTTGCCGTCCTTGGTGACGATCGTCGGGCTCATCGAGGAGAGCGGTGTCTTCTTCGGAGCGATGGCGTTCGCCTCGCCCTGGACGAGGCCATAAAGGTTCGGCACGCCGGGCTTGGAGGTGAAATCGTCCATCTCGTTGTTGAGCAGGACGCCGGTGCCGGGCGCGACGACCGCGGCGCCGAAAGACCCGTTCAGCGTATAGGTGACGGCGACCGCATTGCCCTCGTCGTCGATGATCGAATAATGCGTCGTCTCGGTGCTTTCCTTGCCGCCGAGCGGTTTAAGGTTGGCCGACGTGCCGGCCTTGTAGGGATCGATCTTGGCAGCGATCTCCTTGGCATAGGTCTTGTCGATGAGCTTTGCGACGGGGTTCTCGACGAAATCGGGATCGCCGAGCGCAGCGTTGCGGTCGACATAGGCGTAGCGCATGGCCTCGACCATCACATGCGCGGTGTCGGCCGAGCCGTAGCCCAGGTAGGAAAGCGGATAACCTTCCAGAACGTTGAGGATCTCGCAGATTATGACACCGCCGGAGGAAGGCGGCGGCGAGGAGATGATGTCGTAACCGCGATAATTACATTCGACCGGCTTCAACTCGCGCACGGCATATTGCTCGAAATCTTGCCTGGCGAGGATACCGCCCTTGGCCTGGCTTGCCTTGACGATCGCCTCGGCGGGCGCAGCCTTGTAGAAGGCGTCAGGACCTTTTTCGGAAATGGCCGCCAGGACCGCGGCAAGGTCGGGCTGCTGGAGCTTTTCACCCGATGCATAGGCTTTGCCATCGGGTTTCAGGAAAATCTTCGCCGCCGCCTCGTCCTTGGCGAGCCGTTTGGCGCTGCCGGCGAAACTTGCGGCATCGCCCTGTTCCAGCGTGTAGCCTTCCCTGGCGAAACGAAGTGCCGGTGCGATCAGATCCTGGCGCGGCTTTGTGCCGTATTTCTCGCGCGCGGTTTCGAAGCCCATGACGGAACCGGGAACGCCGACGGCAAGATAGCCGTCGAGGCTGGCGCGCGGCACGATATCGCCTTTGGCATCGAGATACATGGTCTTCGTGGCGGCAAGCGGCGCGCGTTCGCGGAAATCGAGGAAGGTCTTGGTGCCGTCCTTCAGGCGGATGGTCATGAAGCCGCCTCCGCCGAGATTGCCGGCCGAGGGATAGACGACCGCCAGCGCATAGCCGACGGCGACGGCTGCATCGACGGCATTGCCGCCGCCCTTCAGCACCTCGACGCCGACATCGGTCGCCAAATGCTGGGCGGTGACGACCATGCCGTGCTCGGCCTCGACAGGCGCGGGCGAGGCGGCGAAGGCCGACGTCAGGCTCAGCGACAGTGCCGAAATGACGGAGATCGTGCCGATATGCAGGCGGTCCATGATTTCCCCTCCTATGGACAATGATGGAAAACATATGGGGCTGCGACGGCCCGAGGCAATGCAAGGGATTAGCTTTAGGCAAGAAGCTCGGCGAGTTTCCGGTTGGTGTCTTCATCGTCCAGCGGCGTGTAGACAACGAGCTTCATCTCCGGCCGGCTCGTCAATGTCAGCCCTGTATGCTCGAAGCACATGCGGCCTTTAACCGGATGATCGATGCGCTTGATACCCGACAGCGGGCTGACGACCTCGTGGCGCTGCCACCAATCACGAAATTCAGAGCTTGCCTGTTTCAGCAGTGCGATTAGGCGCTCGAAATCCGGATCACCGGCATAACGCGCGCTGTCGGCGCGAAACATCGCCAGTGAGACGCGGGCAACCGCCTCCCAATCGACGAGCAGCCGGCGATGCGCCGGGTCGGCGAAGAGGCGATGCATAGTGTTGCGCTCGTCACGGTCGAGTGTGTCATAACCACCGAAGAGTACTTCGGCGGCGCGGTTCCAGGCGAGCACATCCCACCGGCGGCCAAGCACATAGGCCGGTTGGTGGGTGAGGTTGGCGAGCATGCGCTTCAGCGGTTCGTCGACGAATTCGGGCGCGCTGGATACTGTCTGCGCCGTCTGGCGGTCGTTGAGGGTGAAGAGATGTTGGCGCTCGGCCTCGTCGAGGTGCAGCGCATCGGCAAGGGCATTGAGCACCTGTGCCGAGGGTCTGATGTCACGGCCCTGTTCCAGCCATGTGTACCAGGTGGTGCCGACGCCGGCGAGCATGGCGAGTTCCTCACGCCTCAGACCTGGCGTGCGCCGGCGAAAACCCTCCGGCAAGCCGACTTCGGACGGCGCCAGCCGCTCGCGACGAGAACGCAGGAAGGCTGCGAATTCACGGCGGCGGGCTTCGAATGTATCGGCTCTCTGGTCCATGCCGGGGATCATATCAGTATTGATACCAGGATAAAAATGGAACTGTTTGACATTTCCAGGCGGCGCATGATGCAGGCGTCGCGGGTGATTGAAGCGCCTGCGGCTCGACTGGAACAGGATGATTTTAGGCCCGGTCGGCCTAAAGTCTGAATCCTGTTCTAAATTCAAGAGTTAGAGCATGATGTCGTCCAAAAACCGCTCATACTTTTCGGCATCATGCTCTAATCAAGGAGCAGCATCATGTCTTTACAGCATGTCGTCGTCATCGGCGGTTCTTCCGGCATCGGCCTTACTACGGCGAAACTACTTTTGAAACAGGGATATACGGTCACCATTGCGGGCCGTGATGGTGACAAACTTGCCGCGGCAAAAGCATCGCTCGACGGTGATCTGCGCAGCCTCGTGCTCGATGCGGCGAAGCTATCCGCACTCGGGAAGGCTTTTTCCGGGATCGGCGCGTTCGATCATCTGGTGCTGGCGATGGGCAGCGGTCACGGCGCCGGGCCTTTTGCTACACTCGACATGGCTGATCTGCTGGCCGGGTTCCAGACCAAGCTCATTCCGCATGCCGCGGCAGCCCAGGCGGCGCTGCCGCTGTTGCAGCCGGGCGGCAGCATCACCTTCGTTTCGGCGGTCAGTGCGCAGGCCGCGATGCCCGGTACGGCTGGGCTTGCTGCCGTCAATGCCGGCATCGAGGCAATGGTGCCGGTGCTGGCCGCCGAATTGAAGCCGTTGCGTGTCAACGGCGTTTCACCTGGGGTCATCGATACGCCGTGGTGGAGTTTCCTGCCCTCGGAGCAGCGTGACAACGTCTTTGCGGACTTCGCCAGCCGCACGCCGGTCGGTCGCGTCGGCAGGCCGGAGGATATCGCGGAGGCGATCGCCTTCCTGATCGGAAACGGCTTCATGAGTGGCCACGTGATCACCTGCGACGGCGGTGTGCGTCTCAGCGCCTGATGCGGGTTTCGGTGTTGCTGCCGATGGTTTCACCGGCGGAAACTCGAGCCGTAGAGGTTATGCGCCGTGAAGGGCGCCTGGCCGCAACGATGGCACGGCTGCAAGCGTTCGATCGCGTGATGCGGCGGCGAGCCTCTCTTCGGCCCGGCGCGCGATCGCCTGCAGGTCGCGCGGCATGCCGGCGATCTTCTCGATGGCGGCAATGGCGACATCGGTTGCGAGATAATCCGGCTTGTGGCCGACGCCGCGAACGGTGATGAGTTCGGAGCCTGCTATATCACGGGCCAGGCCGCGTGAATGCAGGTGCTCCCAGACGATCTCGTCACTGTCGCCTGTGATGATGACGGTCGGCGCGGTGATCTGAGAATAGCGCGGCGACTGTTCCTTCACATAGGCAAGCAGTCTCTTGAAATCGGCGGCATTGTTGTGGAAAGCGTCGGGCCGCAGCACCAGCGAGGGACCGGTCCTTTCGATGTAATCGGCGGGGCGCGGATTGGGGTGGAAGACGTTCCGCGTTCCGCGTTCCAGCCGGCTGAGACCGAGCGGCACGACGATCGCGTGGTTGAAGAGCCAGCCGAGGACCGGCACGGTTGCGACGTGATAATACCAGTCGATGCCGCCCGGCCAGGGGTGGGTGGCGGGGGCGAGGAAAAGCAGGCCCGAGGTCTTGTCGGGATGGCGCAGACCGAAAGCGGCGGTGATTGCGCCGCCGAAGGAATGGCCGACGATGACAGCTTTTTCGATGCCGCGCTTTTCCATCAGGCTGGCGATCGCATCGGCCTGACCGGAAGGGACAGCGTTGTCAGGGCCGCCGCGTTCGGAATAACCGTGGCCGGGACGATCGACGAAGAGCATCTCGGCCCGGCCTTCGAGTGCTGCGCGAAAGGCGACGACCTGGTCGAGCAGATTGCCGCTGGCGCCGTGAATGAAGACGAGGGCCGGCAGGTCGGCGCCTTCGGGACGCTCGATATGGACGGCATTCATGCGGTAGCCGCCGACATCCGTCAGTTCGCCGATATTCGGATAGGTCTGTTCGAATTGCCGCGCCTTGTAGGAGGAGTAACCGATAGCGGCGGCGAGCGGGGCGAGAAGAGCGGAAACTTCTGCAAGCATGATCTTAACGGGCGATAGTTGCGGCGGTTTTGCCGAGAGCGGACGCGCTGCGTCGTTTCCCGTCTAAAGTTCTAAATTGCGCGGCTTGGCCGGAGGTCAAGATCAACGCCCGAGGATCAGGTGCGGTTGCCGGCAAGTTTTTCAGCAAGCGTGTTGACCTGTTCCTGCGCGGTGCGTTCGGCGGGGTAGATGTCAAGAAAACGCTCCCAGGCCTTCAAGGTCAGCTGGTCGTTGCCGGAATTGCTGAGGATCGCCGCCATGCCGGAGAGCGCGCCGAAATGGCGCGGCTCGAGATCGAGCACCCGTTCGATATCGGACATCGACTTGCGATAATTGCCCATGACGAAGTTCAGCGTCGCGCGGCGGTTCCAGCTTTCGGCATAATCGGGTTTCAGCGCGATCGCCTCGTCAAGGAAATCGAGGGCGGCGGGATTGCGCTTTTCCTCGATCGCCTTGTCGGCCCACTGCATCAGCAGATTGATCGTGGCGCTGCCGGAATCGTTCCATTCGATGCGGATCTCATTGGCGATGCCGCTGGCTTTGTCGGGGTCGCGCTCGCGTTTCAGCTGGCTGAAGAGTTGGTCGAGGTGCTGTTTCGGCGAATTGTTGGCATCCGCCGGCTCGACGATAACCTCCTTTTTCGTGGCGGCGACCGGCTTTTCCGCGGCGGCGGCCGGAAAGGAGGAGGTGAGCAGAATGAGGGCAAGCGGCAGCGCCGCTGATGTCAAAGCAAAAAAGCGCATGGCGGGCATATTAGCCCGCCAGCGCCGAAGATCAAACAAATTTGACGTGATCACCGCAGCGACCCACCGGATATATCTGCCAGCGCAAGCTCACGCGGCAGGGCGATCCGGACGCGCGAAATCAGCCCTGACGAGCCTTGAAGCGCGGGTTCAGCTTGTTGATGATGTAGATGCGGCCCTTGCGGCGAACCAGACGGTTGTCACGGTGACGAGCCTTGAGCGACTTGAGCGAATTCTTGATCTTCATTTTTCTGATCCGCGATCTCTATGGGGGAATTCACATTCGCCCGTATCTTTTAACAATCAAAAGCGCGCCATCGGGCGCGCTGTTTAGGTGGGGGAGCAGATACCCCGTCACCTTTTCCGTGTCAACCACATGAAGGTGTTTTTCCCAAGGCAACGGGGTGTTTTCTCAGGCCAAAACCGGCGATTTCGGCGTCAAGGTGGTGACATGGCCCATCTTGCGGCCGGGGCGCCACTCGGTCTTGCCATAGAGATGAACCAGTGTATCGGGGCGCCGCAGCCAGTCCGGAACGGCAAGAATATCGTCGCCGATCAGGTTCTGCATGACGCAGTCGGAATGGCGCTCGGCATTGCCGAGCGGCAGGCTGGCGACGGCGCGAATATGCTGCTCGAACTGGCTGACGACGCAGGCGGCTTCCGTCCAGTGACCGGAGTTGTGAACACGCGGCGCCATCTCGTTGGCGATCAGACCGCCATCGGCAAGCACGAAGAATTCGATGCCGATGACGCCGACATAATTCAATGCGGCAAGGATTTTCTCGGCCGATTGCCGCGCGGCGTCCGCCGCCGGCGCAGAGATCGCAGCGGGAACCGTCGAGGTGTGGAGGATGCCGTTGCGGTGGACATTCTCGGCGGGATCAAAGCAGACGACCGTTCCGTCGCTGGCGCGGGCGGCGATGATCGAGACCTCGCGCTCGAAGGCGACGAAGCTTTCGAGGATGAGCGGCACGCCGCCAAGGGCTGCATAGGCGCCATCCGGGCTGTCTGCCGCCGAGCGAAAAACCTTCTGGCCCTTGCCGTCATAACCGAGACGGCGGGTTTTCAGCACGCCTTGGCCGCCGAAATCCTTCAGTGCCGTCTCAAGATCGGCCTGGCTGTCGATCGTGTGGAAGCGGGCAGTGGTTATGCCGCAGCCATTGAGAAAGCGCTTCTCGACCAGGCGGTCTTGGGCGGCTTCCAGCGCCTTCGGCGGCGGATAGACGGACACGCTCGCCGAGAGCCTTTCGGCTGCTGCGACGGGCACGTTTTCGAATTCGTAGGTGACGACGTCGCATATGTCGGCGAGTTCGGCCAGCGCAGCCGGATCGTCATAGGCGGCAGTAATCTGCCGGTTGGCGAGCTGGGCGGCCGGGCAGTTGGCCTGCGGCTCGAGGATGACCGTGCGAAAATTCAACCTGGCGGCGGCAATGGCCAGCATGCGGCCGAGCTGGCCGCCGCCGATGATCCCGATCGTTCTTGCCGTCATAGATCGTCCATCGGGTATTCGGCGACGGCAGCACTCTGGCGCTCGCGCCATTCGTCTAGCCGGTCGGCGACTTCTTCGTCGGAAAGGGCAAGCACCGCGGCGGCGAGAAGGGCGGCGTTGACCGCGCCGGCCTTGCCGATGGCGAGCGTACCGACAGGAATGCCGGCCGGCATCTGCACGATGGAAAGCAGGCTGTCCTGGCCGGACATGGTTTTGGACTGGACCGGCACGCCGAAGACCGGCAGCGGCGTCATCGCGGCGGTCATACCCGGCAGGTGGGCGGCGCCGCCGGCGCCTGCGATGATGACCTTGAAGCCCTCCGCGCGCGCGCCCTTGGCGAAATTGACCAGCCGGTCGACTGTGCGGTGCGCCGAAATGATGCGCGCGTCATAGGGAATTTCCAGCGCCTCGAGCGTGTCGGCTGCGTTTTTCATGGTCTCCCAGTCGGACTGGCTTCCCATGATGATGGCGACGGGTGGTCTGTCTGTCATCGTTGCTGCTCTTCCCTCTCAGGCGATGATGTCAGGGATGATCTGATCTTCCAGCTTGGAGAGCTTGTCCTTGATAACGAGTTTTTTCTTTTTCATGCGCTGGATTCGCAGAGCATCGCATCCGGTTAGGATCATGGCGTTGATCGCGGCGTCGAAATCCTCGTGCTCCTGGCGCAGCCGCGCCACGGTGAGCCTGATTTCCGCCTGTTCCTGATCGGCCATATGCATTCCCCGTTATCGTCCCCGGACTTTGTCCGATCTGCCGATGATTTCCGCAAGCTCCTATCACCAAATACGGGTAACGGCTAGTTAGTCTTGATCATGAAATTGCCATCCAGTCTTCATCTTTTGGCCTTCGACAAGCCTTCAAAAATATGTCACAGTCCGCCGCGTTGACACCTTGATCCCCGACGATGTTGGCCGGGGAGGGTAAGAGGAAGGAAGGGTCAAATGACAGTTCAAGCTCATCTTGAATCACTCCAGAAAAAGCATGTCGCTCTCGAAGAGGAGCTGCACGCGCTCAGAACAGCTCCCTCTATCTCCGATACGGAAATTGCCGAATGCAAGCGCCGCAAGCTGCGCATCAAGGACGAGATTATGCGTCTCAAGTCATCCGTCCACTGATCTTCCCAAGGGTCGCCGGTCGATCATCTTGCGAAAGAAAAGGTAAATCCATCCATTCCGCCTGAAATCAGCAAGAACCGGTGAGTTCACACCAGAATTGCGCCAGCCCGATGCCAGCGGCATCGCGGCTGGCGCTTTTGCGAGCGCCGCGCTTCAAGTCACAGCCATACGAGGGGCGGGGCTGTCATGTGAGCCGGCTTCAAGCCCAGAACTGATCCAGCCATAAATTGAGCATGTCGAAACCGCGGTTGTTGACCGTGTAGATGCGTTTCGTGCCTTCCGAGGTCACCGAGACGAGGTTGCTGTCGAGCAGCGCCTTCAGATGTTGCGACACGGCGGGGCGGCTGATCGGCAGGCCCTCAGCCAGTTCGTTGACGGTCCGCGGCGCACGACGCAATTCCTCCAGCAGAAACCGCCGGTTCGGATCGGCAATCGCAGAGAAGGGGTCCGTGTTCGACATAGCGGGAAAGCTACGTCAAACCGGACGTTCCAGCAAGGAAATTGTGCATTGCAGCGTACTACGGCCTCGTAGTCTTTCAGACGCGCCAAGGATGGTTACACTTAGAATTGCTGCATAATTCTTCAGGTCGGTTCCGATTGAAGGAAGATGCAGCAGGGCTGCCCTACCAGCCAAGACCCTCGCGCACGATGAGGAAGGCGGCGATGAGGGCCATCGCATACATGAAGGGGTAGAAGATCGCCGGCTTCATGCGGCGCACACACCAGGCGCCTGCAAGGGTGGCGAGCGGGGCGAAGGGTAGAAGCGTTGCGGAGGTCGCGAGATTCTGGGTGTCGAGCTGACCGAGTGCGAAATAGGGAATGAGCTTGATGGCGTTGAGGATCGCGAAGAAGCGCACGCTGGTGCCCGTATATTCGCGTGGCTGCAGCTTGAGCGGCAGGGCATAGATTTGAAAGGGTGCGCCTCCCGCATGGGCGACGAAGCTGCCGTAGCCGGAAAATGTACCCCAAAGGCCGGCGGCCACCGGCCGCTGTCCGCGCGGCGGGACGATCTTGCCGGCGCCCGGGCCGTAATTGTTCCAGAAATAGCGCAGGCAGAAGAGGATGGTCACAGCGCCGATGACGATGCGCAGCATGTTGCCCGGAACGAGCGCCGAGGTCGCCCAGCCCATCGCGATGCCGAAGACTGCGCCTGGCAGCATGATCTTCAGCGTCGCCCAGTCGCCGTGCTGGCGCCAGATGACGAGCGAGATCATGTCCATGAAGACCAGGATCGGCAGCAGGATGGCCGCCGCCTCGACCGGCGAGACGACGAGGGCGAGGAAGGGCAGGCCGATCAGCGACAAAGCGTCGCCCATGCCGCCCTTCGCGAGACCCACCAGCAGAACCGCGGGCACGGCGGCGTAGTAGAATGATAAATCCTGCGGCATGCTTTCGACGTCCTCCTCTTGCAAGCCTCGTCTAACGGAACTACTCACACAAAACGAGTGCGGATCCCTCATCTCAACGAGGAATTCGCGAGGAAACGGGAAGACCTGATGACCGAACCGGAAAACCGCTGCCGCCTTGTGCTCATCGTACCCGATATTGCCGATGCCGATGAGCAGGCAAGGATCGTTGCCGGCGCGCTGAAGGGCGGCGATGTCGCTTCGGTGATCGTGCCGCAGTACGGGCTCGACGACGGTACCTTCCAGAAACATGCGGAGAAACTGGTGCCGCTGATCCAGGATGCCGGGGCGGCCGCCCTGATTGCAGGCGACAGCCGCGTTGCGGGACGGGCCAAGGCCGACGGCCTGCACCTTTCCGGCAATGCCGAGGCACTTTCGGAAGCGATCGAAAAACATGCGCCGAAGCTGATCGTCGGCGGCGGTAACGCAGCCGACCGGCACAATGCGCTGGAGATCGGCGAAGCCAGGCCGGACTATATTTTCTTCGGCAAGCTCGACGGCGATATCAAGCCGGAGGCACATCCGAAGAACCTTGCGCTCGGCGAATGGTGGGCCTCGATGATCGAGATTCCCTGCATCGTCATGGGCGGCACCGATCCGGCCTCGGCGCTTGCCGTCGCCGAGACCGGAGCGGAATTCGTGGCGCTGCGGCTGGCTGTCTTCGGCGAGCCCAACCGGGCGCCGTCTATCGTCGCCGAAGTCAACGCGCTTCTCGACGAAAAAGCGCCACGGTTTGAGGATTGAAATCGCGCTCATGCCGATCCCCACCGCCCGCCTGTTGAATCTTATCCTTGCCAGCATGGCCGCCTTGGTTGCGGCCGGGCCGGGTGTCGTCTTGGCGCAGGCCACCGACAGCGTCATCAGCCAGCCGGGCTCGGCGCCAGCATCGACCTTCCGCACCGACCGCCCCTCTGTCCCGGGTGTGCGGCCCTCCGATGGTGTCGGCGTGTTCGACCGCATGGGTGCGAAGCTGCCGGACCTGCCGCCGGAGAAGGATTACAAGGGACCTGTCGACGAGGCTTACGGCGCCTTCCAGCGCGGTTATTACCTGACGGCAATGGACAAGGCGCTGCCACGCGCCCAGCTCGGCGATGCAGCGGCGCAGACGCTGATCGGCGAAATCCTCTCGCAGGGGCTTGGTGTCAAGAAGGACATCAAGAACGCCGCCTTCTGGTACGGCAAGGCGGCCGAAGGCGGCGATGCGGCGGCAATGTTCAAATATGCGCTGATCCTGATGGAAGGCCAGGGCGTGCCGCGCGACAAGGTCAAGGCCGACGACTACATGCGTAAGGCCGCCGAGGCCGGCAATCCTTCGGCGGAGTTCAACTGGGCGCAGCTTGTCATCGCCGATCATCCCGGCGAGACGGGACTGAAGCTCGCGCTGCCATTCTACGAGAAATCGGCCGAGCAGGGCATTGCCGATTCGCAATATGCCGTGGCGCAGATCTATGCGACGCTGAAGGACTTGCCTGTGGAAAAGAAGCAGCTCGCCCGCGAGTGGATGGCACGTGCGGCGCGCGCCGGTTTCGACACCGCTCAACTTGATCTCGGCATCTGGCTCGTCAACGGCGTCGGCGGGCCGAAGGATTACGTCAAGGGCTTCGAATGGCTGAAGCTTGCCGCCAATGGCGGCAATGTCGTTGCTCAGAACAAGCTCGCCCATCTTTATATCAACGCTATCGGCACGGCGCCGGATCCTGTCGAGGCGGCAAAGTGGTACGTCCTGTCGCGCCGGGCAGGGCTCGCCGATCCCTCGCTCGAGGATTTCTATCTCGGCATTGAGGATGATCAGCAGAAGGCGGCGATCGAGGCCGCCAACAAGTTCCGGCGGCGATAGATTACAGCATCTTTTGCGCGTCCCAAGCGGGAACGTTTTTAAAACAGCGCGTCGGCGAAAAGATCCTCGTCGCTTTCGGCTTTGACGGTCTCGGCGGGCGCCGGGGCGCTGTCTTCGCTCGCCGGGATGATGTCGCGGTGAATGCTGCGCTCCTGGACCATCGTATAGTGTTTGAAGATCTTGCGGTCGAGCGGAGCGATCGCATCGGTAAGATCGGAGATATCGGCGACCTCGGTGCCGGCAGCGCTTTCGAGCAGATCGGCACAGCTGGCAAAGACTTCGCCGAGATCGCGCTGAAAATCGAGCTTGCCGATCAGCAGGCTGATCTTGGTGGCGACCTCGCGGCCGTTCTCGGCGAGCACCTTCAGCTCATTTTCCATCATATTGGCTGCGGAGCGGATATTGCCGACAGCTGATGTCAGGCTTTCTCCGAGACCGCCGGTCCCGACATCGGCGGCGGGGGCGACGCGCCCGGCCGCGGCCTCGAGTGCCGGCAGGCCGGTGACGATAGCGTCGGCAGATTCGTCGAGCTTGCCGGCGAAGATGCGCAGCTCGGCGGTGACGACGTTGATGGACCTGCCTTCCTCGCCGAGGCGGCTGCAACGCAGGTTGGTATTCAAAGCCATATAGTGAATGTCGGTCTTGACGGCGCGGATGTTGGCGATCGCTTCGGAGAGCTTGGCTGCCGTGCCGATCGTCGACTGGCTCACCTGGTCGGCCTGGCGGCTTGTCGTGTCGACCTGCTTGACGATTTCGTGGGCGGCCGAAACGCTGGATTCCAGCGCGCGCATGAAATTGCCGCCGGCTTCGCCGCTCTCACCGCTCATCTGATCGCGCAGCTTGAGGATCTCCCGCATGTCGTGGTCGAAACTGGCGATCGTCTTGACGACATTCTCCGAATCCCGCTGGAAATTGGCGCACATGTCGCTCATCTGCGCTGCTGTGAGATGGTGGATGACGTTCTGCAGGCGCTTGCGCGCGCCGGCATCGAGCTTTGCGCCCTCCTCGCCGGCAAAGAATTCCTCAAGCAGCGAAAGGGTGGCCTGCACATGCTCGATGCGTTGACGGGTGATGTCGCCGATCTGCAGGGCAGAGAGCGTCGAGGCGACCTTGCTCTGGACGCCGCGGGCAATCGCGCCGACCTCGCGGGCGACGACGCCGAGATGCTTGCGGTGTTCGGCGATCTTGGCGGCATCGTCGCGCAGGGCGGCGGCGACGGCTGGAACGGTATCGGCATAACCCTTGGAGACACTGGCGCCGAAGGAGGCGGCGAGTTTGACCTCCTTGTCGAGGCTGTCGAGTTGGGTGGCGAAACGGTTGACTTCATCGGTGCCGGAATAGATTCGCTCCAGGATCTCCTGTGCGAAGCCGGAGAATTCCGCAAGACCGGCGCCGGTGATCTTCACGGTGACGGCGAAGGTTCTGAGATAACGCATCGTCTCCTGCATGTCGGAGACATGTTTGCGCAGTTCCCTGCCGGTCTGCGCCAGCGAGACGAGTGCCTGCTGGCGGTTTTCCTCGGTGACCGGCAGCGCCGTCAGGTTCTCCACCGTGACACGGAGATCGGCGCCGGTATCGCTCGACTCCCCATTGTCGAGCGCGGCGGTGACACTCTCAAGAGAATTCAACAGATGGTTGAGAACATCCATCACCGAGAGCAGTACCCTGCCGCCTTCGAGAAAACGTTCCTCGACCCGGCTGCGGGCGGATTCCAGGGTCCGGCCGATGTCCCGTCCGGATGTGCAGGCTGCAGCGGTCGGCGATACCAGAGCGTGTGCCAACATTTATCCCTTTTCTTAAACACAGGCATATTCGACTCTCGTTTTACGGGCAGGATGAAAACGTCCGGTAAACGCGCCGGACTCGTCACCGTTGTGATTAACGAAAGATGTGGATGGGCGTCGGTCCAAATCGAACATCTAGTTAATATTGCTTAACTTGTTGCTTTTATTTCATTTATCTCTAATTTTTGAGAAAAAAATACAACTTATTCCGGATGAGAAATTGGGAGTCCGAGGACTCGTTATACGACAGTTTCATACAACCGCTGTTTACCCTGCATTAACGCTACCGTGAGAGTCCTTTAAAGGTCGTCAAGTATTTCTCCGGCCAAGGGGGCTGCATTGGATACTCCTAAGCAATATTGCGAATCTATAAATTTGCCTGATGGGCTAAGTATTCGTACGACGTCCGAACTATATTCAAAGTTTACTGACGCAATTCGCGCCAACGATGCAATCACAGTTAGCATTCCCGAAAGTGCGGAAGCGGATCTGAGTTTCGTTCAACTCATCGAGTCCTCGCGCCGTCAAGCAAAAGCTGAGGGGAAGACATTCAAACTATCTACGCCTGCAAGCGGCTCGGTGCTGAAGGTACTTGAACGCGCAGGTTTCATCGAATCCTTCGATCAAGAAGATTCCAAGTTCTGGTTGCATAAAGAGGTGTAAGGTTATGAGTGCAAATATCCTGACTGTTGACGATTCCGCTAGCATCCGCCTGACCACCAAGGTCACGCTGAGCAATGCCGGTTACAGCGTCACCGAAGCCGCCGACGGGGCCGAGGGCCTGGCGACGGCCAAGGGTGGCCGCTTTGATCTGATCGTGACTGATCTCAACATGCCGGTCATGGACGGCCTGACGATGATCGAGGAACTGCGGAAACTGCCCGGGCAGGCCGGCGTCCCGATCATCTTCCTGACGACGGAATCGGATGCGGATCTCAAGGCCCGCGCCAAGGCCGCGGGTGCTACGGGTTGGCTGACCAAGCCGTTCGACCCCGAACATCTCGTGAAGATCGTGAAGAAGGTTCTCGGACGATGAGCACGCTCGATCCCGTTGCCGTGTTCCGCATGGAGGCTGCCGAATGCCTTGAAGCGATTGAGGCGGGTCTTCTCGACCTGACCCACCAGCTCGACAACAAGGATCTCGTCGACGCCGTGTTCCGCGGGCTTCACACGCTCAAGGGCTCCGGCGCGATGTTCGGTTTCGAGGCGCTCGCCGCCTTCACCCATCATTGCGAAACCGCCTTCGACCGCGTCCGCAAGGGCGAGGTCGCGGCGACCAGCGAACTCGTCGCCGCCGTTCTTGCCGCCGAGGACCATATGCGCGCCCTCGTCGACCAGCCAGACGCCGATCACGGCGATACTGGCAGCAAGCTTCTGGCGCAGCTGCAGGCGGCCGTCGGCGGCAGGCCGGCGGCGCCGGCCGCTGTTGCCACACCCGCAATCGTGCGTGAGGTGTCGACGAAGAAGAAAAGCAGCTGGCGCATCCGCTTCAGCCTGCCGGCCAACTCGATGGCCAACGGCACCAACCCGCTTGGCCTGCTGGACGAGCTGCGCGACCTCGGCGAATGCACCGTGCGCGCCAACACCTCGGCCATTCCGCCTCTTGGCGAGCTCACGCCGATGGAACTCCATATCTCCTGGGACGTGATGCTGACCAGCGAACAGGACCGCTCGGCGATCGACGACGTCTTCATCTTCGTGCTCGACGATATGGAACTCAGTGTCGAGGAGATCGACGGGCCGGCCACGGTAGATGTTGCTCCGATCGAGCAAAAGGCAGCACGTCTCCCCGTCGCCGCAGTCTCTGCGGCTGTTCCCGAGTTTCGTCCCGTCGAGGCGGTGCCGGCGAGGCGCGAGCCGCCCGCCGCCGTCAGCCAGGCGAAGGCGGCTGAGAATGTCCGGGTTCCCGCCGAGCGTCTCGACGAGCTGATGGACCGCGTCGGCGAGCTCGTCATCGCCCAATCGCGTCTCAGCCAGCTTGCCAGCGCCAGCGCCGATATCGCGCTACGCTCCGTCTCGGAAGAAATCGAACGCCTTTCCGGCGAGTTGCGCGACACGATGATGGTGCTGCGCATGGTGCCGGTCGCCACCCTGTTCTCCCGTTTCCGCCGCCTCGTCCACGATCTCGCCCGCGAAACCGGCAAGGTGATCGAGTTGGTGACGGAGGGCGAGAGCACCGAAGTCGACAAGACCGTCATCGAGCGGCTGGCCGATCCGCTGGTGCATCTGGTGCGCAACTCGATCGATCACGGTCTCGAAACGCCTGCCGACCGCCTTGCCGCCGGCAAGACCGAAGCCGGCACGGTGATCCTTTCGGCTCGCCAGGCCGGCGGCGAGGTGATCATCTCGATCAAGGACGACGGCCGCGGCATCAACCGCGAACGGGTTCGCGCCAAGGCGGAATCCTCGGGCCTTATTCATCCCGGCCAGCCACTCTCCGATTCCGAGCTGCTGCAGCTGATTTTCGCTCCCGGCTTCTCGACGGCGGCGGCGATCACCAATCTATCTGGTCGCGGCGTCGGCATGGACGTGGTCAAGAAGACGGTCGAAGCGCTTCGCGGCGCGATCGACATCGTCAGCGTGCCGGGACAGGGTTCGGAAGTGTCGCTGCGCATCCCGCTGACGCTTGCCATCATCGACGGCCTGCTGGTGCGTGTCGGTTCCGGCCGTTACGTCATCCCGCTCTCGGCGGTCGAGGAATGCCTAGAGCTGTCGCTCGAGGAAGATCTCCGCTCGCGGGGCCGCAGCTTCATCTCGCTGCGCGACAGCCTGGTGCCGTTCCTGCGCCTGCGCGACCTCTTCCGCACCGGCACCAAACCCGACGTGCACCAGAAGGTCGTCGTCATCTCGACCGGCACGGAACGTGTCGGCCTCGTCGTCGATCAGATCATCGGCGACCACCAGACGGTCATCAAGTCGATGTCGAAACTGCATAACGACGTCGCGACCTTCTCGGGCGCGACGATTCTCGGCGACGGCAGCGTCGCTCTCATTCTCGACGTCGGGCACCTGGTTGCCGCGGGTCAGCAACAGGAGGCGCAATTGCGGGTAGCAGGATGAGTGCAACGGCAACGATAGCCGAACGATTCGACAATCATTGGAGCTATGCCGAGGAAGTCGAAGTGCTGACCTTCGATCTCAACGGCGAGACCTTCGCGCTGGAAGCGGTCATCGTCCAGGAAATCCTGGACCTGCTTCCGGAGACCGCGGTGCCGGGAAGCCAGCCCTTCGTCGCCAGCGTCATCAACTTCCGCGGCAAGGTCATTCCACTGGCCGATCTGCGTCTTGCCTTCGGGATGGAGGCAGCGGAGACGACGATCGACAGCCGCATCATCGTCATCGAGATCGATCTGCAGAGCGAGCAGACGCTCGTCGGCCTCAGAACCGACAAGGTGAACGAGGTGACGACACTTGCAAAATCCGCGAGCGAGGCGCCGCCGAGCATCGGCATGCGCTGGCGCGCCGACTACATCAACTGCCTGGTGAAGAGGGGCGGAGAGTTTATCATTCTCCCGAACCTGCAGGCCATTTTTTCATCGAGGCACAAGGCGGCGGGAGCCGCCAGTTGACCCGGATGAATTCAAACTTGGGGGTTTGACGATGCGAATGACAATTAAGACGAAACTGGTGACGGCGTTCACGTTCATCATTCTGATGCTGGTGGGTACCGCCGCCTACGGTGTCCTCAGCCTTGGATCGCTGAACGACACGATCGATAGACTTCTCTCCGGTCCGGCAGCTCGTCTCGATCTCGCGCAGCAGATCAACATTGCCCAGCTTGAGGCCATCCGCCAGCAGAAGAACCTGCTCACCGCCCGGACCGCTAATGAGACGGCCGGTTCGATTGCCAAGGGCGATCAGGCCCGCAAGGACTTCGCCGACGCTTTCGGCCAGGTGCTGGCGCTGGCAACGGAAGAGGGCAAGGCGCGCTGGGCGCGCATCGCCGAGCTTTCCAAGACCTTCAATGCAGCCGACGATCAGATCCGTGACTATGTGAAAGCCGGCAATGCCGAAAGCGCGAATACGATTTCCGTCACCACGGCGCGGGCCGCTGCCAACGACATCGACGCAACGCTCAGCGAAATCCTGACCCTTGAAAAGCAGCGCATGAAGGCTGCCGACGACGGTGCCGAAGCGCAATATATGACGACGCGCACGACGATGGTTGCGGTGGCCGCCGCAGCTCTGCTGATTGCCGCCGTCACCGCCTTCTGGATCGCCAACTCGATCAGCAAAGGCCTCAACCGCGCCAACATCGTGGTGCGCGAAGTGTCGGAAGGTGATCTGACGAAGATGGCCGATATCACCAGCCACGATGAAATCGGCGAGCTTCTGGGCAACGTCAACACGATGATCGAACGCCTGCGCGGTGTCGTCGCCGACGCCTTGTCGGCTGCCGACAACGTCTCTTCCGGCAGCCAGCAGCTTTCGGCAAGTTCGGAACAGGTGTCGCAGGGCGCCACCGAACAGGCCGCTTCGGCTGAAGAGGCTTCCGCTTCGATGGAGCAAATGGCCGCCAACATCAAGCAGAATGCCGACAATGCCGCCCAGACGGAAAAGATCGCCCGCCAGTCGGCCAAGGATGCCGAGATGAGCGGTGAGGCGGTGACGCGCGCTGTCGATGCCATGCGCACGATCGCCCAGAAAATCAGCATCGTCCAGGAAATCGCCCGCCAGACCGATCTGCTGGCGCTCAATGCTGCCGTCGAAGCGGCGCGTGCCGGCGAACACGGTAAGGGCTTTGCGGTCGTCGCTTCGGAAGTGCGCAAGCTTGCCGAACGCAGCCAGTCGGCCGCGGCCGAAATCAGCTCGATGTCGAGCGATACGGTCAAGGCCGCTGCCGATGCCGGCGACATGCTCGGCCGTCTGGTACCCGATATCCGTAAGACGGCCGAACTGGTCTCCGAGATCAGTGCGGCCTGCCGCGAACAGGACATCGGCGCCTCGCAGATCAACGAAGCGATCCAGCAGCTCGACAAGGTGACGCAGCAGAATGCCGGCGCTTCCGAGCAGATGTCGGCAACTTCAGAGGAACTCGCCTCCCAAGCCGAAGAACTGCAGACCTCGATTGCCTTCTTCAAGGTCGATACGGCGGGCAGCCCGCGGCCCGGCATCAACAAGGCGCAGCCAAAAGCGTCGCCCAAGGGTCTCCATTCCTCTGCCTCTGTCCGCAAGTCCGCTCCGCAGGCCTACGGCCAGGGCCGCGGCCAGACGGTTTCGGCTCAGCAGCAGCGTCTCAAGGGCTTTGCTCTCGACATGTCGATGGGCGGTCCAGACGCTGGCGATGACGACTTCAGGGAGAGCGCATAGGCGCTCCCCCGAGGAAAGCGCATAAGTGCTTTCGCCAACGTGATCCTCGGGTTGCCCCAGCGACCCGAGGCGGGAATACCCCCCAACGCGTGTAGGCGTTGGTGCTGCGATCGATAGATGTCGGCCACCGGGAAGCGAATGAGTCGCTTGTCCCCTTTCAGACACATCCTTCCAAGCTCGACGTCCCGCCAGGGGGACATGTTTCTCTCCATTCGTTTTGACCGCAAATCGGGGGTATCACATGCGTTTCACCATCAAACTCAAACTAGGCCTTGCCTTCGGCATCATGACGTTGCTGCTGATCGGCATCGCCGTCTACGGAAGCATGAGTCTCGGAACTTTGAATGATGCAAGCGCCCAGATGATCAACGGCTCAGTCCGTCGTCTGGAGCTGGCACTGACCGCCAATGTTGCCGAAGTCAACGCCATTCGTTCCCAGAAGAACGCACTTCTCTCCACGGATCCCGAAACTGCTGCCGCTTTCTATAAGGACGCCGACCAATACCTGCAGGAGATGTTCGGAGCTGTCGATAGCGGCCTTGCCATCGCCTTGCCGGAGGGGAAGCCATATTGGGAGAAGTTGCAGACGATTGGCGCGAAGTTCCGCGAAAGATCCGCCGAACTGCAGCAACTTGACGCAAGAGGTGACCAAGCCGGCGCGCTGGCGCTTTCACTGGGTGAGCTGAGAACAATGACCGACGAGATGGGCACCGCAATCGCGGCTCTCGTCGAAATCCAGCGCAAAGGAATGAAGGCGACCGCCGCGTCAAACACCGAGCTCTATGGCTCGACCAAGCTGATCCTCGGCAGTGCTTCCGGATTTGCAGTGCTCATCGCGCTCGGCGCCGCCTTGTGGATCACCCTTGGAATCAACCATGGTCTGCGAAAGATCACGATGGTCGCAAACGCTGTCGCAATCGGTGACCTCAACCAGAAAGTCGATGTCAAGACCAACGACGAGATCAAGGATCTTATCGATACGGTTAACGCCATGACCGCCAATCTGCGCGCCACGGCGACCCTTGCCGACCAGATCGCCATGGGTGACCTCAGCACCGATGCAAAGCCGCTGTCGGACAAAGATGCGCTCGGCATCGCCATGCAGAGCATGATCTCCAACCTTAGAACCACCGCCGGCATCGCCGATCAGATCGCAAACGGCGACCTGACGGTGTCCCCGAAGCCGCTCTCCGACAAGGATGCGCTGGGCCTCGCCCTGGAGCAGATGGTCGAGCGCCTGCGCGGCGTCGTTGCCGATGCGATCTCAGCGGCGGAAAATGTCTCTTCCGGCAGCCAGGAGCTTTCAGCAAGCTCCGAGCAGGTATCGCAGGGCGCTACCGAACAGGCGGCTTCCGCCGAAGAAGCTTCTGCCTCGATGGAAGAGATGGCGTCGAACATCAAGCAGAATGCAGATAATGCGGCTCAGACCGAAAAGATCGCCCGCCAGTCGGCCAAGGATGCGGAAGCCAGCGGCGAGGCCGTTTCCCGCGCCGTCGATGCCATGCGCACGATCGCCCAGAAGATCGGTATCGTTCAGGAGATCGCCCGCCAGACCGATCTGCTGGCTCTCAATGCCGCCGTGGAAGCAGCGCGTGCCGGCGAACACGGCAAGGGTTTTGCCGTCGTCGCCTCCGAAGTGCGCAAGCTTGCCGAACGCAGCCAGTCGGCGGCCGCCGAAATCAGCTCGATGTCGAGCGATACGGTAACGGCCGCCCAGGAAGCGGGCGAAATGCTTGGCCGCCTGGTGCCGGACATCCGCAAGACGGCCGAGCTGGTTTCCGAGATCAGTGCGGCCTGCCGCGAACAGGATATCGGCGCGGCGCAGATCAACGAGGCGATCCAGCAGCTCGACAAGGTAACCCAGCAGAATGCCGGCGCCTCCGAGCAAATGTCTGCGACCTCGGAAGAGCTTGCGAGCCAGGCGGAAGAGCTGCAGACGTCGATCGCTTTCTTCAAGGTCGATATGGCGGGTGGACGCCGTGAGCGCGCGCCGGTGGCAAAGGCTGTCCGCAGCCGGCCTCAGGCCGCCCCGCGCAAGCCGGCCACCAAGACGCCGGCCAATACGGTCGCCGGCCAGCAGGCCCGCGTGAAGGGCTTTGCCCTCGACATGTCGATGGGCGGTCCGGACATGGCCGATGACGAGTTTCGGGAGAGCGCGTAGGCACTCTCTGGGGAAAGCGCATGAGCGCTATCCCCTTCGCAACTGTGATGGGCCAGCCAGAATGGCCCGTGACGCAGGCTTTCGGCGCTTGGGGAAGCGACACGGAAGTTTATTCATGTCCTCCGTCGGTTTCGCCGGATGGGAATTTCTTTGCTGCATGATGCCGCGCCACTTGGACCATATTTATTGCTTCGCTCTCTGAGAGGAATATTGAGATGCGTATTACGATCAAACTCAAACTCGCGGCTGCATTCGGCTTTGTCATATTATTGCTGGTGGGCAGCGCGGTTTATGGGATCTTCAGCCTCAGCTCGCTGAACGATGCCGTCAGCGATCTCATTGCCGGTCCTGCAAAGAGGCTGGAACTGGCTCTGGAAGCGCAAACTGCCGAGCTCGACGCTGTTCGTTGGCAGAAGAACGCTCTTCTGGAAATGGACCCCGAAATCGCCAGGAAAGACTATCAGAATTCGGCGAAAAGCGTGGATGAAATGCTCACGCTGGTGACAAGCGGCCTACAGCTGGCAACCGCTGAGGGCAAGCCTAGCTGGGACAGGCTGGTCGAGCTTGCCAAACGTTTCGATGAAGGCTCCAACAAAGTCGCCTCCATACAGGAAAGTGGCGACAGAGCAGGCGCCGTGGCGCTTTCCTCAGGGGAGGTTCGCGCCCTCGTCGCGGAAATGGAAGAGGTTTTCGGAAGACTCGTCGGGCTACAGCAGAAGGCGATGGCGCAGGCCGATAACGACACCGATGTTCTTTATAGTTCCACGAAGAACATGTTGATCGGTCTCGCAATAGGCGCCTCCGTCATCGCTTTTGCCGCTGCGCTGTGGATCGCGTTCGGCATCAACAGCGGGCTGCGCAAGATCATCGACGTTGCCGGCGCCGTCGCAATCGGCGACCTGAATCAGAAGGTCGAGATTAAGAGCAACGACGAGATCAAAGATCTGGTCAAAATGATCAACACGATGACGGACAACCTTCGCGTCACCGCTGACATCGCCGCGCAGATCGCCGGCGGCGACCTGACGGTGTCCCCGAAGCCGCTGTCTGACAAGGATACGCTGGGCATTGCACTCGAACAGATGGTCGAGCGCCTGCGCGGTGTCGTCGCCGATGCGATCGTGGCTGCAGAAAATGTTTCGGCCGGGAGCCAGGAACTTTCGGCAAGCTCGGAGCAGGTATCGCAGGGCGCCAGCGAACAGGCGGCTTCGGCCGAAGAGGCCTCCGCTTCGATGGAGGAAATGGCCGCCAACATCAAGCAGAATGCCGACAATGCCGCGCAGACCGAGAAGATCGCCCGCCAGTCGGCCAAGGATGCTGAGATGAGCGGCGAAGCGGTGTCGCGCGCCGTGCAGGCGATGCGGACCATCGCCGAAAAGATCGGCATCGTCCAGGAAATCGCCCGCCAGACGGACTTGCTGGCGCTCAACGCCGCCGTGGAAGCCGCGCGTGCCGGCGAACACGGCAAGGGCTTTGCCGTCGTCGCTTCGGAAGTGCGCAAGCTTGCCGAACGCAGCCAATCGGCCGCCGCCGAAATCAGCTCGATGTCGAGCGATACGGTCAAGGCTGCCCAGGATGCGGGCGACATGCTTGGCCAGCTGGTGCCTGATATCCGCAAGACGGCCGAGCTGGTTTCGGAAATCAGCGCCGCATGCCGCGAACAGGATATCGGTGCCGGCCAGATCAACGAAGCGATCCAGCAGCTCGATCGGGTGACGCAGCAGAATGCCGGCGCCTCCGAGCAAATGTCTGCGACCTCGGAAGAGCTTGCGAGCCAGGCGGAAGAGCTGCAGACGTCGATCGCTTTCTTCAAGGTCGATACGGCAGGCGATCGCCAATCCCGCCTGCCGGCCGCCAGGGTAACCGTCCGCAACCCGGCGCCGGTCGCCGGGCGCAGCCTCGGCGGCAGGAAGCTCGCCGCCAACAGCATCGCCGGTCAGCAGGCGCGGGCAAAGGGCTTCGCACTCGATCTCTCCATGGGCGGTCCCGATGATGGGGACGTCGAATTCAAGGAAAGCGCCTGATCATGGCTCCAACATCTCTGGAAGCGCAATTCGTGACCTTCAGCCTCGGCGAGGAGATTTTCGCCGTGCCGGTTGAGGTCGTCCGGGAAATCCTCGACTATGCGGAAGCTTTCAAGATTCCGAATGGTCCCGACTATCTGCTCGGCCTGCGCGATGTGCGCGGGCAGGGCGTGCCGACGATTGATCTTCGATTGAAGCTCGGCATGACGAAGACCGAGCCGACCCCGCATACGCGGGTGCTGGTCCTCGACGTGCCGATGGAAAGCCGTCTTCTCACCCTCGGCCTTGTTGCCGACCGCGTCTTCGAGGTCACGCCGTTTCGGCGTGACCAGATCGAGGCGGCGCCCGATATCGGCGTGCGCTGGCGTTCGGACTATATCGCCGGCGTCGTTCGCCGTGAAAACGGCTTTGTCGTCATCATCGATCTGGCGCGGTTGCTGTCGCGCGAGGACGCCTCTGCACTGCAATCGGCGGCCTGACCGCTACGTCACTCGGAGTACTACGTTTTATGAGTATGGCAACAGCGGTGGAAACCCAATTGCCGGGCGACCGGATCAGCAAGCGCAATTTCGACAGGCTTGCCCGGTTCATCTACGACTATAGCGGCATCAAGATGCCGCCGACCAAGCTGACGATGCTCGAGGGGCGGCTGAGGCGCCGCCTTCGGGCAACCAATCACGCGACCTTCGACGATTATTGCGACTTCCTGTTCAATCAGGACGGTCTTGCCCAGGAAACCGTCTACCTGATCGACGTGGTGACGACGAACAAGACCGACTTCTTCCGCGAAGCCAAACATTTCGACTATATGCAGAGCGTGGCGCTACCGGCGATTGCCGGCAGCGGCGTCCGCACCATTCGCACCTGGAGTTCGGCCTGCTCGACGGGAGCCGAACCCTATACGATGGCGATGGTGCTGGCGGAATTCACCGAAGGCCGCAACGACGTATCCTACAGCATACTGGCGACCGATCTTTCCACCGACGTTTTGCAGACGGCGCGCCGGGGCATCTACCCGGAAGATCTCATCGCGCCGGTGCCGTGCGACCTGCAGCGCAAATATGTGCTGACGGCCAAGCAACCGGATCGGCGGGAGGTGCGCATCACGCCGAAACTGCGCAGCAGGATCGGTTTTGCCCGCATGAACCTGATGGACGAGAAATATCCGATCGGCGAGCCGATGCACGTGATCTTCTGCCGCAATGTGCTGATCTACTTCGACAAGCAGACTCAGGCCGGCGTGCTCAACCGCCTCTGCGATTGCCTGGCGAAGGGAGGGTACATGTTCATCGGCCATTCCGAATCGATCACCGGCTTCGATTTGCCGTTGAAGCAGGTCTCGAACACGGTGTTTCAGCGCATTTAGAGGCTTCATGGCTAAGAAAATCCGCGTTCTCATCATCGACGATTCCGCCAGCATCCGTCAGACGCTGACGCATGTGCTGGAGCAGGATCCCGATATCGAGATCATGGCGGTGGCGTCCGACCCCTTCGTGGCCGCGCGCAAGCTGCTGGAGGAAATCCCCGACGTCATCACGCTCGATGTCGAGATGCCGCGCATGGACGGCATCACCTTCCTGCGCAAACTGATGGCGCAGCGGCCGATCCCTGTCGTGATGTGCTCGTCGCTGACGGAAGCCGGTTCGGAAACGCTGATCCAGGCGCTGGAGGCCGGCGCCGTCGACGTCATTTTGAAATCGAAGATCGGGGCCGCCGACAGTCTTTCCGATGATGCGATACGCATTCGCGAAATCGTCAAGAGCGCCTCGCATGCGCGGCTTACCACCGTCCGCCGCGCTGCCGGAACCATCCGCTCGGCTTCGGCCGACGGACCGACCAAAAAGCTGACGGCGGATGCGATGCTGCCGCCGCCGACGGGACGGGCGATGGCGAAGACGACCGAGATGGTGGTCTGCGTCGGCGCCTCCACCGGCGGCACCGAAGCGCTGCGCGAGTTACTGGAGGAACTGCCGGCCAATGCGCCCGGCATGGTGATCGTCCAGCATATGCCGGAGAAATTCACTGCCGCCTTCGCCAAGCGGCTAAACGGGCTCTGCGAGGTGGAGGTCAAGGAAGCCGTCGACGGCGATCCCGTGTTGCGCGGCCACGTGCTGATCGCGCCAGGCGACAAGCATATGCTGCTCGAACGCCAGGGTGCGCGCTATTATGTGAGCGTAAAGACCGGGCCGCTGGTGTCGCGGCACCGGCCTTCGGTCGACGTGCTCTTTCGCTCGGCGGCGCGCTCGGCCGGCTCGAACGCCATGGGGATCATCATGACCGGCATGGGTGACGATGGTGCGCGCGGCATGCTGGAAATGCATGAGGCAGGCGCCTACACGGTGGCGCAGGACGAGGCGAGTTCGGTCGTTTTCGGCATGCCGAAGGAGGCGATCGCCAAAGGCGGCGTCGACCGTATCCTGCCGCTCGATCAGATCGCTCGCGAAGTGCTGATAACGCAGCAGAAGTTTTAAGTCGGTTTCAACGGAAGCGGCTGAAGCCGGCGGTATCGCAAGATGCCGCCGGCTTTTGATTATCACCCTGCAGATTCTCTTTTCAGGCGAGATAACCGCCGTCGATCGTCAGGCTGGCGCCGGTGACGAAGGCGGCCTCGGCACTGGCGAGATAGGCGGCGAGGCCGGCAATCTCGCGGTCCTCACCCAGGCGGCCAAGCGCCATCAGTGGCTTGAGGCGTTCATGATCGTCTTCATTGGGGTTCATGTCGGTCGCCGTCGGGCCGGGCTGGATGTTGTTGACGGTGATGCCGCGTGGACCGAGATCGCGGGCGAGGCCGCGGGTCATCGAGGCGATCGCGCCCTTCGTCATGCTGTAGACTGCGGAGGTCGGAAAGCCGCTGCGATCGGCGGTGACGCTGCCGATGGTGATGATGCGGCCGCCTTCCTTCATATGTCTTGCCGCTGCCTGGATGCCGACGAAGGCGGCGCGGACATTAACGGCAAACATCCGGTCGAAATCTTCGAGCGAATAGTCGTCGAGCGGGTTGAGGATGAGAATCCCGGCATTGCTGACGAGAATGTCGAGACCGCCAAAGGTCTCGGCTGTCAGCGCAACGGCATCCTTTACGGCTTTCGCATCGGCACTGTCGGCTCGGATCGCCAGCGCCTTGCCGCCAGCAGTCTCCAGCTCGGCGACGATTGCCTTCGCCCTGTGCTCGGAACTGGAATAGGTGAAGGCGACGGCGGCGCCGTCAGCGGCGAGCCTTCGGACGATGGCGGCACCGATGCCGCGCGAACCGCCGGTGACGAGGGCGATCTTGGTGGAAAGGGATTGAGACATGCAGGTTTCCTTTGTTTTGGATTGATCAGTCTAGAATTGGCCGTGGAAAGGCCGGTTCGGAATTGCCCCGTCGTCAGCGAAGGCTTCTGATTGCCATGCGTGCGATAGCGCGGAGCGTCTCGGGTGGGGCGCCGTTTCGGGCGCTGACTTTCATGCCCGCCAAGGCAGCGCCGAGAAACGGAATGGCGTTGGCGATATCGATATCTGTTGCGAGGTCTCCGGTCCTGCGAGCCTCACCGAGAAGGCTCTCGATCGCCGCGTGAAGCGCGTGGCCGGCGCTGTCGGTAAGAGCTGCGACCTCGGCATCGGTGCGGCCGAATTCGCAGATGGCGCTGACACCGAGGCAGCCGCGCCGCGCCTCGGCAGCGGGACGCGAGGCGAAGGCGACGAGAGCACCTTCCAGCGCCTCGATCGGCCGGCCTTCGCGGCGAAGATCGGCGATGATCTTGTCGATGCTCTCCACATTGTAGCGCTTCAGCGCTTCCAGATAGAGGCCGCGCTTGTCGCCGAAGGTGTCGTACATGCTTTGCCGACTGATCTTCATCGCCGTCAGCAATTCCTCGGTCGAGGTGCCTTCATAGCCGTGCTCGGAAAATACGCCGATGGCGGCATGAAGGGCGGTGTTGCGATCGAATTCCTTGTGTCGTGCCATGACGAGGCTTCTACTCTTATTGGACTAATCTGTCCAGAATAAATTTATGGTTTCCGGCGCCGCAGGGCAGCCATGCGCGCCTCCCCTTGAAATTTCCCTGATTTTGTGGTCTTGAGGCCGCCAATCTTCGCAGCGCTGCCTGTCATGCATGTTCAGGGACACTTCCCGCCCCTGGCAGCGCGCGCGCCCCGTATCAGTCCCAAGGAAAAATGCGCCGATGGCCCGTTCAGCTCTTCTCAATGTCATGGTTCAGGCTGCCCTCAAGGCAGGAAAGTCGCTGGGACGTGATTTCGGCGAAGTGCAGAACCTGCAGGTTTCCGTGAAGGGGCCGGGCGATTTCGTTTCCACCGCCGACCGCAAGGCCGAAAAGATCGTCAGGGAAGAGCTGCTCAAGGCGCGTCCGACCTATGGCTTCCTCGGCGAAGAGAGCGAGGAAATCAAGGGCACCGACGGCGCGCATCGCTGGATCGTCGACCCGCTCGACGGCACGACGAACTTTTTGCACGGCATCCCGGCCTTCGCGGTCTCGATCGCGCTCGAACGCAATGGCGAGATCGTTGCCGCCGTCGTCTTCAATCCGGCGACCGACGAGCTCTATACCGCCGAGCGCGGCGGCGGCGCCTTCCTTAACGACCGGCGCCTGCGCGTCGCCGCGCGCCGGGCGCTGTCGGATTGCGTCATCGGCTGCGGTGTGCCGGCGCTCGGCAAGCGCAATCACGGCAAGTTCCTGGTCGAGCTTCGCCACGTGATGGGCGAAGTTGCGGGCATCCGCCGCCTGGGCTCGCCGACGCTCGATCTTGCCTATGTCGCTGCCGGGCGGTTCGACGGTTTCTGGGAAGCGGAGCTTGCGCCGTGGGACATGGCGGCCGGCATCCTGCTCATCCGCGAAGCCGGCGGTTTCGCCACCGACTGGGACGGTGGTGCAACGATGCTGGAGAGCGGCACGATCGTCGCCGGCAACGAGATCATCCATAAGGCGTTGATCGAAGTCGTCAAGCGGCCAATTCCCGCCAAGTGAGCGGACGAAAATCCGGCTGTTGTAAAGTCACGGTTTTCGCCTCGGCATACTTCAATTCGGCACAATGTTGCTCTAGTCTCCGCCAGCAATGACTCCGGAGGCAGCGGACCCTATGGAAAATGTGAATGTGGCGGAGATCGGCTCCACCGAAAAGACGGCCAGCGGTTATGCCTACAGGCTTTCGAGCCCCATGCCCTTCCTCTGGACTATGCTGCTTTTCCTCGTCATCGTCGGCTTTATCGCCGCCATCCTCTTCCGGCAGACGCAGACCGCTTTCATGCACAATCCGGGCCTCAACGGCCTGATCGTCGGTGTTCTCGCAGTCGGAATCATTCTTGTTTTCAACCATGTGCTGGCGCTTCGCCCCGAAGTGCGCTGGTTCAACTCCTTCCGCGCCGCCGGCAGCGCCGACAAGGTCAACCGCAATCCGCGGCTGCTCGCGCCGATGCGGGCGCTGATCGGCAGCCGCAAATCTTCGGTGGCGCTATCGACGACGGCGCTGCGCTCGATCCTCGATTCCATCGCCACCCGCCTCGACGAATCGCGGGATGTCTCGCGGTACCTGATCGGCCTTCTGGTTTTCCTCGGCCTGCTCGGCACCTTCTGGGGCCTGATCGGCACGATCGGTTCGATCAGCATGGTGATCCAGTCGCTCGATGCCGGCTCGAACGGCACGGGAGATGTGCTTGCGGCGCTGAAGGAAGGGCTTTCCACCCCGCTTTCGGGCATGGGCCAGGCCTTTTCCTCCTCGCTGCTCGGCCTTTCCGGCTCGCTCATTCTCGGCTTCCTCGACCTTCAGGCCGGCCGCGCGCAGAACCGCTTCTACATGGAGCTGGAAAACTGGCTCTCCTCGGTCACCGATGTCGGCTCCGACCTGGCGCCGGCCCTCGACGCCGTTGCCGGCGCTTCCTCGGACGATATGCGTGCGCTCTCCGATTATCTGCGCAAGGTCTCCGAGGAGGGGGGCGCCGGCAGCCAGCGCTCGGTCGCCGCCATGGCGAGCCTTGCCGAAGGCATTCAGGGTCTCGTCAAGAACATGCGCAACGAGCAGCAGATGCTGCGCGACTGGATCGAGGCGCAACAGGACGAGGCCAAGGCGATGCGCCGCACGCTCGATCGGCTGGCCGAACGCATCGGCGTTCAGGAGCGCGCCGGCGACCGAAGCGAGCGCGTGCGCGACCGCGCCAGTCAGGCAGAAAAGAGCGAGGGCAAGTAAGCCATGGCTCTTGCCCGCAACCGGCGCCGTGAACGCACGGTGGATTATTGGCCGGGCTTCGTTGACGCGCTGTCGACGCTGCTCATCTCAATCATGTTCCTGCTGACGGTCTTCGTCGTCGGGCAGTTCATCCTCAGCCGCGAGATCACCGGACGCGATGAGGTGCTCAGTCGCCTCAACAGCCAGATCAACGAGCTGACGCAGCTTCTTGCGCTCGAAAAGGGCAGCAATCAGGACCTCCAGGATTCGGTCGCCAATCTTCAGGCCTCGCTTGCCAGCGCCGAGGGCGATCGATCGCGGCTGCAGGCGCTGCTGAATGCCGGGTCCGGCGGGCAGGACGCGGCGCAGAAGCGAATCGGCGCGATGACGCAGGAGCTTGACGAGCAGAAGCAGGTCAGCGAGCGGGCGCTGAGCCAGGTGGAGCTGCTGAACCAGCAGATTGCAGCACTTCGCAGCCAGATCGCCGCCGTCGAAGCCGCTCTTCAGGCTTCGGAGGAGAAAGACCGGGTCTCGCAGACCAAGATCGCCGATCTCGGCAGCCGCCTCAACGTTGCGCTCGCCGCGCGCGTGCAGGAGTTGAACCGCTATCGTTCCGACTTTTTCGGGCGCCTGCGCGAGATCCTTTCCGACCGCGAGAATATCCGCATCGTCGGCGACCGCTTCGTCTTCCAGTCGGAAGTGCTGTTTCCCTCGGGCGGCGCCGATCTAAACCCGGAGGGACAGACCGAGATGGGCAAGCTCGCCGCCGCTCTTCTCGATCTCGCCAAGGAAATTCCGCCGGAGATCAACTGGGTGCTGCGTGTCGACGGCCACACCGACAATGTGCCGCTGGCCGGGACGGGCCGCTATCGCGACAATTGGGAGCTCTCCTCGGCGCGCGCGATTTCGGTTGTCAAGTTCCTGATTGCGCAGGGCGTGCCGGCCGACCGGCTGGTTGCCGCCGGCTTCGGCGAGTTCCAGCCGATTGCGCCCGGCGAAACACCGGATGCGCGCGCCACCAACCGCCGCATCGAGCTGAAGCTGACAGAGAAATAATCAGCGTGGCGTGGCTTGTCGCACCTCCTTCAGCCGGTCGGCGAGAAAATCGCGCACGGCGGGGCTGTCGCTGAGGCCGATCGCCGTCATGTAGGCATCGACTGCTGCGGCATCGTCGCCGGCGCGTGCGAGAAGAAAGGCACGCACGGCCCAATAGGGCTGATAGGCCGCGGCATCGCGCGGATCGAGCCTATTGAGCCGCTCCAGACCGGCGGCGGCGCTCAAGGCCCTGCCGATCACCGCTGCTTCGGCGACGCGTGCGCCGAGCGTGTGTTTTATCTTTACCAGCGCGGCGTAGAGCGTTGTCAGCGCCGGCCAGTCGGTCATTCCCGAAACCCGGCGCGTTGCATGCACGGACTGGATCGCAGCATGGCACTGAAAGGGACCGAAACGGTCGAAAGCTCCGGCCTTGCGCAGCAGCGCATCCGCCTCGGCGATCATGATCACGTTCCAGGCCGCCGTATCCTGCTCGTCGAGCGGCACGTATCGGCCATTACGGTCGCGCCGGGCGCTGCGGCGGGCCTCGCAGTGAAGCATCAGCGACAGCAAGCCGATCGCTTCCGGTTCATCAGGCAGCACCGCCAGAAGCGCGCGGCCGAGCCAGATCGCTTCGCCGGCAAGCGAATGGCGCTCCTCCTCGCCGTCGAGACCGTCCCATCCGAGGCCGTAGGCGGCATAGATCGCCGAAAGCACGGCAGCGAGCCGCTCCGGCAGAGCGGAGCGAGGGGGAATGGCGAAGGGAATGCCGGCATCGCGGATCTTCACCTTGGCCCGCACCAGCCGTTGGCTCATCGCCTCCGGTGAAACGACGAAGGCCCGTGCTATGGTTTTCGCCTCGATGCCGAGAACCGTCTGCAGCATCAGCGCCGTATGCACGGAGCTGTCGATGGCGGGATGGGTGCAGGCGAAGAGCAGCTTCAGCCGCTCATCGGGAAAGACGGCTTTGCCGGCCTCGTTCATGCGTTCCTCCGCCTCCTCGAAGGCGACGGTTATCGTCGTCTGCGCGTTGGCCGCGACGGTGCGGTGGCGGGCCGCCTGCATCAGGTTGCGGCGTGCGGCCACCAGCAGCCAGGCTTCCGGCTTGTCGGGAACGCCGCGCTCCGGCCAGACGCGAAGGGCCGACGCCAGCGCTTCCGACAATGCGTCTTCCGCCGCCGGCACGTCACGCGAGCGGGCGGCCAGAAAAGCGATTAGCTTGCCGTAGGACTGACGCGCCACCTGTTCGGCGGCGCGTCCCGCATCGGGCGGCATCGCCGTTTCACATTTGCAGGCGCGGACGCACCTCGACCGAACCCCTGTCGGAGATCGGAACGCGTGTTGCCCATTCGAGCGCGGTGTCCATGTTGGGGACTTCGATCAGATAGAAACCGCCGAGCTGTTCCTTGCCTTCCGGATATGGGCCGTCCTGAACGTCGTGATCCTCGCCTTTGCGGCGCACGATCGTACCGGTCTCCGGTGCCGTCAGCCCGGCTCCGCCGGTCATGATCCCTGCCTGGGCAAGCGCCTTGCTGTAGGCGACCCAGCCGTCGCGATAGGCGGGATCGCTGCGGTTGGCGAAATCCTCGGCGGCTTCGCGAATGATGAGAGCATATTGCATGGGAAACTCCTGATCTCTTTGTGGCGTTGATCCGGGCATCGCCATATCGGGAATATTCCGAAAGCCGTGACGCCCGGTGGAGCGGTTCAGCCGTTCCGAGACAATGAGGCGCGACCAGCGGTCATTTCGACATGGTTTTCAAGAAATCTGCAAAAAAGAAAAATGGCGCGGAGATCACAAGGAAACAGGCCGGGCGCGAGGTGCCGCATCGCTCATCGGCGCGCGGAGAGGCAGGGCGGCGCTTTACGCCGCCGCCGCCATTTTGCTCAGGCCTCGGCCTTCGTCTGGTCGACGACGTCAGCGCTTGGCGTGTTCTTCTTGATCGATTCGATGGCACTCATGGCGGACGCCTTCGCCTTGTAGCCTTCGGAAAGGAACATGGTTTCCCCGTTCGATGCCTTGAAGCGGAAGCGGAACTCGCCGGCCTTATCCTTATAAACTTCGAATTTATACATTGGATGTCTCCCGAAACGCTGAATTGCAACCATCAGCGTTAGGGAGGCTAGATCAAAATGGCGAGCTTTTCCACTGCCTTAATTAGAATTGGATGCTCGGCGTCCAATTGTCGCCGTTCCCAGGGACGCAACCGGAGGGGTCTGCGCCGCCGACGTCATTCCATCTGGATGTTCGCGCCCTTGACCACCGGTCCCCATTTGGCGAGCTCGGCCTTGACATGGGCGGCGAGTTCATCCGGCGTCGAGCCGACGATGGTGGCGCTGAATTCTTTCATCCGTTCGGCAACGGCCGGGTCTTTAAGCGCTTTGTTGGCCGAGGCGTTGAGACGCATCACCACCTCGTTCGGCGTCTTGGCCGGGGCGAAAAGCGCATTCCAGGTATAGGTCTCGTAACCCGGTATGCCTGACTCGGCGACCGTCGGCACATCGGGGAAGGAGGGCGCGCGCGCGGCCGTGGTCACCGCCAGCGCCCGCAAAGTGCCGGCCTTGATATGGCTCGATGACGAGGGCAGGTTGTCGAACATGATCGGCACCTGATTGCCGATGACGTCATTCAAGGCCGGGCCAGCGCCCTTATAGGGAATATGCTGCATGCTGACGCCGGCCATGGATTTGAAAAGTTCGCCGGACAGATGCAGCGGCGTGCCGTTGCCAGACGAGGCATAGCTGTATTTGTCGGGCTCGGCCTTCAGCAGCGCGATCAGCTCCGGCACGGTCTTTGCCGGCAATTCCGGATTGACGACCAGCACGTTCGGCACGACGACGAGCAGCGAGACCGGCGCGAAATCCTTCTCGGGATCATAGGGGGTCGATTTGAGGATCAGCGGATTGAGCGCGTGGGTCGCGACAGTGCCCATCAGAATCGTGTAGCCGTCGGGTTCGGCGCGGGCGACGTTACCGGCGCCGAGATTGCCGCCGGCACCGGCGACGTTCTGAACGATCACCTGCTGGCCCAGATCCTCCGACATCTTCTGCGCGACGATGCGCGCAACGACATCGGTCGAGCCACCGGCCGCAAACGGCACGACCATGGTGATCGCGCGATCGGGAAAATCGGCAGCAGCGGCGGATGCGCCTGATGCAAAGGCCGCAAGCATACCGAAGCCGAGCGCAAGGCTCGCACGTCGCGTCATATCGAAAGGCGCCATTCCTATCTCCTCCCAAGAATCTCAACAGCGATATCCCCACCCCGGGGCATGAAGAGGGTAGGGCGGAAGACGCGAATGACAACCGTGGGCTGGCGCGTGAGGGGTCAGACTTTAGTCGCGGAGAAGCGGATGGCCGCCTATTTCGCGGCGGCGAGCACATCCTCGTTGGCGGCATCGAATTGCAGCCGCGCCAATCGTGCATAGATGCCGCCGTGGCGGATCAGGCTCTGATGGGTGCCTTCCTCGACGACGCGGCCCTGATCCATCACGAGGATGCGGTCGGCCTTCAATACGGTTGCCAGGCGATGGGCGATGACGAGCGTCGTGCGGCCGTCGACAAGGCCGTCGAGCGCCTTTTGCACCAGGGTCTCGCTTTCCGCATCCAGCGCCGACGTGGCCTCGTCGAGCAGCAGCACGGGCGCGTTCTTCAGGATGGCACGAGCGATGGCGATGCGTTGGCGCTGGCCGCCGGAGAGCGTAATGCCGCGTTCGCCGACCTCGGTCTCATAACCCTGATCCAGCCGCGTGATGAACTCGTCGGCCTGGGCGGCAAGGGCTGCGGCGCGGACCTCGTCTCGCGAGGCTCCGGGACGACCGAAGGCGATGTTGTCATAGATCGAGGCGGCAAAGATAGTGACATCCTGCGGCACGATGGCTATGCGCCGGCGCAGTTCTTCGGGGGTCGTCAGCTGCGCGTCGACACCATCGATCGTCACGCTGCCTTGTTGCGGATCGTAGAAACGCAGAAGCAGCGAAAAGACGGTGCTCTTGCCGGCGCCGGAAGGGCCGACAATGGCAACGGTCTCGCCCGGCGCAATGGTCAAGCTCAAGCCATGCAGCGCCGATTTGCCGGGGCGCGAGGGATAGGCAAAATGCACGTCGGAAAATTCGACGCGGCCAAGGCCGGGCGAAGGAAGAACCTGCGGATGGTCGGGGGCGGCGATCGGCGAGACTTCGTCGAGAAGCTCGGTCAGCCGGTCGGCGGCGCCGGCTGCCTGCGAGAGTTCGCTCCAGACCTCCGACAAGGCGCCTAGCGAACCGGCAGAGATGACGGCATAGAGCAGGAACTGGCCCAGCGTGCCGGCCGAAAGCGTGCCGGCAAGCACGTTGTGGGCGCCGACCCAGAGCACGGCGACGACGCTGCCGAAGATCAGCGTGATGGCGATCCCGGTCAGCAGCGCGCGCGAGCGGATGGCGGCACGGGCCGCTTCATAGGCGGATTCAACGGCGCTGCCGTAGCGTGTCGCTGCGGCATCCTCGCCGTTGAAGGCCTGGACGGTGCGGGTCGCGGCGATCGTCTCGTTGGCGAAGGCGGAGGCATTGGCGAGCGTATCCTGGGCGGCGCGGGAGCGCTTGCGCACCGAGCGGCCGAAAGCGACGAGCGGGAAGACGATCAGCGGGATCGCCCCGATGACGAGGCTCGAAAGCTTCGGCGAGGTGACGATCATCATACCCATCGCGCCGATACAGAGGATGAGGTTTCTGAGCGCCACCGAGGCCGTGGCGCCAACGGCGGATTTAATCTGCGTTGTATCGGCGGTCAGGCGCGAGACGATCTCGCCGGACTGGTTGACGTCGAAGAAGGATGGCGACAGCCTTGTCACATGAGAAAAGACATCGCGGCGAAGATCGGCGACAATGCGCTCGCCGATGGTGATGACAAAATAATAGCGCAGTGCGCTTGCGACAGCGAGCACGACGGCCATGATCATCAGCATGGCGAAGTAGCTGTTGATGAAGCGGCCGTCGGACTGGGTGAAGCCGTGGTCAATCATGCGACGCACGGCGAGCGGCAGCGCCAGCGACGTGATGGCGGCAAGCGCCAGCGACGTCAGCGCACCGGCCACCAGGCCGCGATAACGCATGACGTAGGGCATCAGCCTACCGAGCGGCCGTAGCGACCGCCTTTTGTTTTCCTCAGCCCGTGCCTGCTCTGCCAAATTGTCTCCGATCGCCCTCAGGCCCCGCGCAATGCGGCCTGTTGGCTCTTGTTATCTAGGCGCCCTTCATGTATAGGCACGCCATCCTAATGGGAAGCCGTAGCCATCACGACTGCGGCTTCATTTATTCAATCGGTTCGGTGGCCGCAACTGCATGCGGCAAATTGAACTCTGGTATCGCAGGAAGATTGTTATGAAGGCAGGCATCCATCCCGACTATCACATGATCAAGGTGGTCATGACCGATGGCACCGAATACGAAACCCGTTCGACCTGGGGTTCGGAAGGCGCTGTCATGAACCTCGAAATCGATTCCAAGTCGCACCCGGCCTGGACCGGCGGCAACCAGCAGCTCATGGACCGCGGCGGCCGCGTTTCCAAGTTTAACAAGCGTTTCGGCGGCCTCGGCCTCTAATCCCTTCTGCTCGATGGAATTCGAAAAGAGCCCGGTTTTGCCGGGCTTTTTTGCGTTGTCGGGAAGGGGCGTTTTCAGGCAAAGAAAAACCGGCCGCGTCGGACGCGGCCGGTTTGTATGGAATTCCCGCAGATCTGGTCAGTTGTTGCCGAAGGCGGTCTGCAGCAGGGAAAGCTGGGCCTGGACGCTGTTTTGATTGTCGTGAACGATCACGGCTTCGGACGGGCGGTAGATCTCGCGATCGAGCAAAGCGATACGGTTCTGCAGACGCAGCGAGCGCTCGACGAGGTCGCGGAAGGATTCCGGCAGGTCGCCCCAGCCGGGCGCGGCGCGGTCGACGTTGAAGCCGTCGAGGCGAACCTTGTTCTTCTCGGCCAGCACCTGGTCACGGGACATTTCGCCATTGTTGACGGCGCGCTGCAGCAGCAGCCAGGAGGCCATCTGCATTAGACGGGTGGTGAGACGCATCGATTCTGCGGCGTAGAGAACCGAGGCCATCCGCGGCAGAACCTTGGACGCGGCGCGGCCCTGGCCGTCGAGATAGGCGGCGGTCTCTTCGACCAGCGACATGCCTTCCGCATAAAGTGCCTTGAACTGCGAGGATGCAGCGGCGCGACCTGCAAAACTGATCGTGTTCAATCCAACTTCCGACATCGCAATAGTCCCTGTTGCACGCAGCTACATATGTTCAGGTAACGCGGGCACCGACGGAAAAGTTTCCGAGCCCGGTCTTTATGACTTTAAGATGGTATCATTAGCCCAAATGCGCAAGCCGTTTCTTAAGAAAGGGTTAATCTCCACAGTTTCGTGGAGAAGCGCCGGGCACAAGGAAAAAGAAGAGCCGCAAAAGCGGCTCTCAAGGTAAAACAGGGAGAAAAATCAGACCAATTCACCGCTTGGAAAACTGTCTGAGATCCAGAGAAAATCCGGATGAGTACAGTAATATCTTATAAAGCTTAATATTTTATTAACATTGTGCCGAACTAAGACTTGAGGCGGGTTCATTTATCCGCCTATAGCCTTGTTTTTTGGGGTTTATCGGATCACGAGCGGAAGAAACTTTCCGCTGCCTGCCGTCCGGAGGCCTTGCGGGTGGCCTCGGCTTCGAGACGGGCGATCTCCGCCTTCAGCAAATCCACCCGCGCCTTTAACTCATCCACCGAAAGCATGGAGAGATCGGAACCGATCTCGTGGGCTATCTTCTTCTGCGGCCGGTCGTCATCGATGAAGCTCATGGGTTCTCCTCCATTACTGCCTGGAGCATCATGCCGAAAGGTACGGAATCGGAATTTAGGCCGATCCGGGCTAAATTCATCCTTTAGTCCCTTGTTTTACGCAGATCGTTATCCCGGAACCGCTGCACAGCTCCGGGCGACATGCATTAGCCGAACTTTACAGCAGGATCGCCGCTTTCGGGAGATTTGCCAGTTTCAGCCGCTTTGCCTGCGCCGCGATCGGCAAGCGACATGCTCTGCGGCGTCAGCATCGGCGAGGTGCCGGTCGGGATCGTCGTATAGGCGTCGCGATCGCTGGCCGGGACGGCGGCGCGGATGCGGCTCCGGATAATGGCGTAAACGGTGATCAGCACGTGAGCGACGGCGGTGACGAGGAAAAGCGCATGCGGGGTAATCACCGACATGACGGGGCCGCCGATCGTCGGGCCGATCACCGTGCCGATGCCGTAGAGCAGCAGCAGGCCACCGGAGACCTTGACGAAATCCTCCGATGCCGCGAAGTCGTTCGCATGGGCGACGGCGATCGGATAGAGCGTATTAGCGACCGCGCCGTAAAGGACAACGAGCCCGATCAGCAAGGCTGGTGACGTCGGGTGGAGTATGAAGATCAGCAAGCCGGCAAGGGCGGCGACGCTGGACATGGCGGCGAGCACATAGCGCCGGTCGATACGATCGGAAAGCCGGCCGGCGGGCAGCTGCATCATGGCGCCGGCGAAGATGGTGGCGCTCATCATGATGGCGATGCTGGTGTCGGAGAGGCCGGCGCCGGCGCCGAAGACGGCGCCGAGCGTGCCATATGCGCCGTTGGCGATGCCGACGAGCAGGATGCCGAGGCAGGAGACCGGCGAATTGCGATAGAGCGCCGGCAGGTCGAGGCGGACAGCCTTCAGCGGCTGTGGCGAAGCGGCGGTCGAAAGCGTTGTCGGCAGCATGGCGATGCAATAAAAAATGCCGCAGATCATGAACAGCACCGGCGTGCGCACGTCCTCGAGCGGGATCATCATCTGGCCGCCGACGACGCCGAGCAGCGTGATGCCGATATAGAGCGAGAAGATCGCGCCGCGGCTCTCGTTGCTGGCGCGCTCGTTCAGCCAGCTTTCGATGATCATCGAGGTGCCGGCGGTCGAGAAGCCGGTAACGGCGCGCAGAACCACCCACCAGACCGGATGGATGATGATGCCGCTCACCAGGGCGATGATGGCGATGATCGAGATGAAGCCGGAGAAGGCTCTGACATGGCCGACGCGGCGCACCAGTTTCGGCGCCACCAGGCAACCGATGACGAAGCCCCCGGCCCATGAGGTGCCGAGCAGGCCAAGCGTCGTGGTGGCGTAGCCTTCGAGATTGCCGCGGACGGGAAGCAGGATGCCCTGCAGGCCGTTGCCCATGAAAAGGAAGAGCGTGCCAAACAGCAGCGCGGCGACGGACAGAAGGTTTCTCTTCATTTCCCCAGACTCGGTCTCAGTGATATTGGAATGGACATAAGGCATGACCTGCGTCAGCCCAGCCTCAAGATGATTGATTGTGCCCCGGAATATCTTTACGGCGTGCGAAGCACCTGTGTTGGCGCGGAAAAATGTCCGTCCTGTGACATTCCGAAAAATGGAAAAAATAAAGCATGACAAAGCTGATAGCCTTGCTGCTCATCCTTGCCATGGCGATACAGCTGATCAAGCCGCTCGGGCTCCCCGGCCTCAGGCGGCGGACGGATTTCTGGAAGATGGCGCTGATCGCTTTCGGGATCTGGGCAGTTGACCTGCTTTTGCGCGATTTCCTGATGTAGGCCTGTCGTCGGCCTGCGATCGTCAGTCCTGCAGGATGATTTCTCCGCGCATGACGGGAACACAGCTGCCCGAGATGACCACATCGGTGACGGTGCCGCGGAATTTCGAGACATCGAGGGAGATGATACTGCGCCGGCCCATTTCGACGCCTTGTTCGACGGTAATGCGGACGTTCATGTCGGCGTCCAGCGCAAGTGAGACAAGATAGGCGCCAAGCGCAGCTGAAGCGCTGCCGGTTGCCGGGTCCTCGGGCACGTTGTCGAGCGGTGCGAACATCCGGGCGCGAATATGCCACGGATTTTCGGATGTTCTGGCATAGACGAAGAGCGAGAAGTCGTGGCCGCTCGTCGTCTGGCGGCCGGCGGCCGCCTGGAAGCCGGCAAGGTTGGGACGGGCGGCTGCCAACGCTTCAAGCCCGCCCACTTCGGCAATGGCGAAGTTCAGGCCGACCGAGGCAAAGACCGGAGCGTGGGTGGTTGTGACGACGGCGCGAGATTCGAGCGAGACGCAGCGGGCGATGGTTTCCTCGGCGATGGTATTGCCGACCGTCAGCGGCTGCGGCGCGCGGATGGCTGTTGCCGCGACCCTTCCGCCGTTGCGTTTCAGGCTGACCTCGACGATGCCGGCCTTTTCCTCGAAGCGCAGTTTCTCGCCGACCGGCTTGCCGAAGATCTCCGCCTGCTGGCCGAGCACATAGGCTGTGCCTACATTCGGATGGCCGGCGAAGGGTACTTCCATCGTCGGGGTGAAGATGCGCACACGGGCGGAATTTTCAGGATTTTCCGGCGGCAGGACGAAGGTGACTTCGGAGTAGTTGAACTCGGTGGCGATCCTCTGCATCGCCGCATCGCTCAGGCCCCGCGCATCGGAGATGACGGCAAGCGGATTGCCCTCGAAGCGGGTGGAGGTGAAGACATCGACGGTGACGTAGGAGAGGGTGTCCATGGCGGCTCCTGTTGCGGCTGCGGCTATGGATAATCACGATTTTCCGGCGAGGCGAGCCGGTTTCTTGTCGCCGTGACAATGCAAGAAGGGGCGGCAACGATGTGTTGCCGCCCCTTCTTCATCTGAGTTAAGGCTGCCGAAAAATCAGGCGGCCTTTTCCAGGTCCTTCTTCCAGCTGCCCTTGGCGGCGAGGCTGTTCATCTCGGCGCGGTGGGTGAACTCGCGCTGGCCGGCGGCGACGTTCTCAGGCTTGCCGTTCCAGGCCTTGAGCGCGCTGTCCTGCAGGGCGCGGCCATAGGAGAAGGTGACGAGCCAGGGCAGGTCAAAACCATTGATCGCGGAAAGATGCGCGGTCGCTTCTTCCGTGGTCTGGCCGCCGGAAAGGAAGGCGATGCCGGGAACAGCAGACGGAACCGTGCGCTTCAGCACTTGGACAGTGCGCTCGGCAACTTCCTCGACCGAGGCCTTGCGGGCGTTCTTGCCGTCGATGACCATGTTCGGCTTCAGGATCATGCCTTCGAGGCTGACGCGGGCATCGGCCAGTTCTTCAAAAACGACGCGCAGCGTGGCTTCGGTGACTTCGGCGCAGCGGTCGATGTTGTGGTCGCCCGGCTTGCCGTCCATCAGGCATTCCGGCTCGACGATCGGTACGATCTTGGCCTCCTGGCAGAGGGCGGCATAGCGGGCAAGCGCCTGAGCGTTGGCGCGGACCGAGCCGCGGGTCGGCAGCGAAGAGGAGATGGCGATGACGCCGCGCCACTTGGCGAAACGGGCGCCGGCGTCATAATACTTGGCAAGGCGCTCGCCGAGACCATCGAGGCCCTCGGTGATTGTTTCGCCCGGATATTTGGCCATCGGCTTGGCGCCGGTGTCGACCTTGATGCCGGGAATGGAACCGGCCGCGCGGATGATATCGACGAAAGGCGTGCCGTCGGCGGCCTTCTGGAAAAGCGTCTCTTCGAACAGGATGACGCCGGAGATATATTTCTTCATCGCCTCGTCAGAGCGGAAGAGCATCTCGCGGTAATCGCGGCGGCTGCTTTCGGTCGATTCCAGGTTGATCGTATCGAAACGCTTCTTGATGGTGGAGGTCGATTCATCTGCCGCAAGCAGTCCCCGGCCGCCTGCAACCATCTGCACTGCAATGTCTTCCAGTCGTTCGCTCATTCTCGTTCTCTCCACAGCATTAAACATCGGCGGTTTAAGAATATAGGACGGCGATAACAGAAGTTTATAGAGAGGAAAATGGAAGCCTAAGTCACTGAAACGATTGAAATCAATTCAATCGTTTGAAAAAATGGGAATTTTTCCAACGCGTGAGCAAAAGACCGCGAAAGGCTCTTCGCCGCCGCGGTCTATCCACATGTAAAACCTGTCAAATCGGGCTTGCCGCGCCGCGCGCCTTTTGCGGGCGCAAAGGACGCTGCCAACATTTTAAACGGACGCATCGGCCCGATTGTCGGGCCGATGCGTGGGGCAGGTTACCGAGCGGCGTTGAGGACGGCGACGCCGGGAAGCTCTTTGCCTTCCATCCATTCGAGGAAAGCGCCGCCGGCTGTGGAGACATAGGTGAAATCGTCGGCAACGCCGGCGTGGTTCAGCGCAGAAACCGTGTCGCCGCCGCCGGCAACGGAGGTGAGCTTGCCAGCCGCGGTGCGCTCGGCTGCGTATTTCGCGGCGCCGACGGTTGCGGCGTCGAAGGGCTCGATCTCGAAGGCGCCGAGCGGGCCGTTCCAGACAAGGGTCGAAGCGCGCTCGATCCAGGCGCTGATGGCTTGGACGGATTTCGGGCCGACATCGAGTACCATGGCATCGGCGGGAATGGCGTCGATATCGACCGTCTCGTTGGCGGCACCCGCCTTGAACTCGCGGGCAATCACGCCGTCTTCCGGCAGGATGATGGCGCAGCCTGATGTCGCCGCCTCGATCATGATCTGCCTGGCGGTTTCGGCGAGATCATGCTCGCAGAGCGATTTGCCGACATTGGTGCCCCGGGCGGCGATGAAGGTATTGGCCATGCCGCCGCCGATGACCAGCGCATCGACCTTTTTCACTAGGTTCATCAGCAGGTCGATCTTGGTCGAGACCTTGGCGCCGCCGACAATTGCGACCACCGGGCGGGCGGGATCACCCAGGCCCTTTTCCAGCGCCTCCAGCTCGGCCTGCATGGTGCGGCCGGCATAGGCCGGCAGATGGTGTGCAAGCCCCTCGGTGGAGGCATGGGCGCGGTGGGCGGCGGAGAAGGCGTCGTTGACATAGATGTCGCCGTTGGCGGCGAGCGCCTTGGTGAAGTCGGGATCGTTCTTTTCCTCGCCCTTGTGGAAACGGGTGTTTTCCAGCAGCAGGATATCGCCGTCATTCATCGCGGCGACGGCGGAGGCGGCGGCCTCGCCGATGCAGTCGGAGGCCGTCGACACGGCATGATCCAGTACTTCCTCGACGGAAGGGGCGATCAGCGACAGCGACAGTTCAGGCGACGGGCCGTCCTTCGGCCGGCCGAAATGGGCCAGCAGGATTACCTTGGCGCCCTTCTCGGACAGTTCGAGGATCGTCGGCGCCACACGCTCGATGCGCGTCGTATCGGTGACCTTGCCGTCCTTGACCGGGACGTTGAGATCGACGCGGACGAGAACGCGCTTGCCGCGGATGTCGGAAAGATCGTCGAGGGTCTTGAAGGAAGGCATGGGGAGATCCAGTCTTGGTTGGCGGAAATTGCGCCGACCATAGCAAGGATCATTCGAGACGCAAGGCGTTCAACGACCGTTTTCGTGTGTGCCTTCGTCGCGTCCGACCGCTGTTTTCGGAGCGGCTTCGGAGGCCGCCGCTTCTCGCCTCCGGCGCCCCTTCAACCGGTCGCGGATCCGCTCGATAATGTCCTTGAGATTAATGAAGATCGGCAGCGTGATGGCCGGTTCGACGGCTTCGAGTGACATGCCGACGGAGGCGACATGGTCGTGCTCATCGAGATCGCGGACGATCAGGATGATCGAGCCGAGACGGACGCGGTCGGCATAATCGGCCTTGCCGCCGAGGCGCTGCCGCATCAATTCGGCGATGGTCAGGCCTTTTTCGGATTCGTTTAGCAGGCCGGGACCGTAGGCGGCATCGAGATCGGCGGCGGGGCGGGCGGGCGAGAGCGCGAAGGCGCCGAAGAATTCGGCATCGTCTTCATCGACAGGCGCACGGCTGGCGAAGAGCCGGTCGAGAAGGCGGGAGTAGCTCGGCACGATGAAGAGATAGACGAGATCGTTCTCGCGCAGCCGCCCGGCATATTGATAGCGCATCGATTTTCCGTCGCGGATGACGAGCGAAGGTGTGGCCCAGCGCGGAATGCGCTCACCGCGCAGCACCGGACTATCCTTGATGACGCGGTAGGAGAGCAGTTCGTGATTGGCAGCACCCGGCAAGTCGACCTCGACCTTGTCGACCGCGCCGATGCGGGGCGGAATGATCAGGCCGAGCTTCTTGGCGACGGGTTTGATCGTCCAGCCCTGGACGAGCAGTGAGACCAGCACGATGATGAAGGCCGTGTTGAAATAGATCTGGCCGTTTTCCAATCCGCCGAGGATCGGCATGATGGCAAGCAGAATGGAGACGGCGCCGCGCAGGCCGACCCAGGCAACGAAGCCGATTTCCTGCTGCGTGTAATCGAAGGGGAGCAGCGACAGCCAGATCGCCAGCGGCCGGGCGACGAAGATCAGGAAGAGGGCAAGCAGAATGGCCGGCACGATGATCACCGGGAATTGCGACGGCGTGGCGAGCAGGCCGAGCACCAGGAACATGATGATCTGCGCCAGCCAGGTCATGCCGTCCTGGAAGCGCTTGATGGTGCCGATCGCCTGCATCTTGCGGTTTCCGGCGTAAATGCCGGCGACATAGACGGCGAGGAAGCCGCTGCCGCCGACGGCGCCGGTGAAGGAGAAGACGAGAAGAGCGAGCGCGAGCACGAAGATCGGCGTCAGACCGCGATCGGTGTCGAGCTTGCTGACGATCAGCACGATCATCATGCCGCCGAGCAGGCCGAGAATGACGCCGAGGCCCATCTGCTGGACGAACATGGCGAGCATGCCGATATTGATGCCGGCGTAGCGCTCGCCGCTTGCCAGCACCTCGACAAGGGCGATGGTCAGGAAAATCGCCATCGGGTCGTTGGTGCCGGATTCGACTTCCAGAGTCGAGCGCACCTTGTCGCGGATGTTGATGCCGCCGATGCGCAGCAGGAAGAAGACGGCGGCGGCGTCCGTCGAGGCGACGATCGAGCCGAGCAGCAGACCTTCCAGCCAGGTGAAGTTCAAGAGCCACATGGCGGCGAAGGCAAAGAGCGAGGCGGTAATCAGCACGCCGACCGAGGCGAGCGCCAGCGAGGGCACGGCCGCGAGCCGGAAGGCATGCATCGGCGTGCCGAAGCCGGAATCAAACAGGATGACGGCGAGCGCGATGGAGCCGAGAATATAGGCGAGGTAATTGTTGCTGAACTCGATGCCGAGGCCGTCGACGCCGGCGGCAAGCCCGATCATCAGGAAAAGCAGCAGCAGCGGGGCGCCGAACCGGAAGGCGAGCAGGCTTGAAAAAGCGGCAAGAAGCACGAGCGCCGTCGAGACCAGCACCACGATATAGAACGCTTCCATGCCCACCCCTTTCCATCGACTGCTTCACGAATACGGCCACCCGGCCGATCCGTCTTCATCCAACCCCTCCTCACGCGCGGCGGCCCATCAGTAAACGGCAAAACGCCAGAGAAGGGTAGGCCTTGCGGCTTAACCTCGTCGCGATGCTGCATCATGCTGCTGAACGGCTGCCGGACGGCCAACCGCCACGGAATGCTACGGGAGAAATTCTCTACAAAGAATGTATAAGAAAATCAGGCGAGAGCAGGGCAAAAAAGACAGGCACGGATTTTTCCTGCCGGTCCGCCGCCGCTCCGCTATCCCAATACTGCCTGAAGGATGATGATGGCGAGAAATGCGAGGCCGATGAACGCGGCAACCCAGATGACCAGACGATTAGCCTTTGCCAGCACGGCGGGTCTGACGTCCCGCTTGGGGTGAAACCGTTGCCGCCGTTTGAGGGTGGTGGGGGACAAGCGTTTTTGTGCCTCTGCCATTTATCGCCTCCACTTGGATCATTTCAGCCATTGTGCAGCGCTGGGCCTGTCCTCATTCTATCACGCCTGGCGAGCGGATTGCCAATCCGCGATTGATCCTTGCCTGCGAGCGGCAACGCCACACCGAAGCCGTCGCTTCGATGTGGCTTCAAAGGCCGGTGTCAGTCTTCGCTGTCCTCGCCCTCGTCGGTCAGATCCGCGACCGGCACAAGGAAAACGACGAACTCGTCCTCGATTGTTCTTTCGGGGTCGTCGTCGAATTCATAGGCATGCTCAACTTCGCTTGCCTCTTCGGCGGTCGCCTTGCGCAGGCTCAGCGCGGCCTTGCGGTCCCACAGGGGTTTACCCTCGGACTCCAGGATGGTCAGGTCGTCGCGAAAGTCTTCCGCCTCGAAGAAATGCGTCGCATCCTCGCTATTTTCGGAGCGAAAGCTGGCAACGGCGCGGCCGGCGATTTCTACGGTAAAATAATCCATCCATCTCTCTCATATTGGCGACAGCGCTGCCGCACGGTATTGGCGTTCCGCGCCTGGCCGGTGGCCGATGCGGCGCGAGGAACTGGGCATTGTGGAATGTCCAGGTGAGTTATTCTAACAGATCTCGTCCCGGCCATGAGCGAAAAGATACCAGTCCGGGGTAGACTGGTTTCGTTTGCGACATGGCAACAAAAAACGGCCCGGTTTCCCGGGCCGCTTGTCTGTCGATGCTTTAACAGCGCTCAGATGAGCTTGGCGAAAGCAACGGCCGTGTCGGACATGCGGCTGGAGAAGCCCCACTCGTTGTCGTACCAGGACAGGACGCGCACGAAGTTGCCTTCCATGACCTTGGTCTGATCGCTTGCGAAGATCGAGGAGTGGTTGTCGTGGTTGAAGTCGCGCGAGACGAGCGGTTCGTCGGTGTAGCCGAGGATGCCCTTCAGCTTGCCGTTTGCAGCCGCCTGGATGGCTTCGTTGATTTCGCCGACGCTGGTCGCCTTCTTGGCGACGAACTTGAAGTCGACGACCGAAACGTTCGGGGTCGGAACGCGGATCGAGGTGCCGTCGAGCTTGCCCTTCAGATGCGGCAGAACGAGGCCGACGGCCTTGGCAGCGCCGGTCGAGGTCGGGATCATCGAGAGGGCGGCGGCGCGGGCGCGATACAGGTCCTTGTGCATCGTGTCGAGCGTCGGCTGGTCGCCGGTGTAGGAGTGAATGGTCGTCATGAAGCCATGGTCGATGCCGACGGCGTCATCGAGCACCTTCACGACCGGCACCAGGCAGTTGGTGGTGCAGGAGGCGTTGGAGATGACCATGTGCTCCTTGGTGAGCTGGTCATGGTTGACGCCGAAGACGACTGTCAGGTCGGCACCGTCTGCAGGCGCCGAAACGATGACGCGCTTGGCGCCGGCCGTCAGGTGAGCGGCGGCCTTGTCGCGCGCCGTGAAGATGCCGGTGCATTCCATCGCGATGTCGACGCCGAGTTCGCGGTGCGGAAGCGTTGCCGGATCCTTGATCGCGGTGACCTTGATCGGCTTGCCGTTGCCGACGATGATCGTGTCACCCTCGACCTTTACGGTTGCAGGGAAACGGCCGTGGATCGAGTCGTAGCGCAGCAGATGGGCGTTGGTCTCGACCGGACCGAGATCGTTGATGGCGACGACTTCGATGTCGGTGCGGCCGGATTCGACGATAGCGCGGAGAACGTTGCGGCCGATGCGGCCGAAACCGTTGATGGCAACCTTGACTGTCATGTTCATTCACTCCCGATAGAATAGAGCCCGATAGAAAGGGCCTGGAATTGAGGAGATGGAGAGCGCCTCAAGGCGCCCTCATTAAAGCTTTGCTTCCGCGGCCGCAACGACGGCGTCGGCAGTGATGCCGAAATGCTTGTAAACGTCCTTTACCGGGCCGGAAGCGCCGAAGCCCTTCATGCCGACGAAAGTGCCTTCCGGTCCGATGAAAGCATCCCAGCCTTCGCGGACGGCGGCTTCGACGGCGATCTTGATCGGCGAGTTGCCAAGGATTTCCTTGCGGTAGGCGTCCGGCTGCTCGAAGAACAGTTCCGTGCAGGGAACCGATACGACGCGCACCGTGACACCCTTGGCTTCAAGGGCTGCGCGGGCGGCAACGGCGATTTCGACTTCCGAGCCGGAGGCGAAGATCGTCACCTTGGCGTCGGCATTGCCGGCCAGCGTATAAGCGCCCTGTTCGCAGAGGTTCTTTTCGCTGTATTCGGTGCGGACCGGGCTAAGGTTCTGGCGTGTCAGCGCAAGGCCCGAAGGACGATTGTGCGTCTTGACGGCGATCTGCCAGCATTCCGCCGTTTCCGTGGCGTCGGCCGGACGGAAGACCATCAGGTTCGGGATGGCGCGCAGACCGGCGAGCTGTTCGACTGGCTGGTGTGTCGGACCGTCTTCGCCGACGCCGATCGAGTCATGCGTCAGGACGTGAATGACGCGGATGCCCATCAGCGCAGCGAGGCGGATCGGCGGGCGGCAATAATCCGAGAAGATCAGGAAGCCGCCGCTATAGGGAATGAGGCCGCCATGCAGCGCAATGCCGTTCATGGCAGAAGCCATGCCGTGCTCGCGGATGCCCCAATGCATGTAACGGCCGGCGAAATCCGTCGGCGTGATCGAATGCATCTGGCTGGTCTTGGTGTTGTTCGACGGCGTCAGGTCGGCCGAGCCGCCGAGCGTTTCCGGCAGGAAGCCGTTGATGACCTCGAGCGCGTCTTCCGAAGCCTTGCGGGTGGCAACCGTCGGCTTGGTCTCGGCGAGCTTCTTCTTGTAGGTGCTGATCGCGGCATCGAAGCCTTCCGGCAGCTCGCCTGCCATACGGCGGGTGAACTCGGCCTTGGCCGGAGCCTTGGCCAGACCCTGTTCCCAGGCGTTGACGAGATCGACGGAGCGGGCGCCGGCTGCACGCCAGCTGTCCAGGACGTCCGACGGGATGACGAAAGCTTCGGATTCCCAGTTCAGCGCCTTGCGGGTGGCGGCGATTTCCTCGGCGCCGAGCGGGTTGCCGTGGACCTTATGGGTGCCCTGCTTGTTGGGCGCGCCGAAGCCGATGATCGTCTTGCAGGCGATGAAGGTCGGTCGGTCGGACTTGTGGGCGGCTTCGATCGCGGCGGCGATGGCGGCCTGATCGTGACCGTCGATCTCGATCGTGTTCCAGTGAACGGCCTTGAAACGGGCGATCTGATCGGTGGAATCCGACAGAGACACGGCGCCGTCGATGGTGATCGAGTTGTTGTCCCAGAACAGAACGAGCTTGTTGAGCTTCAGGTGGCCGGCGAGCGCGATGGCTTCGTGGCTGATGCCCTCCATCAGGCAGCCGTCGCCGCAGATCGCATAGGTATAGTGATCCTGAAGATCGGAACCGAACTCCTCGCGCAGCTTGCGTTCGGCAATCGCCATGCCGACGGAATTGGCAATGCCCTGGCCGAGCGGGCCGGTCGTCGTTTCGATGCCGGTGGCGTGACCATATTCCGGATGGCCGGCGGTCTTCGAGCCGAGCTGGCGGAACTGCTTCAGATCCTCGATCGTCATGTCGGGATAGCCAGTCAGATACAGCAGCGAATAGAGCAGCATCGAGCCGTGGCCGGCCGAGAGCACGAAGCGATCGCGGTTCGGCCAATGCGGCTTCTTCGGATCGAACTTCAGATATTTGGTGAACAGGACCGTCGCCACATCGGCCATGCCCATCGGCATGCCCGGGTGGCCGGAGTTCGCCTTTTCGACGGCGTCCATGGCGAGGAAACGGATCGCATTCGCCATCCGGTCATGTTGTTCGGGAGAGGTCATGGCTTTTCCGCAAGTTCCGGGTGTCGGGGGATGGCCTAGAGCCTCCAAGACCATCGAGTGAAAGCGGCAGACACATAGCAGTTGGCGCTAGCAAGTCAACAAATGGGACACCAAATCCGGGCGGGTCGCCGCGATTTTTGACATTTGATCGCGCGATTGTACAAAAGACAAATCTTGCTGGGCGAGGATCTCTAAACCGCTCATCCACAAGATAGGCCGGTGGGCAAGTGACAGGATTTATTGACGGGCCGTCGGCGAGCTGCATATCCTTTTTGAAATCGCAGGACCGGCGCGGCGTGCCGATTCGCGTATCCTGCGCGGGAATCGGGAAGGCATGATGCCCACAGGCAAAACCATGGAAGCAGCGCTCAACGAATTGAGACAGGCGATTTCGAGTCTCGAAAACGCCGTCGACATGCGCGTCGAGCGGGAGCGCGAGCAGGGCGAGATCGAGGGCGAGGTGCGGCGCGTGCACGCCGATCGCTCCCGGTTGGCGCAGGAGCTTGATGAGGCCGAATTCCGCGCCAACCGGCTTGAGGAAGTCAACCGCGAGGTATCGCGGCGGCTGGTGACGGCCATGGAAACGATCCGGGCGGTTCTGGATCGCTAGAACAGGATGGTTTCAGGCCAGGTTGGCCCAAAATCTAGATCCTGTTCTCATTGAAAGAGTTAGAGCATGACGTCGTCCGAAAGCCGCTCACACTTTTCGGCATCATGCTCTTATAGAAAGAGTTTGGCATGGCGCAGGTGACGGTAACGATCGACGGCAAAGCCTATCGCATGGCCTGCGAGGAAGGGCAGGAGGATCACCTGACCGATCTCGCCACCCGTTTCGACCGCTATGTCGGCCATCTCAAGGGGCAGTTCGGGGAAATCGGCGATCTCAGGATTACGGTCATGGCCGGTATCATGATCATGGACGAGATTGCCGAGCTGACGCGCCGCGTCACCGGGCTGGAATCCGAACTCGAATCCTTGCGCGGCAACCGCGACACGGTGCTTGCCGCTACTGCCCGCACCGAGGAGAACCTCGCGGCGGCGCTCAGCGAGGTTTCATCCCGCATTCGCGGCATCACCGACAAGCTGAACGGCCGGCCAGCCCCCGAACTCAATTGATCTTCAATTAAATAAGGACGACTTGCAGCCGCCACTGGCGCGTCGGCGCAAACGACCTTATATATCGCGATGCGGTCTGCGCCTCTCGACAGGAACCACAATCCCTGGGGCCATACTCGATCCAAAGGGAGCTGTCCCTGGCCAGGCCCGTGGGCCTGGACACACGGCGCCCACCTACGTTTGTAGGCACCCAGGATCGTAAACATCCATCGGTTGCCGTGGATCGCACTTTCCCTTCCATCTTCAGCGAAGACGCCGGACCAAGCGGGCGAAGGCGGCTACAGCGCCGCGCGTCTTTCTAGACGCGCAAAGGACGCTGTAGCACTTTGAATGGCTGTCCGCCCTTCGTCGAGTACGGCTACTTCCTCAAGCCGGGAAGGGTGACCTGGAAGACCTGGAACATGGTGTCGACGTCGGCGCCGCCCTCCGCCTTGTAGGCTGCGCCCACCTGGAAACCATCCTGCGTCAGGAAGTCGTTGTCGTTGGCGACAAGCAGGAAATAGTCGTCCGGCAGGTTCGGATCGAGAACGCTCGCAAGACCCATGGCTTCCCATTTTTCCGACAGGTTGTTCTTGTCGTTCGGTGCGCCATTGTGCAGGCCGAAGCGGGTAAGCTCGGCCTTGTCGTTGATGTCGATGAAAGGCGTCAGCGTCGCCGGCGTCAGCGAAGGATCGACGACGCCCTTCGGCGCGATCGGCTTGCCGGCATCGAAATTGCTGCCGGCGATATCGGTCGCAGTGGAGAGATCGACGATGTTGATCTTGCGGTAGAGCGAGGTGTCGCCCTTCAGGCCCTGACCGTTGCCGCTGTCGCGGGCAAGCATCAGGAAGGTCTTGTCGGAAAGGGCGACGATTTCGCTTTCTGCCGCGATCACCGTCTTGTCCTTGGCATCTTTGAAGACCGGCAGCGGCACGACATATTCGTGCACCAGCTTCAGGTGATCGGGATCGGCGGCGTCATAGATCATGGCGCGGGTATTCTGGCGGGTCGAGCCGGAATCGCCGCCATCCTGGCGGGCTGCCGACTGCAGCACTGCTATGATGAACTTGCCGTCCGGCGCCATCGCCATGCCTTCAAGGCCCTGGTTGTTCTGGCGGCCGGTCTCCGGGTCCTTCGGATCCGGAGCGGATACGCCGGGGCCGGGATTGTTGGAGGCGAAGCTCAGCGCGCCCTTGCGCATCGGCAACAGCGCCTTCGGCGGCTGGGTAGCCGAGAGCAGGTGACCGTCGGCTGCGAAGCGATAGATATAGGGGCCGTATTCGTCGCTGACGAACATGCTTCCGTCGGTCATGTGGATGATGGCTTCATTGTCGAGCGCGATCTTGCCGTTTACAGCCTGCGGCAGCGGCGGAAAGTCGCCGGCGGCGGCGCGGACGCCGGATTCCGGGTCGAGGCCGGTCATGTCGCCGCCCTTGTCATCGACAAACAGGGTGGAATCGACAAGTTTCGCATCGACCCCGGATTGCTCCTTGCCGTTCTCTGGCGCCGCACCCGGAGCGGTCGGTGTCAGGCCGATCGCAATGGTGTTCAGGCGCGGCCGATAGTCGACGGTGCCGACGGCGTTGTAACCGCGGTCGGGCAACAGGTAGAGCGTGCCCTTGTAACCGGCGCCATCGCGGCTCCAGGCGGCGGAATCGATCGCCATGCCGGAGCCGGAGCCGAAGGTTTCGCCGAATTTGTCGCGCTGATTGGCCGGGATGCGGCCGATGCCGACCAGGCCCTTGTTGACGAAGGTAAGGCTGCCGACGGTGGCGGAATTCTCCGCGCTTGCTGCGGCCGGAATGGCGGCGGATGCCGCGAGAACCGCAGCAAACAGCCGCGATGCGTATGATTTGACGTTGTTCATGAAATACCCTCTCGGTCAAAGCGTTCCTGCAGCGGCTTCCGCCCGCAGGCTGGACACCGCTTCAAATGACACCCTCGGCCTTGGGATCGATCCGCAGAGAGAACACGTCCTGGATCTCGTCCCCCATATCCCCGGCTAACGGTCTAGGATGGGATCGTGATATCTGGATGACGCTCCTACAGCGCCGCGCGTCTGAAAGGACGCGCTAAGGACGTTGTAGCACTTTTGAAGTGCTGCATGATTTTATCTTTAAATCGGTTCCGATTGAAGGAATTATGCGGGAGAGCCTGCAATTCAGGCCGTTGCCTGATCGACCGGGTAAGGTCCTTCGGTGAAGACCTCGTCGTGGTAGCCCCTCGAGCCGACATCGAGCGCCAGCGGGCTGCGCCATTCCCTTTTGTCGCTGAGGCAATCGAGCACGAAACGAAAATCATAGCGCGGCTGCCAGCCGAGTTCCCGCCTCGCGCGGGCGTTGACATAGACGCGACCGAGGCTCGGGAACATCTTCCAGCCGCGCTCGGCATAGAGCGTACCCGCACCTGGAAACAACCGCTCGACGGCGGCAGGCGCGTCGCGCCTGATCTCGGCGAGATCGTCCGACGAAAATGGCGTCGTGGCCGAGATGATGTAGCGGCCGAAGCCGACTGCCGGTGCCTTATCGAGCGCCAGCAGATGGGCGCCGGCCACATCGGCGATGTCGACGCGGCGGTGAAGAAGCTCGTTGGCTTGTGCATTCTCTGCCGAATAGCCGCCGCGAATATCAGGATCATCGTCGCGTTCGGGGAAGAAACGCGAGGTCCTGAGAATGACGACCGGCAGGCGGGATTTGCGGGCGAAGAGTTCGCACAGGCCTTCGGCAGCGAGTTTCGTCACGCCGTAGATGTTTTTGGCAACCGGCAGTACCTCCTCGGTGATCCATGCGGCCGGCTGGCCCGCGGCCGGCGTCAATGCCGCACCGAAGGTGCTGGTGGTGCTGGTGAAGACGAAGCTTGCAACGTCCGCGGCGATCGCCTCTTCGAGCAGGTTCAGCGTGCCGCCGACATTGGTGTCTAGGAAATCGCAATTTCCATGGGTCGCCACATGCGGCTTGTGCAGGGTCGCGGCATGGACGACGTGGCGAATGTCCGACATCGCCTGTCTGACAAAAGCACGATCGCCGATCGAGCCGACCATGTCGGTGAAAGCCGACGGCTTGACATCGATGCCGCGCGCCGGCCGGCCTTCACCTCTCAGGCTACGCATCAGCGCCTCGCCGAGATGGCCAGCGCTTCCCGTCACCAATATCGTCATCGCACCGTCTCTTCAGTGTTTCGGCGCCGGAGGCTATAAGGGCCGGGATTGCCAGGCAACGCATAAATTATGCATGGGGGTGCAGGAAAGTTGCAGGCCGGATCATTGTTCCGGCTGGCCTTCGAGATCGTTTTTCAACCGGTCGAGGATCGATAGAGCGTGTCCGGCATAGGCGCTGATCCAGCGGTCATGGATGTGCTTGATCGGCAGGCTGTTCAGGTGGTTCCAGCGTTCGCGGCCCTCCTTCCTGGCGATGACCAGATCGGCCTCTTCCAGCACTTTCAGATGCTGCATCACGGTGCAGCGGTCCATCTGCGGAAACATTTCGCAAAGCGCCCCCGTCGTGCGGGGGCCATCCTTGAGCAGGTCGAGAATTTCGCGCCGGCGATGATGCGCCAGCGCCTTGAAAACGGGGTCATCGGTCGATTCGCTTGACATGTTATATTTTTATAACATAATGGCGCCGAGTACAATGGAAACTCACACAATGGAGAAGAGGAGAAGGACCATGTCTCTCGGAATCCGCGTTTCAGGCCGTATCGGCCGACCCGTCGCAGAGGTATTCGACGCTGTCGTCAACCCGAAGAAGCTCAGCAGCTATTTCACCACGATCGGCGGGGCGAGCGCGCCGCTGGTCAAGGGCACCACTGTGACCTGGTGGAAGGACGCCCAGGTGGAGGTGGTCGAACTCGTGCCGGAAAGTCGCATCGTGCTCAGCTGGGATGGCGGCACGGGCGACGACAAGAAGACCTATAAGACGTCGGTGGAGATGAACTTCAAGCCGCTCGAAGATGGCGGCACGCTGGTGACCATCGCCGAGAGCGGCTGGCGTGAGGACGATGCCGGCCGGCGCGGCACCTATCTCAACTGTGAAGGCTGGACGCAGATGCTCTGCTGCATGAAGGCTTTCGTCGAATACGGCATCAATCTGCGCGAGGGCATGTTCCTCAGCGAAATGAAGGGAGAGCCGGCCAGCGCGCCGGACGCCTGACCGGCAAGTCGGCTTCAAGGAGATCGGCGGCGTAATCGTCGCATTCGCCAAGAGGAGCGAGAGTTCGCTTGCCTGTCACACTGCGGGTGCTAGTTTCCGGATTCGACACTTCATCTCGATTTCCAGGAGATTTCATTATGCAGCTTGGCATGGTTGGTTTGGGCCGCATGGGCAATTACATGGTCCAGCGCCTGATGCGGGGCGGTCACGAATGCGTCGTCTACGACGCCAGGCCGGAAAGCGTTGCCGAACTCGCAGGCCTCGGTGCGACCGGCAGTGCTTCGCTCGAAGAGTTCGTCTCGAAGCTCTCGCATCCGCGGGCGATCTGGCTGATGCTGCCGGCGGCGATCGTCGACAAGGTGCTCGCGAACCTGGTGCCGCTGCTTGAGAATGGCGACATCGTCATCGACGGCGGCAATTCCTATTACCACGACGATATCCGCCGCGGCGCCGACCTTATCACCAAGGGCATCCACTATGTCGATGTCGGCACCAGTGGCGGCGTGTTCGGCCTGGAGCGCGGCTACTGCCTGATGATCGGCGGCGAGAAGGGCACCGTTCAGCACCTTTCGCCGATTTTCGCAACACTGGCGCCCGGCGCCGGCACAACGGAAGCCTCGCCGAACCGCACCGCCGAAGCGGCTGCGGCGAGCACCGCCGAACAGGGCTACCTGCATTGCGGCCCGCATGGCGCCGGCCATTTCGTCAAGATGGTGCACAACGGCATCGAATACGGTCTCATGGCCGCCTATGCCGAGGGCATCAACATCCTGAAACATGCCAATATCGGAGCAGCCTCGCATGAGGCTGATGCGGAAACCGCGCCGCTCGCCCATCCTGAACATTTTCAATACGACTTCAATCTGCAGGACGTCGCCGAAGTCTGGCGCCGCGGCAGCGTCATCACCTCCTGGCTGCTCGATCTGACGGCCGATGCACTGCATGCCGATCCGGCGCTGGCGAAATATGCCGGGCGTGTCTCCGATAGCGGCGAAGGCCGCTGGACGATCATGGCGGCAATCGACGAAAGCGTGCCGACGCCGGTGCTGAGTGCCGCACTCTACGGCCGCTTCTCCTCGCGCGATAACGACGAATTCGCCAATAAGGTTCTGTCGGCGATGCGGGCGGGCTTTGGCGGCCACGTGGAAAAGCCGGCTCCGAAATCCTGAAGGCCAGAGGCTTTCGGCGCCTTCCAGACCAGGAAAGGCTCTAGCCATCGGTATGGGGTTCCTACCGCTTGCTGGCGGCAGCGGTCGCGAGTATCCATTGCCGAACGGGAAATGTCGGGGCTGCTTCGTCCAAGCGGCCGACACTCCATTGGAGGGCGGTGATGGAGCGTGACGGGGCAGGGGTCTTGAAGGCCGCCATATCGGGAATATTGGCACTCATCGTACTTCTTGGGGTGATCTCGCCAAGCTTTGCCCAGACATCGCCGGCGCAAGTCCCGGCCGCGGCCGCTCCTCCGGCGCAGGTGCGTGAGATGATGCAGCTCATGCAGACGCCCGAAGTTAAGCAGTGGATGTCGACCCAGATGGCGACGGCACCTGCGGGCGGTTCGGCGGCTGCGGATCAGATGTCGGTGCTGTCGGGCCTGCTGCAGCATGCCCGCCGGCACGTCGCGATGGTCTCAGATGCGGCGATGACGCTGCCCTTTCAGATCGGCAATGCGTCCTCGCTGTTGCTAGGTGAAATCGCCGCGAACGGCTGGCCGCGCATGGTGGCGCAGTTCCTGGCCATCTTCCTGCTCGGCGCGATTGTCGAAAGCCTTGCCCGTTATGCCTTCCGCCGCCGCCGTCGTCGACTGGCCGAGATGGCCGGCATGCATCTGGCGCCGCGGGTCATACCGGCGCTGATCTTCGCGGCGGCAACGGTGCTTGCGCTTCTGAGCCTCGGCTGGCCGCCGCTCAGCCAGAGTATCGCGATCGTCTGCGTCGTCGCGCTCATCGTCCAACGCTTCACCATTTGCCTCGGCGGTGTGCTGGTCGATCTCATCGGGCTGGCGCGGACCGAGGAGGAGAGGCAGGGCATCACCGCTCCCACCATGCCAGGGCATGTCGTTGCACTCTTCTGGTACCGCCGCTGCGCGACCTTCGTCATCTATTTCATGCTTGGCTGGGCGGCGATCCAGTCGATGGAACCGCTTGGCTATTCCCCGAGTGCGCGGCTCCTCGTCGGCTACATCCTCGGTATCGGCCTGCTGCTGATTGCGATCGAAGCGGTCTGGTCGCGGCCGCACAAGGACGAGAAGCGCGGTCACGGGACCTCCTGGGCGCTCACCGTTTATTTCCTATTGCTTTGGAGCCTTTGGGTCGCAGGCTTCAACTGGCTGCTCTGGCTCGGCATCTACGTACTGCTGCTGCCGCGCGTGCTTGCCGTTTCGACGATTGCGGTGAAATCGCTGCAGCAGACTGAAGCGAGCTTCCTGGCGACGCGCCGCATTGCGACCGTGCTTCTCGACCGGGGTGTGCGGGCGCTGATCATTGCCGTTGCTGCCATCTGGCTCGGGCATATGCTCGGCGTCGGCGCCGATACGATGGCTGCCGGCGAGACCATGGTGGACAAGATCGCCCGCGGCGTCATCGGCGGCATCGTCATCCTGCTGGCCGCCGATCTGCTCTGGCATGTCGTCAAAGCCTATATCGACGGCAAGCTACTCGATTCTTCCGTGGATGGCGGAGCAACGGATGAGGAGAGGGCCAGACGCGCACGGATACAGACGCTGTTGCCGATCTTCCGCAATATCCTGGCCGTCGTCATCGCCGTCATCGCCGTTTTGATGGTGCTCTCCGGCCTCGGCATCGAGATCGGGCCACTGATCGCCGGTGCCGGTGTCGTCGGCGTGGCGGTCGGTTTCGGCGCGCAGACGATCGTCAAGGACGTCATCAGCGGCATGTTCTATCTCTGGGATGATGCTTTCCGTATCGGCGAATATATCGAAAGCGGCAGCCACAAGGGCGTGGTCGAGGCTTTCAGCCTGCGCTCGGTGAAGCTCAGGCATCATCGCGGGCCGCTGACGACGGTGCCGTTCGGCGAACTCGGCGCGGTGAAGAACCTCAACCGCGACTGGACGATCGACAAGATCAGCCTCAACGTCAAATACGACACCGATCTCGTCAAGGCGAAGAAGGTGATCAAGCAAATCGGCCAGACGCTGCTCGAAAATCCAGAATTCGGCCCTCATATCATCGAGACGCTCAAGATGAAGGGTGTCGAGCAGTTCGGCGAATTCGCGATCGAAATCCGGCTGTCGATGATGACGAAGCCCGGCGAGCAATTCGTCATCCGCCGCAATGCGCTGGCGATGATCCGCAACGCCTTCAAGGAAAACGGCATCGAATTCGCCGTGCCGACAGTGCAGGTGGCGGGTGATCGCGATGCGGAGGTGGATGCCGCCGTGGCGCGCTACGCCGCCCATGCGCGGGCGAATGGCGAACCGGCGGCATAAGCCGCTTCACATCGGGCCGGCGGCGGCGATCAGCAGACCGCCGATGATCGCCATGTTGGTTTTCCAGGTATTGATCGCGCTTTCGCGGGCCGTTCCCTGCATGTCCCAGAAATTCAGCAGCATGATAGTGGCGGCAAGGGTGAAGAGGATAAGACCGAATGCCGCTGCGGTCACGAAGAGCCCTAACATCAGCTGCGTGCCGGCCAGGATCTGGAACATGCTGCCGGAAAGCAGTACCCATTTCGCAAAAGGGATGCCGCGGGCTTCGATCGCATCGGTCAGCGGCACGATGACGAAAAAATGATGAATGCCGCCAGCGACATAGAGGCCGCCCAGCAACAGGCGGCCGAGGACGATCATCATCAGGGCCGGACCATCCTGCATATCGAACCGTTCTCCTGTGTTTCAATTCGCCGTCGCGGGTAAAGCTCGTCCGAAGCTTACGAAAATGCAATGCGCCGTTACGCTCACCTGCGCAAATTCGCCCCAATTGAGAGTGATGGAGGCCCAAGCGGCGGGCTGGGTTTGCGGCGGCATGTCTTCATAGAGCTTGTATGCCTCTCATGTTACGTCTTTCAAAATGATTCCCGCCGAGCTGGCAATTGCAGCAGGATAAGAGATGTCGGGTCACGACAATTTGAAAGAGATCGAAGACGCGGAAGGATTTTCTTTTCGTGGTTTGTTCAGACGTTACAGGACACCGCTGACGGCAGCGGCGACACTCGTGGTCTTCTGCCTCGTCGGCTACGCGATCATGCAGCTCACCAACGAAGTGCGCTATGACGATGTCGTCGATGCGCTGGCGGCGACCAGGCCGAGCGCCATCCTGCTTGCCCTGTTCTTCACCGCACTCAGCTTCCTCTCGCTGGTTTTCTACGATCTCAACGCCATCGAATATATCGGCAAGAAGCTGCCCTTTCCGCATGTGGCGCTGACGGCGTTCAGTGCCTATGCGGTTGGCAATACCGCCGGCTTCGGTGCGCTTTCGGGTGGCGCGATCCGCTACCGCGCCTATACGCGTCTCGGGCTTTCGCCCGAAGATATCGGCCGCATCATCGCCTTCGTCACGCTTTCCTTCGGTCTCGGGCTTGCCGGAGTCGGCGCGATCGCCCTCATCATCATCGCCGACGAGATCGGCCCGCTAATCGGGGTCAGCCCCTTCCTGCTGCGGTTGATCGCCGGCTCGATCGTTGCCATTCTGAGTGCAGTGATGATCATCGGCCGTGATGGCCGCGTACTCGATCTCGGCCCTGTGGCAATCCGCCTGCCGGATTCGCGCACCTGGTCACGGCAGTTCCTCGTCACCGCCTTCGATATCGCCGCCTCGGCGTCCGTGCTTTACGTGCTGCTGCCGCAGACGGCCATCGGCTGGCCGGTCTTCCTGGCCGTCTATGCGATCGCCGTCGGTCTCGGCGTACTCAGCCACGTTCCGGCCGGGCTCGGCGTGTTCGAAACCGTGATCATCGCCTCGCTCGGCAGCGCGGTGAACATTGATGCGGTGCTCGGATCGCTAGTGCTCTATCGGCTGATCTATCATGTGCTGCCGCTGCTGATCGCCGTGCTTGCGGTTTCGGCGACGGAGCTGCGCCGTTTCGTCGACCATCCGGCCGCCTCCAGCGTCCGGCGCATTGGCGGACGACTGATGCCGCAGCTGCTATCGGCGCTTGCGCTGCTGCTCGGCGTCATGCTGATCTTTTCGAGCGTCACGCCGACACCGGACCAGAACCTCGAATTCCTCTCCAACTATCTGCCACTGCCGATGGTGGAAGGGGCGCATTTCCTTTCCAGCCTGCTCGGGCTCGCGCTCGTCGTTGCTGCGCGCGGCCTCGGCCAGCGACTCGACGGCGCCTGGTGGGTGGCGGTATTTTCGGCCCTTGCGGCACTGACTTTGTCGCTCTTGAAAGCGATCGCGCTCGTCGAAGCCGCCTTTCTTGCCTTCCTCATCTTCGGGCTCTTCGTCAGCCGGCGGCTCTTTACCCGCCATGCCTCGCTGCTCAACCAGGCGCTGACGGCGTCCTGGCTGATGGCGATCGCGGTCATCGTCGTCGGCGCCGTCGTCATCCTGCTCTTCGTCTATCGCGATGTCGAATACAGCAACCAGCTCTGGTGGCAGTTCGAGTTCACCGCCGAAGCGCCGCGGGGCCTACGCGCCGTCCTCGGCATCACCATCATCTCGTCGGCGATCGCCATCTTCAGCCTGCTCCGGCCGGCGACATTCCGGCCGGAACCGGCGACGGAGGAGGCGCTGGCGCGTGCCGTCGAGATCGTCGGCAAGCAGGGCAATGCCGACGCCAATCTAGTGCGCATGGGCGACAAGAGCATCATGTTCTCGGAAAAGGGCGACGCCTTCATCATGTACGGCCGGCAGGGCCGTTCCTGGATCGCGCTATTCGACCCGGTCGGCGAACATCGCGCCGGGCAGGAGCTTGTCTGGCGTTTCGTCGAAGCAGCGCGCGCCGCCGGCTGCCGGGCCGTGTTCTATCAGATCTCGCCGTCGCTGCTTTCCCATTGCGCCGATGCCGGCCTGCGCGCCTTCAAGCTCGGCGAACTGGCCGTGACCGATCTTCGAACCTTCGAGATGAAGGGGGGCAAATGGGCAAACCTTCGCCAGACGGCGAGCCGCGCCCAGCGCGACGGGCTGGAATTTGCCGTTGTCGAACCTGAGGACGTGCCCTCGGTCATCGATGATCTCTCCGCCGTTTCGACGGCCTGGCTCGAGCATCACAACGCAAAGGAAAAGGGTTTTTCGCTCGGCGCCTTCGATCCCAATTACGTCTCTTCCCAGCCGGTCGGCATTCTGAAAAAGGACGGCAGGATCGTCGCCTTCGCCAATATCCTCGTCACCGAATCCAGGCAGGAGGGCACGATCGATCTCATGCGCTTTTCGCCGGACGCGCCGAAGGGCTCGATGGACTTTCTCTTCGTGCAGATCATGGAATATCTGCGCGGCCAGGGTTTCACCCACTTCAATCTCGGCATGGCGCCTCTCTCCGGCATGTCGAAACGCGAGGCGGCGCCCGTCTGGGACCGCATCGGCAGCACCGTTTTCGAACACGGCGAGCGCTTCTACAACTTCAAAGGCCTTCGGGCATTCAAATCAAAATTTCATCCGCACTGGCAACCGCGCTATCTTGCGGTCTCCGGAGGGGGCAATCCGATGATCGCGTTGATGGACGCGACATTTCTGATCGGGGGCGGATTGAAAGGGGTAGTGAGAAAATGATCAGGACAATCCTACTTGCCACGGCATGCGCCTGCATGCTCGCGGCCGCATCGGCTGATGCCGCCGAGGAGACCACGCAGAGCTTCGAAACCGGGCTCATCCCGTCGCCGCACATCTTCCTGCCGGAAGGAGAGGTGAAGGGCACGGTGATGCTGATCTCGGATGCCGCCGGCTGGGGCGACTATGAGAAGGGGGAGGCCGACAGGCTGGTCGCTGAAGGCGCCGTCGTCATCGGCGTCGATTTTCCCTCCTATATCCAGGCGCTTGACCGCTACGATGTCGGCCTCAATGACGGCTGTCTCTACATGGTTTCGGATATCGAATCGCTGAGCCAGCAGGTGCAGCGTGCGACCGGCAACAACGCCTATCACTTGCCGATCGTTGCCGGCATCGGCGAGGGCGGAGCCCTGGCGCTGGCGATCGCCGCGCAGACGCCGGATGCGACGATCGGCCAAACGCTTGCCGTCGATCCGGCCGCCGGCATTCCGCTTGCCAAGGAGCTTTGCACGCCGGCTTCCAAGCAGGTGGCCGGCCAACGCACGGTGTATGGCCTCAGCGAGGGGCCTCTGCCGGATCCTGTTGTGTCAGTCTTCACGCCCAAGGCCGACAAGGACGGCCGGGCGCATGTCGAGGCACTGAAGAAGACCCATTCCGCAATCGAAATTCGCGATTCCACCGACGACGCGCAGACGGTGCTTGCCGATACGCTTGACGATCTCGTTACCGCCTCCGGCGCCTTCGGCAATCCGCTCGGACTGCCGCTGGCGATCCTGGAGGCGACGCCTGCCCTCGATACGATGGCGGTGATCTATTCCGGCGACGGCGGCTGGCGCGACATCGACAAGGAGGTCGGCGGCACGCTGCAGAAGGAAGGCATTCCGGTCGTCGGCGTCGATTCGCTTCATTATTTCTGGTCGGAGCGCAAGCCGGAGGAGACGGCCACCGATCTTTCGAAGATCATCGATTTCTACCGGAAGCAGTGGAAGGTGAAGCATGTGCTGCTCGTCGGTTATTCCTTCGGCGCGGACGTTGTGCCTGCCACCTATCAGCTCCTCAAGCCGGCCGAAAAGTCGGCGGTGGCGCAATTGTCGCTGCTGTCGCTCTCGCACCAGGTCGACTACGTCATCTCCGTTCTCGGCTGGCTTGGCCAGAAGACGGAAGGGGCTGGAGGCGATCCCGTCGCCGATCTGAAGAATATCGATCCGAAACTCGTGCAATGCATCTATGGCAAGGACGACGATGACGATGTCGCCTGTCCGGCGGTGAAAGATAGCGGCGCGGAGGTGGTCGAACTGCCCGGCGACCATCACTTCGACGAGAATTACGATCTTCTCACCAAGACGATCATCGACGGGCTGAAAAAGCGGCTGCGGAATTAGAACCTTTCCTGGTCAGATTGAAGCATTCTGCCGGAGCCGGTTTTCGTCAGGGCAGAGGCGATTGGCGAAGGGCATACCCGTTGGTACGCTCAAGCCGATCGCCTCTGATCCTGGCGGAGAGATGCCCGGCCCACCGGCCGCACCGCTTCGCCGTGGCGAAGCGATAAGTGCGTCCGGCGATTCCCAAGTCTTGCAGATTTGCCTGGCAAATCTGCGGGAGGGTTGGCTGAAACGGGCCGGCTGATCGACCGGCCGGCTTGGCCGTGGAGCTTTGCTACGACGCGCCGGCCGGTCGACCATCCGACTCCGTTTGAGCCAACAGAATGCTTCAATCTGACCAGGAAAGGCTCTAACGCATCAGCATTTCTTCGCTCCATCCGAGCTCGGCGAGTTCCTCACCGCGGAACCGCGCGTCGCCGGCGACAATGAATTCGTCGAGCTGCGGCGGAGCCACGCTGGTGCCGGAGAGCATTGCATGCACCTGGCCGCGATGATGCGTCTGGTGCTGGAAGAGATGGGCGAGGACGTCGTCCATCCGCTCTTCCTGGATGCGGTCGCCGCGATGGAGGCGGACGGCCGACACTAGCCTTTCCGGCGTTAGAGCCTCGCAAAGTGCGACCAGGCGCTGATCGACCCTGGCCTGAGCTTGCGCCAGCGATGAAATATCATCGAACGGTTCGTCGATCTCGAAGGCTTGGTAGCCGAGCGTGCCGCCTTCCAGGCCGTCGACATAGAACCAGTCGACCGTGATGATGTGGTTCAAGGTTTCCTTGATCGAGGGGAAGAAGCTGGTGCGCGGCGCTTCGAATTCGCCGGGCTTCAATGCCGTGCAGGCCTGAAGCAGACGGTGGTTGGCAAGGGCGTTGTTATAGGCGAGCTTGCGAAATGACCTGATGGGATCGAAGGTCGGCATCGGCGCATCTCCTCTTCGCGCGCTTTCGGACTGGCTTGCGTCAGTTCTTCTCATCGAGATTGCCGTCCCGCCAGACGAGACGACGGGGGGCGACAGGCAGATTCTCGATCTCATCGGCGATGAAATAGGGCGGGATGTCGAGGTCGGTCAGGGCCTGGCGCGTCGCAAGCACCCATTTGAATTCGAGGTGGTTGTCACCGTCTTCGACGCGGTGGATGATTTCACCCGGCTGAAAGGGGAATTCCGGGGGGATGTCCATCAGGTAATAGAGGCCGAGTTCGTGCCAGTCGCGTTGTTCATAGCGGAAAAAGTTCTCGACGACCCAGAGCAGGCGGGAGACGGTGACTTCGAGGCCGAGTTCTTCCACCATCTCCCGTTTCAGCGTTTCCTCCGACGTCTCGCCGATTTCCGCCCTGCCGCCCGGAAAGGTCCAGAAAGGCTCATGCACGGCGCGATGAACGAGCACGTGGCCGTCGCGAAAGCCGAGGCCGGCGATACGGTAATTGAAACGCTCAGCGCCTGCCGTCAGGCGGATGAGAGTGCGCTTGCTCATGTCATTCTATCCGAGATCGATCACGACGATTTCCGGCGGCACGCCGAAGCGCACCGGTGCGATGGAGCAGCCGAGGCCGCCGGAGACGATGATATTGCGGCCCTCCTCGACAATATGGCCATAAGCGTAGCGATTGCCGTAACGCGAGGGGACGATCGGCGAACGGCCGAGGAAGCGGATCTGTCCGCCATGGGTGTGGCCAGACAGCGTCAGCGACACCCGCTCGGGCACGCGCGGAAAGATGTCGGGCTCATGGGCGAGCAGGATGACGGGGGCATCGTCGGTCACTTGAGTCAGCGTTCCCTCGAGGTCATCGAGGCCGAGCATATGCGTGCGGCCCCATCTCCTTCCGGGCAATAGCGCCAGCTGATCTTCGAGGCCTGCGAGCCAGAAGCCGCGGCCATCCTTTTCGAGCCGGACGGCGCGGTTGCCGTAGACAGGGATACCGACATCGCCAAGCGCCCGGTGCCCAAATGTCTCCATTCCGCCGTTCTTCTGGGCGGTCCTGTCCTCCCACCAGTCGTGGTTGCCCATGATCGCATGGACGCCGAGGGGGGCCTGCAGGGTGGCGAGCGCCTTCGACCATTGGCTGGAATGCACATATTGCGTCACCATATTCATGCCGGCGGCGTAATCGCCGAGAAGGAGGGTGACGTCGCCTTCGAGCTCGTTGGCCCTGTGGCAGATCGCGGCAATGCGGCTTGCCGACATCCAGGGTTCGCAGGCATGGATATCGGCGAGCGCGACGACGCGGAGCTTCAGCCCCGGTGTCCACCCCGGCGGCGTCAACCGGTAACGGGCAATGCCGAGCCGCGCCAGCGGTTCATAAGCGAAGGCGTACCCACCAAGCGACATGACGCCTGCAATGCCGCCGCCAAGAACCTTGAAAAATCCGCGGCGGGTGATCACTCAGTTGTCCTCCTGGAACAGCCGGAACTGCGCAGCCTCCATTTCCTTGGGCGGTTGCATTCCGAGATGTTTCCACGCGATTGCGGTCAGAACACGGCCGCGCGGCGTACGCTGAATGAAACCCTGCTGGATCATGTAAGGCTCGATGATATCCTCGATCGCGTCGCGCGGCTCGGAAAGGCCGGCGGCGATGGTCTCGATGCCGACCGGGCCGCCGCCGAAATTGACGGCGATCATGTTGAGGTAACGTTTGTCGAGCTGGTCGAAGCCGACATTGTCGACGAGCAAGCGGGTCAGTGCCTCGTCGGCGATCTCACGCGTCACCGCCTCGGCCCTTGCCACCTCGGCGAAGTCGCGCACGCGCCGCAGCAGCCGACCCGCGATGCGCGGCGTGCCGCGGGCGCGTCTTGCTATTTCGCGAGCGCCCTCTTCGGTCATCGGCAGGTTCATCAGCCGCGCGCCGCGGCGCACGATCAGTTCCAACTCCTCGACGGTGTAGAAGCTCAGGCGCACCGGGATGCCGAAGCGGTCACGCAGCGGCGTCGTCAACAGACCGAGACGGGTGGTAGCCGCCACCAGGGTGAATTTCGAGAGATCGATTTTTACCGAGCGGGCGGCAGGGCCTTCGCCGATTATCAGGTCGAGCTGGAAATCTTCCATGGCCGGATAGAGGATTTCCTCGACGGCCGGGTTGAGGCGATGGATCTCGTCGATGAAGAGCACGTCTCGCTCCTCGAGATTGGTGAGGAGGGCGGCGAGATCGCCGGCCTTGGCAATCACAGGGCCTGACGTCGAGCGGAAATTGACGCCGAGTTCCTTCGCCATGATCTGCGCCAACGTCGTCTTGCCGAGGCCGGGCGGACCGACGAAGAGCACATGGTCCAGTGCCTCGCCGCGGTTCTTCGCCGCCTCGATGAAGACCTTGAGATTGGCGCGGGCTTCGGCCTGGCCGGTGAACTCGTCCAGCGATTGCGGGCGCAGGGTGATGTCGAGATCTTCGCCCCGCTTTTCCGGCGATATCAGGCGGGCGGGTTCGCTCATGCTCTCATTCCGTTTTGAAACCTGTCACAGCAATACACCAAAAATCGGCCGCCTCGACATCCAATCATCGGTTTTCCTGGCTTCACCGCGCCAGTTCTTTCAAGCCCAACCTGATCAGCTTGGCGCTATCGGCGTTTTCGCCGGCCGTCTTCATCGCCGCGGCAACCGCATTTGCCGCCTGGTCTCTGCTGTAGCCGAGGTTGGTCAGGGCGGAAACCGCGTCGGCAACGGGTGCGGCCGCGACACCTTCGCCGAGCTCCTGCTTGAGGGCGATGTTGATCGCTTCTCCGGCAAAGGCCGGCGCCCGGTTCTTGAGTTCGGTGACGAGACGCATGGCCACTTTCGGGCCGACGCCCGGCGCGCGGGAGACGGCGGCGCGGTCCTGCAGGGCGATCGCATTGGCGAGTTCGCCCGGCGTCAGCGTCGAGAGCACCGCGAGCGCCACCTTGGCGCCGACGCCCTGGACGCTCTGGAGCAGATTGAACCATTCCCGCTCCAAGGCGGTCATGAAGCCGAACAGTTTCAACTGGTCCTCGCGCACATAGGTTTCGATGAACAGTACGCAGGCCTCACCGGCCGAGCCAAGCTTGGACAGGGTGCGGGCCGAGCAATGGGCGACGTAGCAAACGCCGTGCACATCGACGAGCACATAGTCTTCGCCGATCTCGTCTATTGTGCCTTTCAGCTTGCCGATCATAGGGCGCGGTCTCTCAAGGGTGGGTTTCGGGCGTGATAAGTTCAACGGAGGGAAAATAAGATCGGTATCCGCTGGGGTCGCGGGTCAAAATCTTGTAGCCCCTTATCGCCGCATGGGCGCCGATGAAGAAGTTAGGCAATATCTGTTCGCGTCCGCCGCCGGCGTGACGGTAAAGCCGGAAGACTTGCGCCGCGGCGAAGGCAGCCGGCCAAGGCAGGTTCTCGCGGCGAAATTCATCCTGCGGAAGCAGTTGGTCGACTTCATCCATATCGTCGTAGCGAACGCAAAACTCGGAATAGATGATCGGATTTATGAGGACCGGTCCATCTTTAAAGACGTCGAGCATTTTCCGACGCGACCAACCGTGCCAGTCCGAACCGGCCACAGCCAGGTCGACGAGTATGTTTGTATCGACAAGCGTCGCCATCAGCGATCACGGGTCATCGACATGAGGTCTTCGGCATCAATCGCCTGATCGCCAGTTCCCTCGAGCCGACGGATCGTCTGCAGGAAACGGTCCAGCCGGCCCCGATCCTCGATCTCCTGCTTGCCGTTCTTCGGCGAGAGAACGAGCTTGCCGTTCTCGATCGAGAAGATGACCTCGCTGTTGGCCTCGATGCCCGCAAGCTCTCTAAGATCGCGAGGAATGGTGACTTGGCCTTTGGACGTCACGCGCATCTTGCTGCTCCTTCGAAGTAAGAATTATCCTTACTGTTGGAACAAGTCAAGAACAGATTAGCCGGCCAGCGCTTCCCGCATCCGGTTGCTGCCGCGATTGTGGGCATGGCAAATGGCGATCGCCAGGGCGTCGGCAGCGTCATCGCCTTTGAATTCGACTTTCGGCATCAGGATCTTCAACATCATGTGGATCTGGTGCTTTTCGCCGTGGCCGACGCCGATGACGGCCTTCTTCACGGCGTTCGGAGCATATTCGGAGACCCGCAGACCGGCGCGGGCCGGCACCAGCATGGCGATGCCGCGGGCCTGGCCAAGCTTCAGGGTCGCCACCGCATCCTTGTTGACGAAGGTCTGTTCGACGGCGGCTTCATCCGGCTTGTAAGTGTGGACGACCTCCGCCAAGCCGTCATGCAGCTGGCAGAGGCGAGAGGCAAGGTCCATGTCACCGTCGGATGTCACGGTTCCGGAGGCGACAAAGCGCAGGGAATTGCCAAGTGTGTCGATGATTCCCCAGCCGGTGCGGCGAAGGCCGGGATCGATGCCGACGATGCGAATCGTATTTTGCATGCTTCAACCTATAGCGACTACGAAATAACTGCCACCGATATGTGAACAAAACAAAAACATTCTCGGTTTTAAGCCGGTCCATTTACCGCGAATTAAAACAGATGCTTGAATTCTAGTGTCAAATACGAAGGGGGTCTCGTGTCGCAAGGAGCCCCGATGTTCTGTTTAAAAGATCGGTCGATCAGGCATGCGCTGCGTGCCAACGCCGGCAGGCGTGTTCAGAGGGGTTCGTCGTACATGGCACAGAGATTTCAATCCCTGTCCTTCAAGGTCATCGCCACATTCATTCTGCTGACGGTGCTGTCGATCGCAGTGATCGACGTGCTTGCCTATTTCGCCAGCAGCCGGATCTCCGACGAGCAGGCGCTGAAAGCCAAGGAGAGCGTGCTGATCTTTCGCGGTGACATGCTGCAGGATCAACTGACGCAGCTTGAAAACCAGGCAACGTCGATTGCGCGCATCGAAGCGCTGCAGATGTCGATCACCAGCCTGAAAAGCGGTTGGAAGACGATCGAGAAGACCTCCGGCGATGCCCGCGCCGAGTTGAAGAAGATTTTCATCTCCAGCAATCCCAACCCGGCGGATCAGCGCGAGAAACTGATGAAGCCGGAAGGGCCGAGCGGCTTTTATTATTCGAACCACGAGAAGACGCAGGGCGAAGTCGCCCGCGACCTCGCAGATACCGCCTTCAGCGATCTGCTGATCGCCGATCTCGACGGCACCGTCCTCTATTCCTACAAGAAGCAAGACGACTTCGCCGAGAATCTGAAGACGGACGCGTGGAAGCCAACCGGCGCCGGTATCGCTTTCGCCAAGGCAATCGAGAATACCGCCAAAGCGACCGATGACGCCGCACCGACAGGTTTTTCCGGCCTTCGCGTCGATGCCGCCAGCGGCAATTCGGCGATCTTCTATGCCGTGCCGATCGTCAAGCTCGGGGCGGCCAAGGGCATCATCCTGTTCAAGGTGCGCGACGACATCGTCACCGGCATCCTTGCCAAAGGCATCGTCCAGGGCAGCACGGCGCGGGCGGCGATAGTTTCCGGCGATGGGTCGGCCATCGGGCTCGACGCGAACGGCAGGCTTGCGACGCTCGACGCGACACCCTTCACTTTCATCAAGGACGCGCTTGCCAGTTCGGCGATGACGGTTGCCGATTTCAGCCGAGCGGATGGGGCGGCCCGCGCCTATGTCCGCGGTATTGACTATCGCGGCGACCGTTTCCTTGTCGTCGAGAGCGTGCTGCTCAGTGAGCTCAATGCCGGTTCGATCGAGATCGCCACTTTGCTAACCATGATCGGCATCGGCGTGCTCGTCGTCATGGCAGTCGCCACCGGGCTGGTCACCAATTTCCTGTTCTCGCCGCTTGCGCGGCTTGCCGGTGTGACCCGCGACGTCGCCGACGGCAAGCTCGACAGCGAGATCGGCAGCCTGAACCGCAAGGACGAGATCGGCACGATGGCGAATGCGCTCGCCCGCTTCCGGCAGTCGCTGATCGAAAGCCGCGAACTGGAAGCCGCCAGCGAAGAGACGCGCCTGCAGGCCGAGCAGGATCGCCAGCAGAATCTGGCCGAGCGCGAGGCCGAGGCAAAGACGCTGCAGCAGGTGGTCGAAGCGATCGACGAAGGCCTGCATCATCTGGCCAGCGGCGATCTTGCCTATCAGATCGATACGCGCTTCCCGAACGAGCTCGAAAGCCTGCGCATCAATTTCAACGAGGCGCTCGCGACGCTCAGCGAAACCATGACGGCCATCGGTGGAAATTCGATGGCGGTGCGCGCCGGCTCCGAGGAAATGCGCACCGGCGCCGACGAGCTCGCGGGGCGCACCGAGCGCCAGGCCGGCTCGATCACCGAGACGGCGAATGCGATCAGCGCCATCACCCAGTCCGTCCGGCGGCAGATCGAGCGGGCCGAACAGGCCGAGCGCATCGCCCGCGACGCCAAGAAGGAGACGACCGGCTCCGGCCAGATCATGCGCGAGACGATTGCGGCGATGGAGGCGATCCAGGCCTCCTCGCGCCAGATCAACACGATCATCTCGGTGATCGACGACATCGCCTTCCAGACCAACCTCCTGGCGCTCAATGCCGGCGTCGAGGCAGCGCGCGCCGGTGAATCGGGCAAGGGCTTCGCTGTCGTCGCCATGGAAGTGCGCGAACTCGCCCAGCGCTCGTCGAGCGCGGCCAAGGAGATCTCCAGCCTGCTGCAGAAATCGACGCATGAGGTCGAAAGCGGTGTGGCGCTTGTGGAAAGGGCTGGAGTGGCGCTGACCGGCATCGGCGCCCATGTCGAGGCGATCAACGGGCAGATCCACGACATCATGGGTGCGACCCGCGAGGAGGCCGATACGCTGCGGGAGATCAACAGCGCTGTGGCCGAACTCGACGCGATGACGCAGCAGAATGCCTCGATGGTCGAGGAAACGACGGCGGCGATCCACAGGCTGGCGACGGAAGCCCTGGAAATGGACCGCCAGCTCGGCAATTTCACGCTGCCGTCTGGCCACCACCAGTCCAGCGCCGAGGTGCACGTGCTGCGCCGTCACCGGTAACCACTATCTGACCGGTAACCACTAGCTGACGGTATGGCAAAAGGGTCGCGCTGGCGCGGCCCTTTTTCTTTGCACGCACGGTTTGGAATGGTGCGGGCGCGAACCTACATAGGCTGCATCCTTCAACTGGCCGGCAGGTTTCCCATGGTTCCCTTCTCCATACTCGACCTTTCCCCCGTTGCCGACGGCAGCACCGTTAGCCAGTCGCTCGAGAGTTCGGCGCGGATGGCTCGCAAGGCCGAGGAATTCGGTTACAAGCGCTTCTGGCTTGCCGAACATCACGGCATGCCGGGGATCGCCAGCGCGGCCACATCAGTCGTCATCGGCCATGTCGGCGCTGCCACCAAGCGCATTCGCATCGGTTCCGGCGGCATCATGCTGCCCAATCATTCGCCGCTCGTCATCGCCGAGCAGTTCGGCACGCTTGAGGCGCTCTTCCCCGGCCGCGTCGATCTCGGCCTCGGGCGCGCACCGGGAACGGATATGCGCACGGCGCAGGCGCTGCGTCGCAACCTTGAGGCCGCCGCCAACAGCTTTCCGAACGATGTGGTGGAACTGCAGCAACTGCTCGGTACGCCGGTCGAGAACCAGGCGATCCTCGCGGTTCCGGGGAATTCATCGCATATCCCGATCTGGCTGCTCGGCTCCAGCCTCTACAGCGCCCAGCTTGCCGCGATGCTTGGGCTCCCCTATGCCTTCGCCTCGCATTTCGCGCCCGACATGCTGCTCGACGCGATCGCGATCTACCGCGACCGCTTCCAGCCTTCGGCGACGCTCGACAAGCCCTATGTGATGGTCGGCGTCATGGGCTCGGTGGCGGCGACGGATGAGGAGGCGCGCTATCATTTCACCTCCGCCGAGCAGCAATTCGTCAACTTGCGCCGCAATGTCCGCGGCCCGTTCCCGCGTCCGCTGGCCGATATGGAGGGGTTCTGGTCGCCGATGGAGAAGATGAATGTCGAACACACCCTGCGTTACGCCGTGGTCGGGTCGCCGACGACGGCGGAGGCGAAACTGACGGCGTTTCTCAAGGAAACACAGGCCGACGAGGTGATCATCTCCATGCCGATCCATGATATCGAGACGCGGCTGAGATCGGTGGAACTGTTCGCGGGCCTCGGAAACTTCATGCGGGTGGCCGCATAGGTTCGCAACGAGCGGCTTGGCACAAAAAACCCGACGTCACCGCCGGGTTCTTCCATAGAAGATCGTTTTAAGAGAATCAGGCGGAGAGCTTGGCCAGCACTTCTTCCGAGACCTCGAAGTTGGAATAGACGTTCTGCACGTCGTCATCGTCTTCCAGGCTGTCGATGAGCTTCATCAGCGACTGGGCCTTTTCTTCGTCCACCGGCACATTGTTCTGAGCGCGCCAGACTGCCTTGACGGTTTCGGCTTCGCCGAGGCCGGATTCCAGCGCTTTCGAGACCTCACCAAGGGCTTCGAAGGCGCAGGTAATGTAGTGGCCCTCTTCGTCGGTCTCGACATCATCGGCGCCGGCTTCGATCGCGGCTTCCATCACCTTGTCGGCGTCGCCGACGGAAAGCTTGTAGGTGATTTCGCCGACATGGTCGAAGGAGAAGGAAACGGAACCGGTTTCGCCAAGAGCGCCGCCGGCCTTGGTGAAGATCGAGCGGACGTTGGAAGCGGTGCGGTTGCGATTGTCGGTCAGGGCCTCGACGATGATCGCCGTGCCGCCGGGGCCGTAACCCTCATAGCGGACTTCGTCATAGTTTTCGCCGTCGGCGCCAGCTGCCTTCTTGATGGCGCGGTCGATGTTGTCCTTCGGCATGGACTGGGCCTTGGCGTTCTGGATCGCCAGGCGAAGACGGGCGTTCATCATCGGGTCGGGCAGGCCGGCCTTGGCGGCTACGGTGATTTCGCGCGCAAGCTTGGAGAACATTTTCGACCGCACGGCATCCTGACGGCCCTTGCGGTGCATGATGTTTTTAAACTGTGAATGGCCAGCCATGGCACCCCTGTTCACGTCTCATTGTTCGGAATGGGCCGCCTTATAAGAGCGAAACCGCACCCTTTCAAGGAAAAAGCAGTTTGGAACAAAGGTGAGGGGATGACGTTTCAAGAACTCCATCCAACGGAAAGGAACGGTCATGGCAAGTCTCAGCGATGCGCAGGAACAGCCAGCACGTCAGCTCTGGGATCAGGTCAACGATGTTCATGCCGGCATGCTCGGAATTTCCGGGCTCGACATGCACATGCAGCCGATGGCGCCGCATGCCGATCCCACCACCAATACGATTTGGTTCTACACCAAGACCGATGCCGATATCGTCCGCGCCATCAAGCCCGGCAGCCGCGCGCATTTCTGCGTCATCGGCAAGGATCACGATTATCACGCCTGCCTTGCCGGTGTGATCGATGTGCGTCCCGACCCTGCCAAGATTGAGGAATATTGGAGTTCGATCGTCGCTGCCTGGTATGATGGTGGCAAGAAGGATCCGAAGCTCACCATGCTTGCTTTGCATGTCGACGATGCCGAGATATGGGTCTCGACGGGCAACAAGCTGAAATTCGGTTGGGAGATTGCCAAGGCCAATCTCGATGACGACAAGGTGCCTGATGTCGGCATCAAGCGTCACCTGCAATTCGCCTAACGCGCCGAAGCCCGGAAGCAAACCGCCGGGCTTTTTACTGCACACCCTTCAGCACATAGATCAGCGGCCTTTTCGGTAGCGTCCGCATGGAGACGGTGACGCTGTCGTCAGGGGCATAGGCGACGTCGAAATCCTTGCCGAACATCGAGACGAATGCTTCGACCGGCGGGCCGCGCCGGTGCATCGGCAGGATAAGTGACGAGCGCAGCCGCTTGATGACGCGGCTCATGCTGTCGGCGCCCATGGTCAGACCGCCATCGACAGGAACCATGACGACGTCGAGGCGGCCGATCTCCGTATATTGGACATCTGTCAGTTCGTAGTGCAGGTGGCCGAGATGGCCGATGCACAGACCTGCGATCTCGAAAATGAAGATTGAATTGCCATTCTCATGCGCTCCGCCGAGGCCGTAGCTGAAGCGGATATCCGTGGGGACATTGCGGATATAGGCATCGCCGACGACGAGATTGATGTTGGCCTTCTCGCCCGGAATATCGCTCCAGCCATGCAGTACATGTTTGATGCCTGGATCGGGCGCCAAGGTGAAGTGGGTCGTGTGCGCCTTGTTCATGGTCACGACATCCGGCATCGTCGCCGGCCTGTACCAGCCATTATAGTCTGTCGCGATGACGATGCCGCCAGGGGTGTTGATCTCGAAGGTGGAATGGCCGAGGAAGGTGAATTTGACCTCTTCTCCCTCGGAGACGGCAGGCGTCAGCGGCGCGGCGCCGGAAAAGCTGGCGAAGGTGACCTTGGGGATATTCTTAGCGATTGCCTGGCAGTGGCTGACGGGTGTTCGCTGTTCCTGCGCTCCGGCAGGATCTGCCGCAGCGAAGGCCGTAAGGCACGCGATAGCGAGGACGAGATATTGCGGCTTCATACCGGCCCTCCGGCGCTCTACCACTTTGAAAGTAGCGGCGGGAGGATGCGGCATGAGGTCGCAGCGGTCCAGACGAGGGATGCTCACGATTGCGTGTTGGCGGTGGGTAGAGGCTAGCGCCAGAACTCCGGCACTGTCTCGGCCAGCCGCGGTCCGAGCCTGAGCGGCGCGATCTTTTCGGCCAAGCCCGTGCTGTCGGAAATCTCCACGCCGACGCCGCAGATCGTCGCCGGCCCGCTGGCGGCTTCCATGCGGCCCTTCGGCATCTTGGAGATGAAGCGGTTGAGCGGCTCTTCCTTGTCCATGCCGAGGGAGGAGTCGTAGTCGCCGCACATGCCGGCATCCGACATATAGGCGGTGCCGCCGTTCAGGATCTGCGCGTCGGCCGTCGGCACATGCGTGTGGGTGCCGACGACGAAACTGGCGCGGCCATCAACGAAATGTCCGAAGCACTGCTTCTCGCTGGTCGCTTCCGCATGAAAATCGAAGATGATCGCATCGGCCTGCTCCTTCAGCGGGCAGGCGTCGAGGATCACTTCCGCCGATTTGAACGGATCGTCGAGTTCCGGATGCATGAAGACCCGGCCCATGACATTGGCGACGAGCACGCGCGCGCCGTTCCTGGCATAGAACAGCCCGGAGCCGCGACCGGGCGTGCCTTGCGGATAGTTGGCCGGCCGCAGGAATTGATCGTGGCGCCCAGCAAAAGCCACGGCTTCCTTCTGGTCCCAGACGTGATTGCCCGTCGTCACCACATCGGCGCCGGCATTGATCGTTTCCAGAAAGATGTCCTCGGTGATGCCGAACCCGCCGGCGGCATTCTCGCCGTTGACGATGACGAAATCGAGTTTGAGGTCGGAGATCAGGCCGGGAAGGCGGTCCCAGACCGCCGAGCGTCCCGTCTTGCCGACCATGTCACCCAGAAAAAGCAGCCGCATTCCCTATCCAATCCAAGAGGCAAAAAAGCGAAGGCCGCTTTCTGTCAGGATGGCATCCAGGCTTATGTCATGCGGCTCGTCGGGCACATGTGCCACTTCCTGGCAGTCGAATGCAATGCCGATCAGCTTCGGATGCAGGCCTTTTTGCCTCAGCCGGCTGATGGCGCGGTCATAATGGCCGGCGCCGTAGCCGATGCGGTGGCCGCGGTCATCGAAAGCTGAAAGCGGCACCAGCATGATTTCCGGATCGAGAATAGCGGCATCCGCCGAAGGGCCGACCGTGCCGAAACCGGTATCGACAAGCGGGGCGTCCTCCGCGAGCTCGCGAAAGACGATGGTCTGCCGGTCGAGGATCGCCGGCACGCAGAGCCGCGCACCGCGCACGGCAAAGCGCGCCATCAGCGGCCTGAGATCTGCTTCCGAACGGATCGGCAGGAAGCCGGAGACAATTGTGCCCAGCGCAAAGCCAACCGCCTCGCCGGCATGATCGGCCATCGCAAGGCTTTTGGAGGCGCGGTTCTCAGGAGACATGGCGTCGCGTGCCGACAGTCGTTCGTTGCGCAGCTGCGCTTTCAGGTCTTTCACGGTCATTCCATCCGCCGGATATGGAAAAGGTCGAGCGAGCATAGACGGCTGGGTGTCCGATGCAAATGCCGGATGCGACAGCACTGCGCCCGTTTCACGCCCTGTCGCGGGATGCGGCCGAAGGTCAGACGACGATGCTTGTCGGTATTGTCGTGGTGGCGATGGAGAAGGCTGCCATGTCAGGAACGGCGTTCGCCCCGGCCTGCCGGTTCTGCTGCCGCAGATCGTGCATTGCGTTTTCGAGCAACTGCTTGAGTTCGCGCACGACCGCCTTGAAATCCTCCATGGTTTCTCGATCATCGGCCGAGATGCCCGAGAATTGTGGGGTGTCCTCGGCAACACTCTGATAGGCCTTGCGGGCGTTGGCGGCGTCGTCCGGCTCTTGCGAGCCGGTCTCTTCGTCCGCGGTTTTTTCTGAGGCATCCGCCGGCGCAGCCTCGATCCCACTCGTCGCGGCGGCCGTTGTATCCGTGGTTGTATCCATTGAAGCGACTGCTGCCGGGCTGCCAGTCGCGACGGTCGATGCGAATTCGGAGGCGACGGTGCCGAGCTTGCGCGCGAGTTCAGCGGCCAGACGGGCGACCACCTCGGGCGGCATGTTGGAGCTGCGCAGCATTTCCAATTGCTGCTTCGCTTCTTCGAGCTTGCGTTCTGCCTTCGTCTTGGCTTCGTCCCCGGAATTCGCCAGAGTCTGCCGCATCTGCTGCAGCGTCTGGGTGCTACGTTGTAGTTTCAGCACACTCTGATCGCTCTCGTCTCCGGCAGCAGAGATGACCGTTGCTGAAGACGTGCCGCGCAAGATGTTGGAGGCAGAGGTGGTTGCGACCTGCATGGACAATTCCCGACAGTCCGGGTCCCCGATTGCAATTCGGCGCATTCTGCAACGTCAGACTTGCGTGGACCTGTGTTCCGGGGCCGCCGGCAGCGCCGCGGCGAGCCGTTGCATCGTTTCCTCGAACAGCGGGGCTCCGCCCGGCATCCAGCCGAGCGCGCGGATTTTCGCCGTGCTCATGGGATTGAGCGCCGCCCTGTCGGCGAGTGGCGGCAGCACGTGCCGACAGCCGGTCTCGCGTCGGATGGCCGAAAGGATGTCGCGCGTGTCGACTGATATGTCCGAGACGTTGAAGACCTCGCCGGAGATGCGGGTGCTTTCCGTCTCCAGCATCAGCCGTACCGCACGCCCGAGGTCGTGGCCGTGAACTTCCGTCCCCACACGCGAAACCACCGGCCGGCCGGCGAGGTAATCGGCGATGAGGCCGTCCCACTTGTTCGGCGAGAGATCTCCGTAGACGCCGGTCGCCCTCAGGCTTACGCCGGCAAAACCTGGAGTGGAGAGGTGGGCAAGCGCGCGTTCGGCATCCAGCTTGACCTGGCCGTAGAGCGTTTCCGGCTTGGCCAGCATCGTTTCCGCGAGCTCGGTTCCCTCAGAATGTTCGCCATAGGCGGCGCGGCTGGAGAGGAAGATGCAGCGGCGCGTGCCGGCGCGTTTGGCGGCGTCGAAAAGGCGGACGGTGCCGTCGAGGTTCAACCTGTGGAAACTCTTTGGATCGTCGCCTTCGCCGCCGCGATATTTGCCCGGAACATGGTTGAAGGCGGCGTGGACGAAGAAATAGGCGTCGTCGAAAATGTCGATCTGATCCTTATTGGGATCGAGCGAAAGTGCCGCGAACTCAACCGGGCGGGAGAAGAGACGAGGTGGCGGCGCACGGCGCCCGCCGACGATCACCTGATAACCGGCGCTCAAAAGTTCCTCGACGACATAGCGGCCGACGAGACCCGTTCCGCCGGATACCAGTACCTTCATGCTGCTCCTTCCGGATTGGCCAGCGCCGCGATCTCGGGCGGATCGCCGCCATCGTGGAAACGGTGCCACAAATCGATCAAAGGTTGTAGCCGCGCTGCCTTCGGATGATCCTTTTCCCACGGCTTTTCATATTGGTAGTGCAGGATCGAAACGCTCTTCCAGTCCCAAAGCTCCGGCATGGTGAACCATACATATTGCAGCATGTTGAAATAGACCGGCAGGCCGTGCCAATCCGGGAAGAACGTCTCGAGAAAGGTCTGGTCGGTGCGCCGCCAGAAGGCGCCCGGCCTGTCGAGGCTTTCGAGCATGTGCCGGAATGTGTCATGCGATGGGGTGGCGACGAAGACGCCGGAATTCATGCGGCGGAAGTCGGCAAGGCTTTCATAGACATTGGGCGCGGCTGAGAATTCCGGATAGAGGAAAAGCCTGTCGACATTCTTCAGCACGAGGGCATCGGCGTCGATGAAGACGCAGCGTTCGTATTCGACGAGCTGCCACAGCCTGAGCTTGCAGAAATTGTCGAGCGGCGAATGGAAGTCCGGCTTGCGGCCCTTGGTGAAGGGGGCAGCCGAATGGAGTTGGCCGCGGGCGTGGCGTTCGTTGAAGGCGACAGACAGCGGCAGGTGCTCGACTTCGATCAGCCGGCAGCCGATGGTCTTGAGCGGGGCGAGGGCGGTTGCATCGACGCCGCCGGTGTGGAGGACGACGATGTCGGCGCTGGTATCGGTGCGACGGAGAGAATTCGCCAGGGCGGTGGCGCCCATGGCGTAGTCGGGATTGGTGACGAGGGTGACATAGGCGAGGTTTGAGGTAGAGGTCATCGGCGCCGGCGACTTCCTTGCACGCCCTCATTCCTGTGCTTGTCACAGGAATCCAGCCACGGCCCGTCCGCGCCGTGAATGATTCTCCAGCGCCCAAAGACTTGGGCGCGCTGGATTCCTGTGACAAGCACAGGAATGAGGGAGAGATCGTTGGACTGGTGGTGCCTCAATAGCAAACCATCACTCATGACACTGACTTCAGTCGCTTGCCTTCCGGATCGTGGTTGATCGTCGCGGCGATGTCCTTGGTCCAGGCGGAGACGGCCGGCACGCGCGAGCGGTCGACGCGATAGGCGAATTTCTTCGCCACGTCGACGATCTCGCCGAGAAGGCCTCCTTCCAGCGTGATCGGTTCGAGGCCGAGAATGCGGAATTTCTCGTTCTGAACGATCAGCTCGTTCTCGGCGGCTTCCTTGCGCGGGTTGGGCAGCCAGGCGATGTCGGCGCCGCTTATCCCCGCGATCATCTGGGCAAGGTCGCGCACCCGGTGGGTTTCCGTCATCTGGTTGAAGATTTCGACACGGGCGCCGCGGGCGGGCGGGTTTTTCAGCGCCAGTTCGATGCAGCGAACCGAATCCTGGATATGGATGAAGGCGCGGGTCTGGCCGCCGGTGCCATGTACCGTCAAGGGATAGCCGATCGCCGCCTGGATAAGGAAGCGGTTCAGCACCGTGCCGTAATCGCCGTCGTAATCGAAGCGGTTGATCAACTGCGCATGGCGGCGCGTCTGCTCGGTATGCGTGCCCCAGACGATGCCCTGGTGCAAGTCGGTGATCCTCAACCCGTCATTCTTGGCGTAGAACTGGAAGAGAAGCTGATCCAGGCACTTGGTCATGTGGTAGATCGAGCCGGGATTGGAGGGATAGAGGATCTCCTGGCTGACCGTCTCGCCGGCCGCGGTTTCGATGCCGACCGGCAGGTAGCCTTCGGGGATCGCTGCGCCCACCGTCGAATAGCCGTAGACGCCCATGGTGCCGAGGTGGATGAGATGGGCGTCGAGATTGAGCTCGGTCAGCGCATTTAAGAGGTTGTGGGTGGCGCTGACGTTGTTATTAACAGTGTAATTCTTGTGGCGGTCGCTTTTCATGGAATAGGGCGCGGCCCGCTGCTCGGCGAAATGGATGACAGCATCCGGGCGGTGTTCGGAAAGCCAGTTCTTCAGTAGTTCATAGTCCTTGGCGAGATCGATCAGGTTGAAGTGGATGCGGCGCCCGGTTTCGGCATGCCAGATGCGGGTGCGCTCCTGGATCGAATCCATCGGTGTCAGCGACTGAACGCCAAGTTCCGTGTCGATCCAGCGGCGTGAGAGATTGTCGAGGATATGAACGTCATGCCCGGCATCGGAGAGGTGCAGCGACGTTGGCCAGCCAATGAAACCGTCTCCGCCCATAACCGCAATCTTCATCACATCGTCTCCTGATCTGTCGCTCAATATCGGGAATAGTTAGGAATTATGACAATCATTCAATGCCTACCGGCGGGGCATTCAATGCCTGCCTACCGGTCATTCAGTGCTTGCCTGTCGGGAAGCGTTGCGCCAAAGAGGGCACCGCAGTTTGGAGAAAATTATGACGGAGCGCCCATTTTCCATTTCGGGGGAGCTGACCGAGGCCGGACACCGCCTCGTGCAACGGGTCTATTATGAAGATACCGACTTCTCCGGTCTGGTCTACCACGCCCGCTACCTGCATTTCCTCGAGCGCGGCCGCACCGATTATCTGCGTTGCCTCGGCGTGGAGCAGCGCGAACTCGTCAGCGCCGACGAGGAGGGCCTCGTCTTCGTCGTCCACCGCATGGAGATCGACTTCAAGAGCCCGGCGCGCATGGACGACGTGCTGACCATCCTGACCCACACGGAAAAAGCCGGCGGTGCCAAGATGGTGCTCAATCAGCAGATCCGCTCGGGCGAAACGCTGCTGATATCAGCCAAGGTGATCATCGCCGTCATCAACGCCAAGGGGCGGCCGCGGCGGCTGCCGGAAACGCTGGCGGCGAAATTCCTGGAAGGCAGCACGCCGCTATAGGCGCGAATCGCGCGGAATTCAGGCTTGTCAAAACTTGAGCTTTATGTGAAGGAATTACCGCGCTGCAGGATGAGCGCTCTTTCGGCAGCCGGATCTTACTCCGGTCAAGTAAACCATGGAACGAAATCTTCCAAACACAGGCTTACTGTCACAGTCAGGCACTAACGATCTATTAACCATAATAGTGTCTTACTGGGAAAGTCGGAGTTTGTGCGGTGCACGCCTTCCTTTGACCAAATTTGACGGCAAGAAGGCGGAAGAAGAGCTTGGAAGTTTGACCAGGGCTTTGGGCGGCGGCCGCCGGACACTTCTTGCGAGATCACTTTGTGCCGCCCGGTCCAGCACCGGGCGTTTGGATTCGGGGATTTTGGATCAATGGAACAAGTAGGATTGGCAGCAGCAACGACGGACGTCAGCCTCTGGTCGCTTTTCATGCAGGCCGGTATCGTCGTCAAGCTCGTCATGCTCGGGCTTATCGCCGCTTCGGTGTGGACCTGGGCGATCGTCATCGACAAATACCTGGCCTATGGCCGCGCACGGCGCCAGTTCGACAAGTTCGAGCAGGTGTTCTGGTCGGGCCAGTCGCTGGAAGAACTCTATCGCTCGCTGTCGGAACGCAACAATACGGGGCTGGCGGCGATTTTCGTGGCCGCGATGCGCGAGTGGAAGAAATCCTTCGAGCGCGGCGCCCGTTCGCCGATCGGCCTGCAGATGCGTATCGACCGGGCGATGGACGTGACGCTTTCACGCGAATCGGAATTTCTCGGCGCTCGCCTCGGATCGCTGGCGACGATCGGTTCGGCCGGTCCGTTCATCGGCCTCTTCGGCACGGTCGTCGGCATCATGACCTCGTTCCAGGCGATCGCTGGTTCGAAGTCGACCAATCTTGCGGTCGTTGCGCCCGGTATCGCCGAAGCGCTGCTTGCAACCGCCATCGGCCTCGTTGCCGCTATTCCGGCGGTTATCGCCTACAACAAGTTCTCTGCCGATGCCGGCAAGCTCTCGGGCCGCATGGAAGGTTTCGCGGATGAATTCTCCGCCATACTTTCGCGCCAGATCGACGAGAAGCTGCAGCCGCGCGCTGCAGCTCAGTAACCAGCGGAGTATACTGACATGGGTATGGCTGTTGGAGGCAATGGCGGCGGGGGCGGCGGACGCCGCCGTCGCGGCGGTCGGAACAGGGCCGTGATTTCCGAAATCAACGTGACGCCGCTCGTCGACGTCATGTTGGTGCTTTTGATCATCTTTATGGTCGCGGCACCGATGATGACCGTCGGCGTGCCGATCGACCTGCCGGAAACGCAGGCCAAGGCGCTGAATTCCGAGACGCAGCCGATCACCATCTCCGTCAAGAACGACGGCGAAGTGTTCCTGCAGGAAACGCCGATCCCGGCCGCCGAGATTGCCGCCAAGCTCGAGGCGATCGCCACCACCGGCTATAACGAACGGATCTTCGTGCGCGGCGACGCGACGGCGCCTTATGGCGTCATCGCCGACGTCATGGCCCGTATTCAGGGCGCAGGCTTCAAGAATATCGGCCTCGTGACGCAGCAGAAGAAGGACCAATAGCGTTCAAGATGAAGACCAGCGTCGTCACATCTGCTGTTCTGCACTGCCTGGTGCTTACCTGGGCGATGGTGTCGCTTAGCGCCCCGGAATCCTTCAAGGTGGAGGATTTCGAGGCGATGCCGGTCGATCTCGTGCCGGTGGAATCCATTACCCAGATGCAGCAGGGCGACAAGAAGGCTCCGAAGAAGGAGACGTCTGCGCCGGTACCGACGACACGTCCGCCGATCGCACAGCCGGCCGAGAATGCCGGCGACAACAATGTCGACCTGAAGACGCCGCCGGTGCCGAACGCCAAGCCGAGCAACAGCGAGGCCGCCGCGGCGAATTCGAGCGAAAAGCCGATGCCGAAGACCGATCCGAAGCCGAACGACGTCAAGGACATCGTCAAGGAGGAAACGGAAGTCGAGCAGCCGAAGGAGGTCGCTTCGATTCCGCCGCCGAAGCCCGTCGAAGTGACGCCGCCGAAGCCGGAGGAAAAGCCGCCGGAAGAGCAGGCCAAGCCTGAGGAACCGCCGAAGCCGGAGGCCGAGGCACTGCCGGACAATGTGCCGACCCCCGTCGCCAAGCCGCAGGTGAAGCCGCCGGAACCGCAGAAGCCCGCCGAAAAGCCGCCGGAAAAGACCCCCGACCAGCCGAAGACCGCCGACATGCCGACCGACAAGAAGAAGGCGGACAAGAAGCAGGAAACGGCGAAATCCGCCTCGTCGATGAAGAGCGACTTCAATGCCGACGAGATTTCGATCTTGCTGAACAAGACCGATCCTTCCGCCGGTGGCGCCAAGCGCTCGACGCAGGAAGCGTCGCTTGGTGCGAAGAAGAGCAATGGTGGTTCCAAACTCAGCCAGAGCGAAGAAGATGCGGTGCGCGGCTTGATCGAGGGCAATTGGCTTGTCACGCCTGGGATGGAAGGCCTTTCCGGCATGGTCATCAAAGTGCATATGAAACTCGACAAGGATGGCAATATTATTGGTCAGCCAGAAGTCGAGTCATCGGGCGGCAGTAGCAGCGATGCCACACGCCGTGCGTTGGAAGGCGGGGCCTATAGAGCTGTCATGAAGTCCGCCCCCTTCTCGATGCTTCCGAAGGACAAGTATGAGGCTTGGAATGAGTTCGACCTGAATTTCGATCCGAGTTCTATGGGAATCTAGATGCTGACGGATCTGTCCCATGGCAACAAGCCTTTTGCAGCCGCTATCATGCTTGGAGCGATTCTGGCTTGTGCGCCTGAGGCGTTGGCACAGTCGGTGGACGCGGCGACCTCCAAGAAGTCAGCCTTGGATTTACAGCACGCAATTGCTTCCTCCTTCAATGTTCCTCCCGGGCAGGCGAGGGGCGGCAGAGTTGTGATCACCGTCCATCTGCGGCTCGACAAGAATGGGGCGATCGTTGGTTCACCCGAGGCAATAGCCTCGGGCGGCAACGAAGCTGCTCGAAAAAGCCTGTCGGCTCCGGCTCTCCGGGCGGTGAAGCGCTCATTGCCATTCCCGATGCTCCCGAAAGAAAAATACGAATCCTGGAACGAAGTCGTCCTGCACTTTGAATCCGGCGATCCGACTCCATAGATGCTGAAAGGCTGTTTGGTATGACAAAGTGTTCCTTTTTTCGCGCCATTTTGGTTGCAGTCGGTCTGATAACCACTGCCGTCTTTGCAACGCCGGCCAACGCGCTGGTTACCCTCGACATCCGAAAAGGCAATGTCCAGCCGATGCCGATTGCGGTGACCGACTTCCAGGGTGATTTGGGCGCGCAGGTCTCGCAAGTCATCGCCGCAGACCTGCAGCGGTCCGGTCTCTTCGCACCGATCAACAAAACCGCCTTCATCGAAAAGATTTCCAATCCTGATGCCGCGCCGCGCTTCGAAGACTGGAAGGTCATCAATGCGCAGGCACTGGTTACCGGCCGGGTTACCAAGGAAGCGGATGGCCGTCTTCGCGCCGAATTCCGGCTCTGGGACCCTTTCGCCGGGCAGCAGATGACCGGTCAGCAATTCTATACGCAGCCGGAGAACTGGCGCCGGGTGGCTCACATCATCGCCGATGCGATCTACAAGCAGATCACCGGCGAAGAGGGTTATTTCGACACCCGCGTCGTCTTCGTCTCCGAATCCGGCACCAAGCAGCAGCGCAAGCGCCAGCTGGCGATCATGGATCAGGATGGCTTCAACGTGCGTATGCTGACGGATGGCAGCGATCTCGTGCTGACGCCGCGCTTCTCGCCGAGCCGGCAGGAAGTCACCTATATGTCCTTTGCCAACCAGCAGCCGCGGGTCTATCTGCTGCAGCTCGAAACCGGGCAACGTGAAGTCGTCGGCAATTTTCCCGGCATGACCTTCTCGCCGCGCTTTTCGCCCGATGGTCAGAAGGTGATCATGAGCCTGCAGCAGGAAGGCAACTCCAACATCTATACGATGGATCTGCGCTCGCGCACGACGACGCGCCTGACCTCGACGGCTGCGATCGACACTTCGCCTTCCTATTCGCCCGACGGTGCCCGCGTCAGCTTCGAGAGCGACCGGGGCGGCAAGCCGCAGATTTACGTGATGAACGCCGACGGTTCGGGCCAGACCCGTATCTCCTTCGGCGACGGCTCCTATTCGACGCCAGTCTGGTCGCCGCGCGGTGATCTCATCGCCTTCACCAAGCAGGCCGGCGGCAAGTTCTCGATCGGCGTGATGAAACCGGATGGTTCTGGCGAACGCATCCTGACGACCGGCTTCCACAACGAGGGCCCGACCTGGGCGCCGAACGGCCGCGTGCTGATGTTCTTCCGCCAGGCGGCAGGCGCTGGCGGGCCGCAGCTCTATTCGATCGATCTGACCGGCTATAATGAACAACTCGTCAAAACGCCGAGCTACGGTTCCGACCCGGCTTGGTCGCCGCTTCTGGAGTAGCAGGCGCGGGAATGCCTTCATGTCGCCTCAGAATCATGGAAACCCGGCGACTACGGGACAAATCAATAAATTGTTAACCATAATCTTTGAAGGGCGGTTAACCGAGTGCGGTTACTGTCCGGAAACCCTGATGAACCCGCAAGGAGACCGGCCATGAGCCGAATTCATACCCCGGCAATGAGCCGCATGCAGAATTTCGCCCGCAACCCCGTCATGATCGCGCTTGTCGCCGGTCTCGCTCTTGCGAGCTGCGCCAAGAAGAACGGCGGCATGCCGAATAACGCTGGCGATATCGGCCTCGGCGCCGGTGCCGCAACGCCGGGCTCTGCCCAGGACTTCACGGTCAATGTCGGCGATCGCATCTTCTTCGACACCGACTCCTCGTCGATCCGCGCCGATGCTTCGCAGACGCTCGACCGCCAGGCCCAGTGGCTCGCCCGCTACCCGAATTATCAGATCACCGTCGAAGGCCATGCCGACGAACGCGGCACGCGTGAATACAACCTCGCGCTCGGCGCCCGCCGTGCGGCTGCCGCCAAGGATTATCTCGCTTCGCGCGGCGTTCCGGCGCAGCGCCTGAAGACGATTTCCTACGGCAAGGAACGTCCGGTTGCCGTCTGCGACGATATTTCCTGCTGGTCGCAGAACCGCCGCGCGGTCACGGTTCTCGGCGGCGCCGGCATGTAATCTGCCGATTTCGGTCACTTTCGGAAGGCGGTCCTCTCGGGGACCGCCTTTCTTTTTGACCACACTTTGGCCAGACTCCGTTGCTTTTTGACAGCAATTGGAAAAATCTCCTGTTCGTGCCATCGAGGTGCGAAGAATCACTGGGACAGGACGATACATATGAAGAAACTTGTCGTGGCAGGCATGCTGTGCCTCGCGGCTGTGACCGGAAGCGAACGGGCGGCCTATTCCGCCTCGTTCTTTGGGCTGCATCTCGGCGGCCGGTCCGCGGAAAACCAAGCGGCGCCGCCTGTTGTCAAGGTGCAGAGCGGCGATGCCGAGATGCGCGTGCAGCAGCTCGAAGAGCAGCTTCGGCAGCTGAATGGCCGGATCGAGGAGATGAGCTTCCAGCTGCTGCAGATGCAGGAAACGATCCGCAAGCAGCAGGAAGACAATGAATTCCGCTTCCAACAGTTGGAAAAGACGGGTGCCAGCGGCGGCGGTGCCAAAGCTCCTGTCAAAAAGAGCGAGACCGATACCGCTCCGGCAGCGTCCGGCAGCGATGACGTTGCCAGGGTGATCCAAGCACCGCAGGGAGCCGAGACGGCTCCCTCCACCAACGTGCCCAGCAATACTGGCCTCGGCCAGCCGCCGAAGGAGCTCGGCTCGATCGATTTCGATCAGAACGGCAATCCGGTCGGCGGAACCGTTGATGCAAATGCGGGCGTGGGCTCCGGCCCGATACCCGATGCCAATCCCGGAGCGCCGCAGCAGACTGCCTCGCTCGGCGGTGAGGCGGACCAGTACAAGGCGGCCTATGGACATGTCTTGTCCGGCGATTACAGCACCGCCGAACAGGAATTCACCCAATACATTACCCGCTACCCGAGCAGCGCGCGGGCGGCGGACGCTAATTTTTGGCTCGGCGAAGCGCTCTATTCGCAGGGCAAGTACAATGAGGCTGCCAAGACATTCCTCAATGCGCACCAGAAATACGGCACATCCGAAAAGGCGCCCGAGATGCTATTGAAACTCGGCATGTCGCTGGCCGCCCTCGACAATACCGAGACGGCCTGCGCGACGTTGCGCGAAGTCTCGAAGCGTTATCCGAAGGCTTCGCGTGCCGTCATAAGCAAGGTTGCGAGCGAACAGAAGCGCCTCGCCTGTTAAGGTCTTCCGGCATGTCTCCGGAAGCCCGATCGCCGCGAGAGGCGATCCTCCAGTTTCTCACGTCGCTTCAAAGCCCCGCACGTATTCTCGTCGCCATATCAGGCGGCAGCGATTCCACCGGCCTGCTTCTCCTTCTCGATGAAGCCGTGAAGGCCGCGCCCCATTTCAAAATTTCCCTATGCGCTGCGACCGTCGACCATGCGTTGCGCGCCGGCTCCGCAGACGAGGCGCGAGAAGTCGCAGCCCTCTGCGCGTCGCTAGGCATTGCCCACACCAGCATGACCTGGCAGGGCGACAAGCCGAAAACCGGCATCATGGCCGCGGCCCGCGAGGCGCGTTACGGCTTGCTCGCCGAAGCGGCGGAAGCGTTTGGCGCCGATCTCATCGTCACCGGACACACATTCGACGACCAGCGCGAAACACTTGCCATGCGCGGCGTGCGAACGGAGCAGGTTTCATCAGGCATTGCCGACGCGGTGCTCTTCGATCGGCGTTTCTGGATCTTGCGGCCGCTTCTCTTTTCCAGCCGGGCGGACATCCGCGCTTTCCTCAACGAGCGGGGCGTGAAGTGGATCGACGATCCGAGCAATGAAGATGTGAAGCACGAGCGTGTGCGGGTGCGCCGGCAGCTTTTGGCCGATGCCGGTGCCGAGGCGAATGTCAGTGCCGTCTGGGACGAGCGACTGGCTGTTTCGGCCAAGGGAGCCGAATGGCTGGATCACCATTTCAAGCTTCACGGCGGCCTGCTCGGGCAGGTGGTGCCTGACGGATTGCGGCAGGATCGCGCCGTTCTCGACTATGTGCTCGGTCGTCTCACGGCCATTTTCGGTGGGCAACCGTTTGCGCCGGGGAGGGCGCAGATTGAGCGCCTTCTCTCATTTGCCGCCGGCGGGGAGCCGGGGCGGATGACGGTCGGCCGGGTGGTCTTCGATCTCAGACGGGACGGGCTTTACCTCACGCGCGAAAGCCGCGGGATCTTGCCGCTGGTCTTGCAGCCCGGGGAGGCGGGCGTGTGGGATGGGAGGTTTGTGGCGCGCAATGGGTCGGCGGCTCCGATTATAATAGAAACCACCGCTACACACTCCCCCTCATTCCTGTGCTTGTCACAGGAAACCAGTGCGAACAAGTCCTTGGGCGCGAAAGACAGTTTGCACTTTATGGGGTCAATCACCGCGCGGACGCGCGGTGGCTGGATTCCTGTGACAAGCACAGGAATAAGGGAGTATCATATCGGGCACCTTCCCAAGGCCGCGTGGAAGCGTGCAATCGCCTCGGCGCCGGCCATATCGGCGCAAGAGGTCCCTCTATCTGCGGAAACCGCCGAAGCGATCCACCTCACGCCCTATTTCGCACCCTTCGACCGCTTTTTGACACGATTTGATTTCATCTTTGCCAACAGGCTTTCGGCGGTTTTCGCGACGGCGCCCTATGCGAGGCCGCCTTTAAGAAGTATTGACGGAAAAACCATCTGACCTGGGGTGTCGCCTTGGCAATCGCACGGCGCAACCCTATGTTAGAAACGAATAAGACGGTCGCCATGAGGCGGCTGTTCCAGTGCTGGGGAGTTCAATGAACCCTAACTTACGTAATTTCGCCTTGTGGGCGATCATAGCGCTTCTGCTGATCGCCCTATTCAGTATGTTCCAGACGGCGCCGGCGCAGACGGGCTCCCGCGAAATCCCTTATTCGCAGTTCCTGCGTGAGGTCGATGCGGGCCGCGTGAAGGACGTCGTGGTCACCGGCAACCGGCTGAGCGGAACATATCTGGAGAATAACAATAATTTCCAGACCTATTCGCCCGTTATCGACGACAGCTTGCTCGATCGCCTGCAGGCCAAAAACGTTGCTGTCACTGCGCGTCCGGAGACCGATGGTTCCTCCGGCTTTCTGAGCTACCTCGGAACGCTGCTGCCGATGCTGCTCATCCTCGGCGTATGGCTGTTCTTCATGCGGCAGATGCAGGGCGGCTCGCGTGGCGCGATGGGCTTCGGCAAGTCGAAGGCCAAGCTGCTGACAGAAGCACATGGCCGTGTCACCTTCGAAGACGTCGCCGGTGTCGACGAGGCCAAGCAGGATCTCGAAGAAATCGTCGAATTCCTGCGGGATCCGCAGAAGTTCCAGCGTCTCGGTGGCAAGATCCCGCGCGGCGTGCTGCTCGTCGGCCCTCCGGGCACCGGTAAGACGCTGCTCGCCCGCTCGGTCGCCGGCGAAGCCAACGTGCCCTTCTTTACCATTTCCGGTTCCGACTTCGTCGAAATGTTTGTCGGCGTCGGCGCTAGCCGTGTGCGCGATATGTTCGAGCAGGCGAAGAAGAATGCGCCCTGCATCATCTTCATCGACGAAATCGATGCCGTCGGCCGCCATCGCGGCGCCGGTCTCGGCGGCGGCAACGACGAACGCGAGCAGACGCTGAACCAGCTGTTGGTCGAGATGGATGGATTCGAGGCGAATGAAGGCGTGATCCTGATTGCCGCCACCAACCGCCCCGACGTGCTCGACCCGGCGCTTCTGCGTCCGGGCCGTTTCGACCGTCAGGTCGTGGTTCCGAACCCGGATATCGTCGGCCGCGAGCGCATCCTTAAGGTGCATGCCCGCAACGTTCCGCTGGCGCCGAATGTCGATCTCAAGGTTCTCGCCCGCGGCACGCCCGGTTTCTCCGGCGCCGATCTGATGAACCTCGTCAACGAAGCCGCCCTGATGGCGGCCCGCCGCAACAAGCGCGTCGTCACCATGCAGGAATTCGAAGACGCCAAGGACAAGATCATGATGGGCGCCGAGCGCCGATCCTCGGCCATGACCGAGGCGGAAAAGAAGCTCACTGCTTACCATGAGGCCGGCCACGCCATCACCGCGCTCAATGTCGCCGTCGCCGATCCTTTGCACAAGGCGACGATCATTCCGCGCGGCCGTGCGCTCGGCATGGTCATGCAGCTTCCCGAGGGCGACCGCTACTCGATGAGCTACAAGTGGATGGTGTCGCGCCTCTGCATCATGATGGGCGGCCGTGTCGCCGAAGAACTTACCTTCGGTAAGGAGAACATCACCTCGGGTGCCTCTTCCGACATCGAGCAGGCCACCAAGCTTGCCCGCGCCATGGTCACGCAATGGGGCTTCTCCGACCAGCTCGGTCAAGTCGCCTATGGCGAGAACCAGCAGGAGGTCTTCCTCGGCCACTCGGTTTCGCAGTCGAAGAATGTTTCGGAAGCAACCGCGCAGAAGATCGACAATGAAGTGCGCCGCCTGATCGACGAAGCCTATACGCAGGCCCGCACGATCCTGACGGACAAGCACGACGAATTCGTCGCTCTTGCCGAAGGTCTGCTCGAATACGAGACGCTGACCGGTGAAGAGATCAAGGCGCTGATTCGCGGCGAGAAGCCGTCGCGCGATCTCGGCGATGATTCACCGCCAAGCCGCGGCTCGGCGGTTCCAAAAGCCGGCGCACGGCCTGCCGCCAAGGGTGATGAGCCCGAAGCCGGCCTTGAACCGCAGCCGCATTGAGCGGCTTGCACGATTGTGAACAAGGCCGGATTTCCCCAGCGGGGAGATCCGGCCTTTTCTATTGGTAACGGGATATAATCATTTTTCTTGCTAATTTACGTGCCGATCGCCGCATTTTGTGGCATTCCGCTGAATTGAGGCAAGCGTGAATCACGCTCCTGGATTGACGACATTCCATGGAAGCCGGATTCGCTTGGAACGGTGCGCTGCCTTGAATGGCGCGCGGAAAGCGCAGGAGTGCAGATGAAGAGACGCTATTTCGGTACGGACGGTATTCGCGGCCAATCCAACGTCTTCCCGATGACGCCGGATCTCGCCATGCGGGTCGGCATTGCCGCAGGCACGATCTTCCGCCGCGGCAACCACCGCCACCGCGTCGTCATCGGCAAGGATACGCGCCTTTCCGGTTATATGCTTGAGAACGCCATGGTCGCTGGCTTTACGGCCGCCGGCCTCGACGCCTTCATTCTCGGGCCGATTCCGACGCCTGCCGTCGCCATGCTGACGCGCTCGCTGCGCTGCGATATCGGCGTGATGATCTCGGCGTCGCACAATCCTTACGAGGATAACGGCATCAAGCTCTTCGGCCCTGATGGTTACAAGCTTTCCGACGACCTCGAAGCCGTGATCGAGGATCTGCTCGAAAAGGACCTGAACGCCCAGCTTGCCAAATCCGACGATATCGGCCGCGCCAAACGCGTCGATGGCGTGCATGACCGCTATATCGAACATGCCAAGCGCACGCTGCCGCGCGACGTGACGCTGCAGGGTCTGAGGATCGCGATCGACTGCGCCAATGGTGCCGCCTACAAAGTGGCGCCTGCCGTGCTCTGGGAGCTCGGTGCCGAAGTCGTCACCATCGGCAACGAGCCGAACGGCACCAACATCAATTTGAATTGCGGCTCCACGAGCCCGGTTGCGCTGCAGAAGAAGGTCGACGAAGTGCGCGCCGATATCGGCATCGCGCTCGATGGCGATGCCGACCGCGTCATCATCGTCGATGAAAACGGCTCGATCGTCGACGGCGACCAGTTGATGGCCGTCATCGCCGAGAGCTGGGCCGAGAGCCAGCAGCTGCGCGGCAATGGCATCGTCGCCACTGTGATGTCCAATCTCGGCCTCGAGCGCTTCCTCGACGAGCGCGGGATGGCGCTTGCCCGCACGCGGGTCGGCGACCGTTACGTCGTCGAGCATATGCGCCAGCACAATTACAATGTCGGCGGCGAGCAGTCGGGCCACATCGTGCTCTCGGACTACGGCACGACTGGCGACGGTCTGGTCGCAGCGCTGCAGATCCTGGCCGCGGTCAAGCGGACCGGCCGGACCGTCAGCGAGGTCTGCCGCCGCTTCGAGCCGGTGCCGCAGCTCCTGCGCAACGTCCGTATCAGCGGCGGCAAGCCGCTGGAGGATATCCAGGTGCAGAAGGCGATCGCCGATGCCGAAGCCGAGCTCGCCAAAAACGGCCGCCTCGTCATCCGCCCCTCGGGCACCGAGCCGCTGATCCGCGTCATGGCCGAGGGCGACGACCGCGCCCAGATCGAGCGAATCGTCAACGAGCTGATCGGCATGATCTCGAACGTGCGGACTGCCGCCTGATTCTTTGGAGATACATGAGGGCTGGTCGGCGTGCTTGCTCGGGCAGCGTCGTTCGGCGCTACGCTCTACGGCAGAGATCTAGCGCAAGTATAAACCCATCTGCCCTCATTCCTGTGGCCTCAGGCTTCGCCCCAGGGATGTCACAGGAATCCAGCCGCGGCGCGTCGGCGCCGTGAATGACTCCCATACAAATTAAGGAAGTTTTCCGCGCCCAAGGACCTGGGCGCACTGGATTCCTGTGACGAGCACAGGAAAGAGGGTAGGTGGGGGTTAACGTTCTCGCCAACTTATCACCCGCCAGTGATGCTCATAGTCGTGCCACGGCAAGACAAAGATTGTGGGAGGTGTCGGCTCTTTTGTTAATTCCGTTAACCAGCCAAATCTCCTTCACAAGGGCGTCTCTTCAAAGATTTACCGCGGCAATTCATGTTTCCTCTACCGGAAGCTTCAGGATCTACGGTAAATAATCGTGGTTAAGCAGCTTTTAACGTTTCCCGTTCATTATCCATCCGAAGCGTATCAGTTTGGCAGCGACTTGAGCCTGCCGTCTCAACGAATTTTGGAGTGGGATCCATGAAAAGAAGCTTGTCCGGCATCTTCGCCGCATTGTTGATCGCGACAAACGCCTATTCCGCGGACCTCGCCCCTGCCGAACCGATCCCGGAGCAGCCGCCCGAAGTCACGGTCAGCGAAGCGACCGGCTGGTACCTGCGCGGCGATGTCGGTTATGCCTTCACCGATCTGCGCGGCGCCCGCTATTTCCAGGGCAGCAACGCTACCGAGGTCGATTTCGACGATGCTGACCTCGACGACGCATGGACGATCGGCGGCGGCGTTGGTTATCAGATCAATAGCTATCTGCGCACCGATCTGACCTTCGACTATCTGACGCAGGCTGATTTCAAGGGCTCGACTGTGGGGCAGTGCGGCTTCCCGCTGGTGGATTGCACGTCGACCGACCGCTCTTCGCTGACCGCCTACACGCTGCTTGCCAACGCCTATGTCGATCTCGGCACCTATGGCTATGTTACGCCTTATGTCGGCGCCGGTATCGGTGGTTCCTATGTGAAGTGGAAGAACCTGCGCAACGTCGCCTGCGCCGATGACGGCAGCTTCTGCGACGATCAGGTCACCCATGGCGGCAAGGGCAACTGGCGCTTTACTTACGCCCTCATGGCCGGCGCCTCGGTCGACGTGACCTGCAACTTCAAGGCCGATGTCGGCTACCGCTACCTGCATATCGATGGCGGCAACATGTTCGGCTATGCCGAAAATGGCGGTCCGGGCCGAGACAAGGGCCTCAGCGCCCATGAAGTCCGCGTCGGTGGCCGCTACCTCTTCGGCGGATGCGCCCAGGCGAGCTACGAACCGCCGCCGGAAATTCCGCTGCAGCCGGCGGTCTACAAGTAAGCTCAATTCGCGCCCATCAGAAAAGCCGCCCGCCCGGGCGGCTTTTGCTGCGTCAAGCGTGCCTGCGTCAAAATATCCTCTCTCTGCGACACTTCGATCTTGACTAAGACGCCTGCTATCCATACACACGGCGGCGGGACACCCTTCCCCAACGAAGGGCTTTCTATCTGAGAGGATAGCATCATGGCGAAGACCGCAAAGCCGGACATCCGTCCGAATAATACTCATTTTTCTTCTGGCCCCTGCTCGAAGCGTCCCGGTTGGTCGCTAGACGCTCTTTCCGACGCGGCCCTTGGCCGTTCGCACCGCGCGAAAGTCGGCAAGACCAAGCTGAAACAGGCCATCGACCTTACCCGTGAAATTCTCGACGTGCCGGCGGATTACCGCATCGGCATCGTTCCGGCGTCCGATACAGGCGCCGTCGAAATGGCGCTCTGGTCGCTGCTCGGCGAACGCGGCGTCGACATGCTTGCCTGGGAAAGCTTCGGCGCCGGCTGGGTGACCGATGTCGTCAAGCAGCTGAAGCTCAAGGACGTGCGCAAGCTCGAAGCCGGTTACGGCGAGCTTCCCGATCTTTCGACCGTCGATTTCGACCGCGACGTCGTCTTCACCTGGAACGGCACTACCTCGGGTGTACGCGTGCCGAACGCCGATTTCATCCCTGCCGACCGCAAGGGTCTGACGATCTGCGATGCCACCTCGGCCGCTTTCGCGCAGGAACTCGATTTCGCCAAGCTCGATGTCGTCACCTTCTCCTGGCAGAAGGTTCTGGGCGGCGAGGGCGCGCACGGCGTCATCATTCTTTCGCCGCGCGCCGTCGAGCGTCTCACCACCTATACGCCCGACTGGCCGCTGCCGAAGATCTTCCGCATGACCTCGGGCGGCAAGCTGACGGAAGGCATCTTCCAGGGTGAGACGATCAACACGCCGTCGATGCTCTGCGTCGAGGACTATATCGATGCGCTTGTCTGGGCAAAGGGCCTCGGCGGCCTCAAGGCGCTGATTGCGCGCGCCGATGCCAACGCCAAAGTCATCCATGATTTCGTCTTGTCAAACGACTGGATCGCCAATCTCGCCGTCAAGGCGGAAACGGCCTCCAACACCTCCGTCTGCCTGAAGATCGTCGACAAGGACATCGCGGCGCTCGACGAAGACGGCCAGGCGGCTTTCGCCAAGGGCCTGGTCGGCCTGCTGGAAAAGGAAGGCGTTGCCTATGACGTCGGCCATTACCGCGACGCGCCGTCCGGCCTGCGCATCTGGGCCGGCGCCACGATCGAGGCATCCGACATGCAGAAGCTGATGCCCTGGCTTTCCTGGGCCTTCGAAACCCAGAAGGCGCAGCTCGCTCAGGCGGCCGCCTGACGTGATCGCGTCCGACTCCGCCACAGGGCGGAGTGGATCAAAGAATAAGAGCATGATGTCGTCCGAAAACCGCATACACTTTTCGGCATCATGCTCTGGCATCCCTGATTTCATCCATCGCTGAACACTTTTGAAGGAGGCCACAATGGCACCTCGCGTTCTCGTATCCGACGAATTGTCGGAAACCGCCGTCCAGATCTTCCGCGACCGCGGCGTCGAAGTCGATTTCGAACCGCAGCTCGGCAAGGACAAGGACCGTCTGCTCGACGTCATCGGCAAGTATGACGGTCTCGCCATCCGCTCCGCCACCAAGGTGACGGAAAAGATCATCCAGGGAGCGACGAACCTCAAGGTCGTCGGCCGCGCCGGCATCGGCGTCGATAATGTCGATATTCCGGCCGCTTCGCGCCGCGGCATCATCGTCATGAACACGCCGTTCGGCAATTCGATCACCACGGCCGAACACGCGATCGCGCTGATGTTCGCCGTCGCCCGCCAGCTTCCGGCAGCCGATACCTCGACGCAGGCCGGCAAATGGGAGAAGTCGAAATTCATGGGCGTCGAGATCACCGGCAAGACGCTCGGCGTCATCGGCGCCGGCAATATCGGCTCGATCGTCTGCGCCCGCGCCATCGGTCTGAAGATGCATGTCGTTGCCTATGACCCGTTCCTCTCCAAGGAGCGCGCCGAGGAGATGGGCGTCACCAAGGTCGAGCTGGACGAGCTATTCGCTCGGGCCGATTTCATCACGCTGCACGTGCCGATGACCGACAAGACACGCGGCATCCTCAACAAGGAAGCGCTGGCGAAGACCAAGCCGGGTGTGCGCATCATCAACTGCGCCCGCGGCGGCCTGGTCGATGAAGCAGCGCTGGCCGAAGCCATCAAGTCCGGCCACGTCGCGGGTGCCGCCTTCGACGTGTTCGAAGTCGAGCCCGCCAAGGAAAGCCCGCTCTTCGGGCTGCCGAACGTCGTCTGCACGCCGCATCTCGGCGCCTCGACGACCGAGGCGCAGGAAAACGTCGCTCTCCAGGTGGCCGAGCAGATGGCCGATTACCTCGTCAAGGGCGCGGTCTCCAACGCCATCAACATGCCGTCGATCACGGCTGAAGAAGCGCCGATCCTGAAGCCCTTCATCCGCCTTGCTGATGTTCTCGGCGCCTTCGTCGGCCAGGTCACTGAAGAGCCGATCAAGGAAATCGAGATCCTCTATGACGGCATCACTGCCAACATGAACACCCGGGCGCTGACGAGCGCGGTGCTTGCCGGCCTCATCCGCCCGCAGGTCGCCGACGTCAACATGGTTTCGGCGCCGATCATGGTCAAGGAAAAGGGCGTCGTGCTTTCCGAGGTCAAGCGCGACAAGACGGGTGTCTTCGACGGCTATATCAAGCTAACGGTGACGACCGAGAGCATGACGCGTTCGGTCGCCGGCACGGTGTTTTCGGATGGCAAGCCGCGCTTCATCCAGATCAAGGGCATCAACCTCGATGCCGATGTCGGCTCGCATATGATCTACATCACCAACACCGACGTTCCCGGCATGATCGGCTTCATCGGCACGACGCTTGGCGCTGCCGGCGTCAACATCGCCAACTTCCAGCTCGGCCGCGACAAGCAGGGCGGCGACGCCATCGCGCTGCTCTATGTCGACGGCGAGGTGGATGACACCGTGCTTGGGCAGCTGACCGCCCACCAGGCGATCCGCCAGGCGAAGCTGCTCACCTTCAATATCGACTAATGCATCGCCGGGAAGTGCGCAGCGGTTCCCGGATAACGACATACATAAAACGAAGAGCTAAAAGCGCGTCGCATGCATCAAGTTAACTGCGACGCGCTTTAAGTTTCTTCCTCCCAAGGAAAACAGCAAAAACCCGGCGCTGGACGGCGCCGGGTTTTTGCTGCGTTAGGAATGGAATTCAGTGGTGCTTGCGTCGGCGGACGATCCGGCCGAGGCGGGCGGCATCGTCCTGTGCCTTGGTGCGATGTAGAAAAGCGAGCCGGCTGCCGTCAAAACCCTGGAAGAATTCGTCCCAGGAAATTTCTTCCATCGGCGCAGACGAGAAATCGATGCCGACGGTTTCGCTATCCCGGGCGTCCTTGATACGGGCGGGATGGCCGCCGCGTTCCTCAATCCAGTGTCTGATCCTGCTGTAATCCGCTGTCGTTCCGAACCTGGCCATGAAACCCTCCGCAGTAATTCGATTGCGACATTCACCACCTGCAACGCATGATCGAGCGAAACGTTCCACGGCGTGTAAATTATTCTATCGAATGATTTCCTGGCGAGCCGGCTCCCCGCTCAAGCATTCGTCATTTTGAGAATGGCGGCCGAACCGTCATAATTCACCTGGGCTGGAAAGGAGGATGTCTATGAAACGCTATTCATTCTCGATAATCGGACTGGCGCTCTTGACCGCCATCATCGCCAATCCGAGCGTCGCATTCGCCTGCAACAAGCTGATCGGTACCTGAGCCGCACCCCCGCTTCCAAGGCGTGGCCAGGCTGCGCCTTGCTTTGCCGGGAATTCCAAAAATTCTCTATCCGAGGCCGCCCCTTGCGTCCCGGTACAATCCTTTCTATATCGATTGCTCATCGAGAAATGGCGGCCGATCCCGCCTGATATCGGCAAATCCGCCGCAATTGCAGCGCAAGGGCGGATCGTGACCCACGCAGAATTTGGCACCACCGTTGAACACACTGGATTTTGACAAGCAGCCGGAAGAGACCCGTGTCGTCGTCGCCATGTCGGGCGGCGTCGATTCATCCGTCGTCGCCGGCCTTCTCAAACAGCAGGGTTACGACGTGCTCGGCATTACCCTGCAGCTTTACGACCACGGCGCCGCCGTTCACCGCGCCGGCTCGTGCTGCGCCGGCCAGGATATCGACGATGCCCGCCGCGTCTGCGAAACGCTCGGCATCCCGCATTACGTGCTCGATTACGAGAAGCGCTTTCGCGAGACGGTGATCAATCCCTTCGCCGAAAGTTATGTTGCCGGCGAAACGCCGATCCCCTGTGTCTCCTGCAATCAGACCGTCAAGTTCGCCGACCTGCTGGCGACCGCCAAGGAACTCGGCGCCGATGCGCTGGCGACCGGCCACTATATCCGTTCACGGCCGAACCCGTCGCCGGAGCATCCCGGCCGCCGCGCGCTGTACCGCCCGGCCGATGCCGACCGCGACCAGAGCTATTTCCTGTTCGCCACGACGCAGGAACAGATCGACTATCTGCGCTTTCCGCTCGGCGGCCTGCCGAAAGCCGAGACCCGCAGGCTCGCCGAACAGATGGGCCTCGTCGTCGCCAAGAAGGCCGACAGCCAGGACATCTGCTTCGTGCCGCAGGGCAAGTATTCCGACATCATCACCAAGCTGAAGCCGAATGCGGCGCTCGCCGGCGAAATCGTCCATCTCGATGGCCGGATCCTTGGAACCCATGAGGGCATCCTGCACTTCACCATCGGCCAGCGCCGCGGCATCGGCATCGCCACCGGCGAGCCGCTCTACGTCGTCTTTCTCGACGCCCGCTCGCGCCGCGTCATCGTCGGACCGAAGGAGGCGCTGGAAACCCATCGCGTCTACCTGCGCGACGTCAACTGGCTGGGCGACGAGACGCTTGTGCAAGCTGCCTCCGGCAACGGTTTTGCCTGCTACGCCAAGGTCCGCTCGACACGGGCGCCGGCGCCCGCCGTGCTGCATGTCGATGCCACGGGCACCTATGTCGACCTGACGGTCGGAGAGGCGGGCATAGCCCCCGGCCAGGCCTGCGCGCTTTATTCCGCGCCCGGCGACAATGCCCGGGTCTTCGGCGGCGGCTTCATCGACCGCTCCGAGCGCGAACCCTCGGCCGAGGCCTCGCTGAAGGCCCTGCTGGCCAGCCCCGTCGCCGCCTGAAACCAATAGGAGAGGGCGGGCGGAAAAGCCCAGCGTTTTTCTCCATCATGCGCTTGACACAAAGCCGAAGCGCACCTTATAAGCCGCTCATCCCACGAGCCCGCAGCGCTTCGCGAGCAGGTATCGTTTGACCAGTGGCGGAGTAGCTCAGTAGGTCAGAGCAGAGGAATCATAATCCTTGTGTCGGGGGTTCAAATCCCTCCTCCGCTACCAACTCTCATTGCAGAATTGGCGATTTTTGCGGCTTGCTTCGAGCCGGTGCCGGCAGCCGCGGCAGTGCATCGGCAGCAGCGCAAACAGGCCTGCGGCCGGCAAAGCCGGTCAGCTTCCGATCAGCAGGATTTCCGCTAAGGCGCATCGCGTCAAACTTGATTCATGCGACGGCTTTAGCTCTTAGTTTTCACGCATGTCGTTGCCGCAAAACCGCGGCACACTTTTGCGCGACATGCTTTAGCGCCGAAGACAGGACTATTGCGTCAGAAGCAATATTGGCAGCTTCATCGTCCAAAGGTTGGATGCGGCAGCGATAATAATAGCCCATACGGCAAGCGAGAACGTCACCGCCGCTAACTTGATCCCGACTGGCTGCATCATTTCCTCCGTCCCAGCACCCGTGTCCTCCTCGGACATTCTCATGCTAGCAAACACGCAGGTCCGTCCGCTATCGCAAGAAATTGGTACTAGGCAGGCGGCTACAGTGTGAGGATGCTTCCCGCGGGTAACGCTCGTGGTTATTCTTCACCATGGCAAACCGCTTCGGCCCCCTGACCTCTGGAACATCACCTCGTTTGCGATGCGGGTCGGAAGGCCGCACCATTTGTTCATCCGGCACGACACTCAAACGATGAAATGAAAGTTGTCGTATTGTGCGCCATAATAATCCGGGCCGCTCGTTTCGGTAATGACCGGCTCGGTGTCGAGCACGAGAGAGTCGATTTCGCCGTAGGCGCTGAGATCGATCACTTGCGGGTCATGAATGCTGTCGGCGGTCACGTTGACCGTGACCAGGAATACGGTATCGCCATTCAGCTTGCCTTCGATCGTTAAAACGTTGTCGTAGTCCGATGTGCCGTTTGCCACGCTGAATTGCTCGATCTGGAAGGTGCCGCCATCAGCGGCTTGGATGGGTGTCCAGAACACGCCCCCTGCGAGGTAATGGTTGCCGTCGGCTTCCTTATGTACCGTTGCATCATCACCATCGTGCCAAGCGCCCCAATCGAAGCCTTTGTAACCCGTGGGGAAGTCGTGTTTGCCGACATCCTCGAAATTGACGAAGACGTCGCCGCGTTCCGGCAAGTCGACCGCGATATTGAGCAAGCCGAAGTCGGTGGCGCCTTTGCCATCCGATATCTTGAAATTGAATTGGTCCACGAGTTGATCGCCCGGGCCGAGCGCTGCAACCACCGGGTTGGAGTGATCGAGTTCATAGGTGTAGTTGCCGTTGGAATAGACGGTCAGCGTGCCGTATTTTCCCTCGATTGTCGTCGTCGTGGCGGGTCCATCCGGATCGGCCGGCTGCGGAATTCGCTGTCCGTTCACGAAGTTGAGACGCACCCGATCTCCGTCGGCATCTGTGGAACTGGTGCTGTCCAGGATGTTGCCGTCGATCGGGTTGTCGATGTTGAAAATAGACTGGTATACGTCACCTGCGACCGGCTTGTGATTTGCCATTTCTACCTCCCGTGTGATTTTAAATTCGACTATGCAACCCTGTCGGGTGTATGGCAACCCAAATTGCTGGGAGGGTCAGAGCAGTTCCGGTCAATCCCATGAATTTTCGGCCGGCTGTAGCTCAAACACCCAAGTAAAGAAGGTGCAGGAACCAGGGTTTTACGGCTTGTCCTGCGCTGCTGCGGCACGGTCGGCCATCATGTTTCTCGCCTCTTCAGGCGATCCATCAATTCGGTCGGCAGGAAACTTTCGGTCAGGATAATATTGGCAGGTCGATGATGACGTCGTGATGACGATATACTGCATGAATGGCCAAGCTCAATCTGGAAGGCGGAGCGGGGTCACCGACGGCCCCGACTTCGGCCGGCTATCAATCAATGCAGACCGCCAACGCCCAGCAGGCTCTCGACAGCCTCATGATCCTTGGTGAGGTTCGCAGGCGTTCCCGCCCAGGCTAGTCTGCCCCGTTCGAGAACGACGACCTGATCAGCGAAATCAAGCGCGCTCTGGATGCGCTGTTCCACAAGCACGATGGTCATGTCGCCTGTCTTGGCGAGCACGGCGAAGGCGGCCATCAGCTCCTCGCAGATAACCGGCGCCAGGCCCTCCAGCGGCTCGTCGAGCAGCAGCACGGACGGGCGGCCGAGAATGGTGCGGGCGGTGGAGAGCATCTGCTGCTCGCCGCCAGAGAGCTGGCTGCCGAGGTTGCGGTGACGCTCCTTCAGGCGCGGGAACATGGAATAGGCTTCCTCAAGCGCCGTTTTCGGCCGCGCCTTCAGGCCGACGAAGAGGTTTTCCTCGACCGTCAACGTCGGGAAGACGCAGCGCGTCTGCGGAACGTATCCGAGACCCTTATGCGCCCGTGCGGCACTTGGCGCCGTGGTGACATCGGAATCGCCGAGGCGGATGTAGCCTTCATAGCGCTTGGTCTGCCCAGCGAGCGTGGCGAGAAGCGTGGTCTTGCCCATGCCGTTGCGGCCGAGCACGGCAAGCCGGGCGCCGGCCGGTATGGAGAAGGAAATGTCTTCGAGCACGCGCGTCGGCCCATACCCGGCCGACAGATTTTCGACCTCAAGCGACAGGGCTGGCATTGGCATAGCTCCCGAGATAGGCCTCGCGCACGCGCGCATCCTTAGTGACGTCTTCAGGCCGGCCATCGAAGATGATGGCGCCGGCCGCCAGCACGATGACGCGCCTGGCAAAACGGAAGACAAGGTCCATATCGTGTTCGATCATGAGGACGGCGAGATCGGCAGGCAGATCGGCAAGCGCCTGCTCGATGCGGCCGGTATCGCTTTGCGGCACGCCGGCTGCCGGCTCGTCGAGCAGCAGCACCTTCGGCTTCAGCGCCAGCGCCACGGCGATCTCGAGAAGCCGCTGCTGGCCATAGGCGATTTCGCTGACCTTGCGATGCATCAGCGGCGTCAGCCCGAGCTTTCCCAGGAGATCGTCGACCTCCGCCACGACCTCGGGCATATGCAGGAAATTGCCGAACATACGTCCGCTGCGTCCGTCCCGCTGAAGAACAGCGAGCCCGACATGTTCGGCCGGTGTCATATCCTGGAAAAGCCGTGTCACCTGGAAAGATCGCACCAGACCGCGTTTGACCCTGCCGATAGCATCGACCTTCGTCACCCTCTCGCCGCCGAGGCGGACCTCGCCGGAATCGGCGGCGAGGTTGCCGGTGACGAGATTGACGAAAGTGGTCTTGCCAGCGCCGTTCGGGCCAATCAGCGCGATGCGGTCGCCTGGAGACATCGCCAGCGACACATCATGGGTGACGGCAAGGCCGCCAAAGGCTTTCCTGAGATTGACAACTTCGAAGACCGGGCTCATGCGCGTGCCTCCTTGCGACGGCGGACGAAGGCGGCAGCCGTGCCGAACAGGCCTTTCGGCGCGAAAAGCACGACGGCGATCAGCAGCGCGCCGACCATGGTCAGCCAGTGGAAGGGATTGGCGGCCGAGACATAGTCCTCGAAGAGCATGAAGATGACCGTGCCGGAGAGCGCGCCGAAGAGAGAGCCGGTACCGCCGAGCACGAGCATGACCAACGCTTCGGCAGATTGGGTGAAAGACAGGCTGTCGAGGCCGACGACCTGCGTCGAGATCGCATTCAAGGCGCCGCCGACCCCAGCCACGGCGCCCGAAATGACGTACATCCTGATGAGCGCCGCCTTCGGCGAAGCACCCATGGCGCGGATGCGCAGCGGGTCCTGCTTTATGCCGCGGCAGAGCATGCCGAAGGGCGAGCGGACCAGGATTCTGAGCAGCACGAAGACAACAAGCAGCAGCGCCATGCCGAAGAAAAAGGTGGTTTGACCGTAAAGATCGAACTCGAAAATGCCGAAGATCGGATCCGGCGCGATGCCGGAAAGTCCATCGCTGCCTCCCGTCCATGACGACGCTTTGTTGGCGAATTCGTGGAAGAGGTTGATGAGTGCAATCGACAGCACAAGCTGCGGCAGCCCATGCGCCCGCAGAATGATTACGCCGCTGAGTAGCCCGGCAATTGCGCCGCCTGCAATGCCGGCTAGCATCATCAGCAGCGGATCATTGATGCCGTAATGCGCCGACAGGATCCCGGCGGCATAGGCGCCGGAGCCGAAGAGCGCGGCATGGCCGAGCGTTGCGACGCCGCAATAACCGGTCACCAGATCGAGCGACAGGACGAGCAGCGCGATCGTGATCATCCGGGTCAGAAGCGCCAGATTATCAGGGAAGGCGAAATAGCCGATTGCAGCGATGACCGTCATCACCGCTATTCCGATGAGATCGTGGCCGAGAGCCCCGCGCCGATGCCGAAGACGTCCGTTTTCGTTGTTCACCACGAGCACCATCTCACTTCGTCCTTCCGGCAAGGCCGCGCGGGAAAACACAAATGATCGCGATCACCGCGAGATAGAAGAAGAATTCGCCGAATTCAGGCATCAGATAACGTCCCGTCGTATCGATTGCCCCAAGCAGCAGGCAGGCGATCAGCGCGCCCGAAATGGAACCCGCGCCGCCGACGGAGACGACGACCAGGAAGGTGACCATGTAGCGCAACGCGTAGTAGGGCTCGACCGGCAGGAGTTCGGCGCCGACCACGCCGCCAAAAGCGGCAAGCCCGACGGCGACGGCAAAGCTCACTGCGTAGATGATCTCGGTGCGCACGCCGAGTGCCGCAGCCATTGCCGCATCGTCCACGGAGGCGCGCAGCTTGACGCCGAAGCTGGTCCTTTCGATCGCAAACCAGAGCCCCAGTGCAACAGCCAGGCCGCAAAGAATGACGAAAAGCCGGTGAACGGGAATGGTGCGGAAGCCGAGATCGGCTGATCCCTGCAGCGCGGCCGGAAGCGGTATGGTCTTCAGCGTCGGCCCCATCGCGTAATTGGCGATGCCGATGACGCAGAAGGTGATGCCGATCGTCATCAGCACCTGGGTCAGCTCCGGCGCGCCGTAGATCCGGCGGTAGAGAAAACGCTCCAGCGGGATCGCGACGAGGATCGTGACGACGATGGCGGCGATGACCGCTACCGCATAAGCGAGGCCGAGATCGCGGGCGGCATAGGAGGCGATATAGCCTCCGATCATCGCGAAGGCGCCGTGCGCCAGGTTGACGACCCGCATCAGCCCCATGGTCACGGAAAGTCCGATCGATATGACGAAGAGCACCATGCCATAGGCAAAAGCGTCGACGGCTATGCTGAAGACTGTCTGCATGGAAATACCTTGCTACGATGCGACGGGCGCGGGTTGCCCCGCGTCCGCCGCCTATCACGATGCCGGACGTTACTTGGCGGCGGCCAGGCCCGGATCGCCTTGCTTCTCGAAGGTCTGGACCTCCTTGTTGATGTAGGTCCCGTCATCGGCCTTGGCGACTTCGCGAAGATAGATGTTCTGCGTGATGTGACGGCTTTCGGGGTCGATCGAAACCGGGCCGCGCGGGCTTACCCAGGCAAGACCCTTCACCGCATTGACCGCCTTTTCGGCATCCTGCTTGCCGCCCGTCGCCTCGATCATCTTGTAGATGACATACATGCCGTCATAGGCGCTGACCGCGGGGAAGGAGAGTTCGGCCTTGTTGCCGATCGCCTTGGCGGCGGCCTCGACGAAAGCCTTGTTCTCGGGCGAGTCGTGCGATACGGCATAATGGAAGGTCGTCTGGATGCCGAGTGCGGCGTCACCTAGCGCCGGCAGGTCGGATTCCTGCGTCAGATCTCCCGGCGCAAAGAACTTGATACCGGCGGCCTTCAGGCCGTTTTCATTGTAGGCCTTGACGAAGCCAAGCGTCGTCGGGCCGGAGGGCAGGAAGGCGAAGACGCCTTCCGCGCCGGAATCCTTGATGCGCTGCATGATCGGGCTGAAGTCGTTGGTTGCGAGCGGCATGCGGATCGCCTCGACCACTTGGCCGCCGGCCTTTTCGAAGCCGGTCTTGAAGGCATTCTCGGCGTCGATGCCCGGGCCGTAATCGCTGACGACCGAGATCACTTTCTTGACGCCCGCGTCGAACGCGACCTTGGCGATTGGCGTCGAGGTCTGCCAGGTGGTAAACGAGGTGCGCACGACCAGCGGGCTCTTGGTGACGATCGCCGACGTGGCGGCGTTCATGATGACCATCGGCACATTGCCCTGCTTTAGGATCGGCGTCACCGCCATGGCATCGGGGGTGAAATAGAAGCCGGCCAGATACTGGACCTTCTCCTTGACGATCAGTTCCTGCGCCAGAGCCTTGGATTGGGCGGGATCGGCCTGCGGCACGTCGCGATAGACGATCTCGACCGTGTCGTTGCCGACCTTGCTGCCGTTGACCGCCATATAGGCGTCGATGCCGGCCTTGAAGTTCTTGCCCTGAAGGGCGAACGGACCGGAGAACGGGCCGATGACGCCGACCTTGATGGTGTCGGCATGGGCAACGCTGCTGAGCACGATTGCCGCAAGCGCGGCGAGAACGAGCTTCTTCATGGTTTTGATTCCTCCCTTTTCAAAATGCGGACCTCGATGGTTCGCACCAGTCTCAAATCTTCCTGTCAGAATGGCAGTCCCACATAGTTTTCCGCGAGCGCCGTCGAGGCCGCACGGGAATGGGTGAGATAATCCAGCTCCGCCTCCTGGATCTTCTGGTCGAAATCGCCACTATCGGGAAAACGGTGCATCATCGTCGTCATCCACCAGGAAAACCGCACCGCCTTCCACACGCGGGCAAGCGCGGTCTGCGAATAGGTGTCGATGCCGTGGTCCGAGCCTTCGCGGTAATGCTCGATCAGTCCGGAGAAAAGATAATGGACGTCGCTGGCCGCAAGGTTCAGCCCCTTGGCGCCGGTCGGCGGCACGATATGCGCGGCGTCGCCGACGAGGAAGAGCCGGCCGAAACGCATGGGCTCGGCGACGAAGGAGCGCAATGGCGCGATCGATTTCTCGAAGGAGGGCGCCGTCATCAGCGCTTCGGCATGATGCGCCGGCAGACGCCTTCTGATTTCGTCCCAGAAGCGGTCATCACTCCAGTCCTCTGCCTTCTCGTCGAGCCCGCATTGGATGTAATAGCGGCTGCGCGTGGCCGAGCGCATCGAACAGAGCGCAAAGCCCCTCGGATGGTTGGCGTAGATCAGCTCATGGCTGACAGGTGCTACGTCGGCAAGCAGGCCCAACCAGCCGAAGGGATAGATCTTTTCGAAGCGCCTGATCGCCGGTTCGGGAACGGCCTTGCGGCTCGCTCCGTGAAAGCCGTCGCAGCCGGCAATGAAGTCGCAATCGATACGCTGCGCGACGCCGTCCTTGGTGTAGGTGACGAAGGTGGAGCGGCCGTCGAAATCATGCGGCGCGACATCGGCGGCATCGTAGATCGACAGGGCGCCGCTTGCTTCGCGGCGCTCCATCAGGTCGCGCGTCACCTCGGTCTGTCCGTAAACGGTGACGCGCCTGCCGCCCGTCAGGTCGTGCAGGTCGATGTGATGGTCACGGCCGTCGAAAGCCAAGGAGAAGCCGTCATGCGGCAGGCCTTCGGCATGCAGCCTCGCTCCCGCCTTGGCCTGATCCAGCAGCCCGACCGTGCCTTCCTCCAGAACGCCGGCGCGCACCCGGCCGAGGATGTAATCCTTGTGAACGCGATCGAGAACGACATTGTCGATGCCGGCCTCGGTCAGAAGCTGACCGAGCAGCAGGCCGGATGGCCCCGAACCGATGATGGCGACCTGGGTTCGCAAATGCGTCCTCCCATTTTTGCGTTTTGTCAGATTCTGCCGCGCGGTCTCTGCCGCAGCAATGGACATCCCGGCCAAAAAATTGCACTAATCGAACATTGCGCGGGAGGAGCCCGATGAGCAGGCCTGTACCGACCTACGATCTCTATGGCGAAAATACCGCGCGAGGCCCGGATTTTTGGTTGCATTGCGAAACAATTCGCTCCCGCAGCAGCTTGCATCAATGGGAAATCCGCCTGCACCGCCATGAGAGCTTCTTTCAAATATTGTACATCGAAAGCGGCTCGGGCGATGCGATCTTCGGCGAAAAGAGCTATACCATCCGCCCGCCGGCAATCATCACCGTGCCGCCCGGGCTCAACCACGGCTTTCGCTTTTCGCGCGATATCGACGGTCTCGTCATCACCCTGTTGCGGTCCCATCACCCGCTCGGCGACCGAAGCCAGTTCGGCGAATGGCTGGCGACGCCGCATCTGACACCGCTCGATCCTGACAATGCCGAGGCTGCCTATGTCATGCAGACGTTGCGGCGGCTGGGCGACGAGTTCGAAAATCGCCGCAGCGGCCGCAACGAGACGCTCGGCGCTTACGTTGCTCTGGCGCTGCGGCTGACGGCGAGAATTTCCCATGAGGGAAACAGTTATGAGCTTGTGTCGAATGAGAATGAGCGGCGCATGGAGATACTCAACGAGCTTCTTCAACAACATTTTCGATCGCACAAGCCCGCTTCCTTCTACGCCAGCGAGCTTGGAATTTCGCCGACGCATCTCACCCGCATCGTTCGGTCGACGACCGGCAGTACCCCACACGAGTTGATCGCCGGCAAACTCATCGAGGAGGCAAAACGGCAGCTCGTTTTTACGCTCAGCAGCGTTCAGGAGATCTCCTTCCGGCTCGGCTTTGCCGACCCCGCCTATTTCTCGCGCTTCTTTCTCAAATATACGGGAGAAACGCCGCGGGTCTGGCGCGTGAAAGAGAAGGTTCGGCTCGAGCGCGCATAGGTTTCGGGCATTGACCTACGACGCATTCCCGAGCTCGGATCCGTTATGCCGCCGGCCACGTCCAGTTCTGCACCTCTGGCATGTCCTCGCCATACTCCCTGACATAGTCGTGATGCTTGGCAAGCTGGCCACGGAAGGCGGTGAGTGCATCCGACGCCTTCTCCTTGAGACCCGGGACGCGTTCGATCGCTTCGATGGCGAGGTGGAAGCGGTCGAGTTGGTTGAGGACGGTCATGTCGAAGGGTGTCGTCGTCGTGCCCTCCTCGATGAAGCCGCGGACATGAATGTTGCGGTGGTTGGTGCGTTTATAGGTCAGCCGGTGAATAAGATAGGGATAGCCGTGATAGGCGAAAATCACCGGCTTGTCTGATGTGAAGATCGCATCGAAGGCCTCATCGGTCAGGCCGTGCGGATGCTGATCTTTGGATTGCAGTGCCATCAGATCAACGATGTTGACGGTGCGAATCTTCAGTTCCGGAATGGCCTTGCGCAAAAGGTCGACGGCAGCGAGCGTTTCCAGGGTCGGCACGTCGCCGGCGCAGGCCATGACGAGGTCGGGAGAAATCGTGTCTTCCTCGTTGCTCGCCCAGCGCCAGATGCCGATGCCGGCCTCGCAGTGTTTCACCGCCTCGTCCATCGACAGCCATTGCGGTTCCGGCTGTTTGCCGGCGACGATGACGTTGATGCGATCGTAGGTGCGCAGGCAATGGTCGCCGACCCAGAGCAGGGTGTTGGCATCCGGCGGCAGATAAATGCGGACGATGTCGGCCTTCTTGTTGGCGACGAGATCGACGAAACCCGGATCCTGATGGCTGAAGCCGTTATGGTCCTGGCGCCAGACATGCGACGTCAGCAGATAGTTCAGCGATGAGATCGGCTTTCGCCATTCGAGCTCGCGCGTCACCTTCAGCCATTTGGCGTGCTGGTTGAACATGGAATCGATGATGTGGATGAAGGCCTCGTAGCAGGAGAAGAGGCCGTGCCGGCCGGTCAGCAGGTAGCCTTCCAGCCAGCCCTGGCAGAGATGTTCGGAGAGCACCTCCATGACGCGCCCATCCCGGGAGAGGTTGATATCGTAGGGTTCGATACCTTCCATCCAGATGCGGTCGGTGACTTCGAAGACGCTGCCGAGACGGTTCGATTCCGTCTCATCGGGGCCGAAGATACGGAAGTTGGCAGCCTCCGCGTTGCGCTTCATCGTGTCGCGCAGGTAATGGCCGAGGATCTCCGTCGACTGCACCATGGCGCTGCCGCGCTTGCCGATATCGACCGCATAGTCGCTTATATCGGGAACATCGAGTTCTTTGCGAAGCAAGCCGCCATTGGTGTGGGGATTGGCGCCCATGCGACGTTTGCCGGCAGGGGCGAGTGCCCGCAGCTCGGGCTTCAGCCGGCCGTCGGTGCCGAAAAGATCTTCCGGATCGTAGCTGCGCATCCAATCCTCGAGGATATTACGATGGCGATCGTTTCCGCGGCAGTTGGATACCGGCACTTGATGAGCGCGCCAGAAGCCTTCCACCTTCTTGCCGTCGACCTCCTTCGGGCCCGTCCAGCCCTTGGGGCTACGCAGCACGATCATCGGCCAGCGCGGGCAGCCCTTCGCGGCCTGACCGTTGCGGGCCTGCTTCTGGATCTCGCGGATGCCGTCGAAGACCTGGTCCATTGTCGCCGCCATCTGCTGATGCATGTCGTGCGGCTCGTGTCCTTCGACGAAGAAGGGTTCGTAGCCGTAGCCTTCGAAGAGGCGCCGGAGGTCATCGTCACCCGCACGGCCGAGAATCGTCGGGTTGGCGATCTTGTAGCCGTTCAGATGCAGGATCGGCAGCACGGCGCCGTCGCGGGCAGGATTGAGGAATTTGTTGGAATGCCAGCTGGCGGCCAGCGGCCCGGTCTCGGCCTCGCCATCCCCGACGACGCAGGCGACGATCAGATCGGGGTTGTCAAAGGCTGCGCCATAGGCATGGACGAGGGCGTAGCCGAGTTCGCCGCCCTCGTGAATGGAACCGGGGGTTTCTGGCGCTGCATGGCTCGGGATGCCGCCCGGGAAGGAGAATTGCCGGAAAAGCTTGCGCATGCCTTCGGCGTCCTCGGATATGTCAGGGTAAAGCTCGCTGTAGCTGCCTTCGAGATAGGTATTGGCGACCATACCAGGCCCGCCATGGCCGGGGCCGCATATGTATATGACGTCGAGATCGCGGGCGCGGATCAGACGGTTTAGATGCGCATAGACGAAGTTGAGGCCGGGTGTCGTGCCCCAGTGGCCAAGCAGGCGGGGCTTGATGTGCTCCGGTTTCAGCGGCTCGCGCAGCAGGGGATTGGCAAGCAGATAGATCTGCCCGACCGAGAGATAATTGGCGGCTCGCCAATAGCGGTCGGTCAGGGTGAGTTCGGCGTCGGTCAGGGCGGCGGTCGAGACATGCTTCTCCATGGGTTTCTCCCGTTCGAAAACGTCTTTAACGCTTGTTCTACCGGCTGGCGCCGGCATGTTGTTTGATCTCGATCAGCCAGTGCCAAGAATGGACAGCGCCTCGTCGGCGATAACCTGCTCCTCATCGGTGGCGATGACGTGGGCGGTGATACGACTTTCCCCGGTGCTGATCGTGAATTCATTGGCGATATTGGCCTTTTCGTCGACCGCAAGGCCGAGCCAGGAGAGCCGTTTCGCTACGCCGGCGCGGATCTCCGGCTGATGCTCGCCGATACCAGCAGTGAAGACGACTGCATCAAGGCCGCCGAGCGTTACAGCCATGCGGCCGATTTCGCCGGCAATGCGCAGCGTGAAGAGGTCGATTGCCTGGCGCGCCTCCGGCCGTGTGTCGTTCAAAAGGTCGCGGATATCGGCGCTGATGCCGGAGACCCCGAGCAGGCCGGAGCGGTGATAGAGCAGGTCTTCGATCTCTTCGAAGGATTGTTTCCGCTGACCGGCTAGATGCAGAATGACGCCGGGATCGAGTGAGCCCGGGCGCGTCCCCATTGGGATGCCGTCGAGCGTCGAAAAGCCCATGCTGCAGTCGCGGCTGACGCCTTGATCGAGCGCACAGAGGCTGGCGCCGCTGCCGAGATGGGCGACCACTGCCTTTGCCGCTTGTGGCGCCTTGCGGGTTAGCTCGCCGGCGATGAATTTATAGGAAAGGCCATGAAAGCCGTAGCGCTTGATGCCTTCCGCATGCAACGCACGAGGAATGGCGAAGCGGCGAACGAGATCGTCCTGCGTGGCATGGAAGGCGGTGTCGAAGGACGCCGTCTGGGCAAGATGCGGTTTCAGATGCGTGAGCGCTCGGATGAACCGCAGCGCCTGCGGCTGATGCAGGGGTGCCAGCGGCGTCAGCGCATCGACGCCATCGATTGCGGCTGCGTCGAGGGCGATTGCACCGGTGAAACGGTCGCCGCCATGGACGACGCGGTGGCCGGCGGCGCGGGTGGCGGCAATGTCGAAATGATCGGCGAGAAGTCCGAGGACCTCATCGATAACGCCGTGCAGGTCTTCCGTCACCTCGGCCTTCAACGGCATGTCGACCGTCTGCGCTCCCTGGCTCAGACCGAGCGAGAGCGGTTCGGCGCGGAAATCGATCACCCCCTTGCCGATTCGCCGCGCCTCGCCGCCATCCATGGCGAAGATGCCGATCTTGATCGTGGAGGAGCCGGCATTGAAGGTCAGGAGGAAGTCGGTCGATGACATGATCTTCGGGGCTCCGCGCAGTCGTCACGATGACCGAACTTAGGGTCGGGGCAGCGGACGGAAAGGCATCTGTTCGCCCGTCGCATATTTTCTCCCTGCACATCCTATATCATCCTGTCCGGCTGGGAATGTGACGCGGCATCTCACAGGATGCGCCGGGCGGCAAGTCTGCGACGGCCAATATCGCCTGATGTCAGTGCGTTACGGAGCGGACCCGAACACGTCACGAGAGCTTCATGCTGCGGAACTATTAACAAAAGGCAAACTTGCAAAACGGAATAAGGAACTATGCCATGGCCGATATTGCCCCCAGCCAGGTTCATAGCGACACTTCCCACCCGCTCCACAGCTCAAATTCATCAGGCAAATGGTTCTTGCCGCTCTTCGCGCTCGTTCTGGTCTGCGGTCTTGGATATGTCGCCTATGCACTCGGACGCGACCTGACAACCGCAGTTGCCGTTCCCTGGATTCTGCTCGGCCTTGCGCTGCTGATCGCGCTCGGTTTCGAATTCGTCAACGGTTTCCACGATACGGCCAATGCCGTCGCCACCGTCATCTACACCCGTTCCATGCCGGCCGAATTCGCCGTCATCTGGTCGGGCTTCTTCAACTTCCTCGGGGTGCTGACCTCGAGCGGCGCCGTCGCTTTCGGCATTCTGGCGCTGCTGCCGGTGGAACTGATCCTGCAGGTCGGCTCCGGCTCCGGCCTTGCCATGGTCTTTGCGCTGCTGATCGCCGCGATCGTCTGGAACCTCGGCACCTGGTATCTCGGTCTGCCATCGTCGAGCTCGCATACGCTCGTGGGATCAATCATCGGCGTCGGCCTCGCCAATCAGTTCCTGGCGCCGGCAGGCACGGCGACGAGCGGTGTCGACTGGTCGCAGGCGACCAATATCGGCCTGTCGCTGCTGATCTCGCCGCTGATCGGCTTCGGTCTATCCGCTGTTCTGCTGCTGGTGATGAAGCTTCTGGTGCGCAACAATGCGCTCTATGCCGAACCGAAGGGCAACCAGCCGCCGCCGCTTTGGATCCGCGCGATCCTGATCTTCACCTGCACCGGCGTCAGCTTCGCCCACGGCTCCAACGACGGCCAGAAGGGCATGGGTCTGATCATGCTCATCCTGATCGGCCTGGTGCCGACGGCCTTCGCGCTGAACCGCACGCCTGATGTGAACTATCTCGAGGCCTACAAGTCGGCATCGGTCCAGGTCGAATCCGCGCTCGCCAAATATGTGAAGCCGGGTGTTACCGTCACGGACTACAAGGCGGAGGTCAGCAACGCGGTCAAGAACAAGATCTGGACGGACGCGACGACACCGGCCCTGCAGCAATATATCCATCGGACAAGCGCCGAAGTCGCGGCCTTCCCGACGCTCGAAGCGGTGCCGACCAATCTCGTCGGCAACGTCCGCAACGACATCTACCTGATCGGCGAGGCGCTGAAGCTGATCGACAAGCAGAAGCTGCTACCGATGGATGCCGGCGATCTCAGCGCGGTGACGAACTACCACAAGGCGGTCGACAACGCGACGAAGTTCATCCCGCTTTGGGTGAAGGTGGCGGTCGCGATCGCGCTTGGCCTCGGCACGATGGTGGGCTGGAAGCGCATCGTCGTCACCGTCGGCGAAAAGATCGGCAAGACGCACCTGACTTACGGCCAGGGCGCGGCAGCCGAAGTCGTGGCGATGGTCACCATCGCTTCGGCCGATCACCTCGGCCTGCCGGTCTCGACCACGCATGTCCTGTCGTCAGGCGTCGCCGGCACTATGGCGGCGAACGGTTCCGGCCTGCAATGGTCAACCGTGCGCAATATGCTAATGGCCTGGGTGCTGACCCTGCCGGCCTCGATCGCGATCGCCTTCGTGCTCTTCGTGATCCTGCGCCAAGTTTTTTAAGACATAGCGTCAGGCCGTGGAGGCCAGACTGGCATTGCGATCGCTGATGAAGATGCCCGCCTCGGCGGCGGGCATTGCCTTGCCGAAAAGATAGCCTTGGCCGATGTCGCAGCCAAGCTGCAGCAGGAAGGCAAGCTGGCCGTGCTCCTCGACGCCTTCGGCAGTCGTCTTGATGTTGAGGCTCCGGCCGAGGCCAAGCATAGCGCGGACGATCTTTTCCTGGCGTTCGTCGCCGCGATAGGTGGCGATGAAGCTTTTGTCGATCTTGATCTTGTCGAAATGATAACGGGCGAGCTGGGCCAGACTCGAATAGCCCGTGCCGAAATCGTCGAGCGCGATCTGGATGCCGGCCGCGTGCAGCTCGTCGAGGATGACGGCGGCGACGACGGGATCCTGGATCAGCGCGTTCTCGGTGATCTCCACCTCCAGGCGCTGCGGCGGCAGCCGGCTTGCCGCAAGGACTTTGAGAATACGCGACGTCAGCAGCCTGTCTTCCATCTGCACCGGCGAGACGTTGAAGGACAACATCACATGGTCCGGCCAGGTGAGTGCGTCGCTGCAGGCCTGGGCGAGAAGATCCTCGAACAATGCGGTGATCATCCCGTTTTCCTCGGCGATATCGATGAAAACAGGCGGCGGTATGTTGACGCCATCGTCACTGATCCAGCGCGCCAAGGCCTCGAAGCCGCAGAGCTGACCGGTCTTCAGGTCGATCAGCGGCTGATAAAAGGGTTTGATCGCCTTGCTGGAGATTGCGGCGCGCAATCTGGTTTCCAGCGCTGCGCGTTCCGTGACCTTGTCCTGCATGGCCGGTTCGAAAACGAAATAATGGTTGGGGCCGCGTGATTTCGCCTCGTACATGGCGAGGTCGGCCCGATGAGCGGCATCCTCCAGCGGTTCGGTTCCCTCGGCCCAGCGGTCGTAGCCGACGCTGGCGCCGACTTCGACGGCAAAACCATCGATATGGATCGGCCTGGTGACCGCCTGGATCAGCAGCTTGGCAAAGCGCTCCTCCCGCTGCGCTGTCAGGGCAAAGGCTACAATGATGAATTCGTCGCCGCCGAATCGATAGACGCAATCGGCATTGCCGAGCGCGCAGATCCGCCGGGCAACCTCGATCAGCAGAATGTCGCCCCCCTTGTGGCCGACGAGATCGTTGACTTTCTTGAAGCCGTCGAGATCGACGGAGAAAAGCGTGACGTTCTCGTCCCACTCCTCAATCTGGTCCTCGTCGTCCTTGATCGGCCGTGAGAGGATCTTGCGTTCGAAGGCGTAGCGGTTCGGCAGCTTGGTCAGATGGTCGTGGGTCGCAGTCCAATCGGCCTTCGCCTGGGCGGCGGCGCGCAGTTCCGTTTCCTTGCGCAGGTCGGCGATGCGCAGCACCGAATAGATGAAGCTCATGGCGCCGGCGATGCCAAGCGCCAGAACGAGTTTGTCGGCGCCGTATTCGCCGAAACCGGTCATGAAGAAGACAAGGCTGTCGTCAAGCTGCAAAAGCGCGCCGAGGAGCCAGAGAGTTATCCCAAGCCCGACGATCGATACGCATTGCCTTCCGGCCCTGCTCTGGAAAAACACCGGCATGTGGCCTTCTCCATCTCCACCATCTGCCGAACTATCATGAAAGTCTGAAATGTTCGTTGAAACCAGAAGGCGAATTTTTGGAGGCGGCAGCCTGTTGCTGCACCGTTGAGGGACTGAGGATGCTGAGCCGGGACGGGAAAGAACGAAGGCGAGCGTGCTGGTGCATCGCTCGCCTTTTCTCGTGCTTCAGGCGGTGACGATCAGCAGCGGAACGCTGACGATGAGACCGACCAGAACCGTGATTGTGGCGACACGCATCAAACGCAGACGACGCGTGCGCTCCCCACTCCAATCATATGTCATTCTTCCATCTCCTTGGGAAAGGAAGTAGTCCCGGTCAAACCCGGTTCAATAGAGATGACGCGATTTGCTTGTGTAAGGCTGGATAAAATGAGGAGCCGCTAATACGGAAAGCGCAGAGACCAGCGGCTGCCATTGCTGGTCATGCAAACGATGGCGAGCGGCTCGATATCGCTCCGCCAGAAGGAGGAGTGCGGCGCCTGAAGCACATGGGCGACCGCCGCCCGGATCACGGCCGCGTGGCTGATGGCAATCACATGGCCGCCGAGGGCGGATTCACCGTCCATCCAGCCGGCGACGCGTGTTCTGAGATCAAGAAGGCTTTCGCCACCATGCGGGGCCGCTTCCGGATCGCTCATCCAGGCCACGAGGTTCCCCGGCTCTTCGGCCTCGATCGTTGTGATCGACCTGCCGGCCCAGCGGCCATGGTCGCAATCACGCAGCGCCTGATCTATCCGGGCTTCGAGGCGGAGCGCGTCAGCGGTCTGGCGGGCGCGCAAAGCGGGGCTGGTGGCGATACGGTCGGCGCGGGGTGGGGCAGCCATCCGGCCGGCGTCTTCCGCCGCCTTGCCTTCCAGCGGTTCGTCAAGTGGGAACAGCGTCTTGCGGCTCGCCGTCGTCGCGCCGTGGCAGATCCAGGTGAGGCGCGTATTCACAGTCTTCCGATCTCCCGGGGTGCAGTGGGACGGCCCTTTGCCGGCTCGTGAAGTTTCGTTGACAGTCTCTTCGGCGAGCAGATATAACCGTGTTGTTGCGGGTTTGGAAGCCGGTGGAAATCCGGCGCGGTCGCGCCACTGTGACCAGCGTGTTGAAGCTTTTTCACGCTGGAAGTCAGACCTTACCGCACAAACACTCTTTCGACTGAACGCGTCATTCCGGAGGAATACATGTCTGACACCACTTTCGCGCCCGCCGCGGCGCCGGCCCCGATCCCCGTCGGCGAAATCCTGCCCTGGGCGATCTTCGGCGGCCTGCTGATGCTTATCGCCATCTATTTCGTTGGCACCGAGGAAGGCGCGATGGCGCTGTTCAACGGCATGTATGTGCACGAATTCGTGCATGACGCCCGCCATCTCCTTGGCTTTCCCTGCCACTAGGGAGATATTGACATGGTTGGAAACCTTCTCCTTCGCGGCATGCTCGCGGGGCTGCTCGGTGGCATCCTCGTTTTCGTTTTCGCCCATGTCTTCGGCGAGCCGCTGGTCGATGCGGCGATCGCTTTCGAGGAGGCGAGCGCCCAGGCGGCCGGCGAAGCTGCCGAACCTGAAATCGTCAGCCGGGCCACCCAGGCCGGTCTCGGCCTTTTCACCGGCGTCATGGCTTACAGCATCGCCGTCGGCGGGCTTTTCGCGCTCGCTTTTGCTTTCGTGCACGGCCGCGTCAGCAATCTTTCGGCGCGCGGCACCTCGGCGGTCATCGCCATTTTCGCCTACGTGGCGATCGTGCTCGTTCCCGCTATCAAATATCCGGCCAACCCGCCGGCGGTCGGCAATGCCGATACGATCGGCGTCAGGACCGAGCTGTTCTTCCTGATGATTGTCGTCTCGCTCGCCGCGCTGATTGCCGCGGTGGCGCTGTCGCGCCGTCTTTCCGAGCGTTTCGGCCTCTGGAACGGCGCGATCATTGCCGGCATCGCCTATCTCGTCTTCATCGTGCTCGTGCTCTATCTGCTGCCGCCGATCAACGAGGTGCCGGAGAACTTCTCGGCCATGGTGCTCTGGCGTTTCCGGACGACAACGCTCGCCATGCATGCGATCCTCTGGGCAACACTTGGCCTTGGCTTCGGGGCGCTGGCGGAAAAGCGGCTTGCTGCGAAGGGCGGCCAGCGGAGCCGGCCGGCAACGGCACTCCACTGAACGCAATGAAGGGCGCCGTTTTGCCGGCGCCCTTGGGTTTTCAAGCGACCATGAAAAGCAGCAGAGCCATATCAATCCTGTCGGCGGCCTTTGCCGCCGCCTTCTTTTGCATGCCTGCTGAAAACGCCCTTGCTCATAGTCGCAGCGCCGGCGGCAGCCAAGCGGGTCTCGATATCCCAGAAATTTCGCATGGCGAGATGGCGGTGATTTCGCACTATCGCGGCCGAATTATCGGCCTGGCGTCCCGCGCAGTCGATACAAACGAGCCCTTCCGCCGCGTTCTGAACTATGCCGAAATCCAATATTCCTATCGTCTTTGGGGGCGGATGCCGGGCAGCGTGGCCGACGAGGAAAGTCCCTTCAACGAATGCGCCCACGCCTACCTCGCGGCGACGAAAGCTGTGTTGATGGCGATGCGCGAGATGCCAGGGGAGCGGGCTGTGGCGAGTGAAATCATTTCCGCGGTCGACGCCGACATGGTGCGGCGCGGGCTTGCGCTCATCACCTGCCGGTTCAGCGGCGAGGCCTTCAACACCGCCGGTCTCGTCAATCCACGCTGGAGCAAGGTGCCGCTTCATCCCGCCAGCATGGCGTCGCTGACGGCGCTCGCCTTGATGCTCGGGCTTGGTGTCCTTGCGCTGGGCCGCTTTCTGCGGCCGAAGACTCAATCGTCGGAATAGCGCTGCTCGCGCCACGGATCGCCATACATATGATAGCCGTTCTTTTCCCAGAAGCCGGCTTCGTCCTCCGGCATCAGTTCGATGCGGCGCAGCCATTTGGCGCTTTTCCAGAAGTAAAGATGCGGCACGACGAGGCGCATCGGGCCGCCGTGGTCCGGCGTCAGCGGCAGGCCTTCCCAGGATGTCACTAGGATCGCGTCCTCGGCGGCGAAGTCGGCAAGCGGCAGGTTGGTGGTATAGCCATCATAACTCGTCAGCATGACGTAAGCGGCTTCCGGCTTCGGCATGGCGAGATCGAGCAGATCGCGCGTGGAAACACCCTTCCATTTGTTGTCGTAGCGCGACCAGGTGGTGACGCAGTGGATATCGCTGACCTTGGTGCTCTGCTCAATCGCGTGGAAGTTGGCCCAGGTGAGGGTGAGCGGGGTTTCGACAAGGCCGCGCACTTCGAGACGCCAGGTTTCGGTGGATATGACGGGCTGCTGGCCGAGATCGAGCACCGGCCAGTTCTTGACGAGGTGCTGGCCGGGCGGCAGGCGCTCGGTTTCAGGGCGGGCTATGCGACCAGTCAGGAACTTGCCCTCAGCCGCCCAGCGCCGCTTGGAGCTGGTGAGCTTGCTATCGGCGGGCGTGTTGTCGTCGCTCATGATAGGGTTCCCTTGCGATGCAGCAATAGGATATCGGCCTTTGCCGGGTGTCAAGTTCGACGGCCCTTGGAAATCGCTGCCGGTATTATTAGACTTGGGTATGCCTCACTGGGGAGTGGAGGCGGAAAGGGGAGGAGCCGGATCTGTCTTCGAGATATCGTGCGATAGCGGCGTTGCTGGTGGTGCCGGTGATCATCTTCGCCTTCTTCACCTATGGAAGCGCGATCGCGACGCGCGCCTATATGGGGGAAGCCTCGGCGCAGGCGGGAACGGCGTTGCGCCTTGCCGTCTCGGCCCTCAGCGGTCACCTCAACCGCTACGAGGCGCTGCCGGCACTGATCGCCGATCACGACGACATCAAGGAACTGGTGAGTGCACCCGAGGATGCGGTCTTGCGCGATGCGGCCAATCTCTATCTCAAGGAGATCAACGGCCTGCTGAAATCCTCCGACATTTATGTGGTCAAGCCTGATGGAGAGACCATCGCGGCCAGCAATTACGATGGACCGGGAAGCTTCGTCGGGCAGAATTTCAGCTACCGGCCTTATTTCCAGGACGCGATCGAAGGCCGGCAGGCGCGGTTCTATGCACTCGGCACTACCTCGCTAAAGCGCGGCTATTATTTCTCGGCGCCTATCAGGGTGGAGGCGGATATTCGTGGCGTCATCGTCTTCAAGGTCGATATCGACATGATCGAAGCCTCCTGGGGCGGCGGCGAATACAAGATCTTCGTCTCCGATCCGGAGGGTATCATCTTCATGTCGGGCAGCCCGGAATGGCTGTACGGGGCGATCCTGCCGCTGACGGCTGACCGTATCGCACGGACGGAAGCGTCGCGGCGTTATGCCAATGCCAGGCTGACAGAGTTGCCGGTGTCGCGCCAGCGCTTTGAGCCGCATGAGCTGATGACGCTTAACGGCGAGCGCGGGTCTAGCGAATATCTGGTGCTCTCGCACTACATGCCGACCGAAGATTGGACGGTGAACGTGCTGATGGAAACGAGTTCCATTCGCGCCCAGGCGCGCACGGCGCTTGCGGCCGTCTTTCTCATCCTCTGCATCGCCGGGCTTGCGGTCGCAGTTCTGCGCCAACGGCGGGCGCGGCTTGCCGAGCGCATGCAGTTGCAGGCCGAGGCCCGCAACGAGCTGGAACGACGCGTCGAGGAACGCACGGCCGACCTTGCTCGCGTTAACAGCCGCATCGAAGAGGAAATAGCCGAGCGGCGGTTGACCGAGCAGCAGCTGCGCCAGACCCAGGCCGACCTCATCCAGGCCGGAAAACTTGCCGGTCTCGGACAGATGTCGGCTGCCCTTTCCCACGAGTTCAACCAGCCGCTCGCCGCCGCCAAGACCTATACGGACAGCGCCTCGGTGCTCATTGATCGCGGTCGGACGGAGGAGGCGCGGGACAATATCCGGCGCATCGGCGGCCTGATCGACCGGATGGCATCGATCAGCCGTCACCTGCGCAACTTCGCCCGTAAGCCGAACGAGAAGCTCGGTCCTGTTTCGCTCGACGAGGCTATGCGCGATACGCTCGAGATCATCGCCTGGCGGCTGAAGGCGGCGGATGCAGAGCTGTTGCTCGATCTCGGGCCGCGTCCGCCGGTGGTGCGTGCCGGCTCGGTGCGTTTGCAGCAGGTGCTGGTGAATGTGATTTCCAATGCGGCCGATGCCGTGGAAGGCCTGGACGACAGGCGCATCGAGATTTCGGCCTTCGAGGAAGCCGGCAAGGTGGTGTTGACGGTACGCGACCATGGGCCGGGCGTGCCACCGGCAATCGGCGAGCGCATCTTTGACCCGTTCTTCACGACCAAAGGCGTTGGCAAGGGTCTCGGCCTCGGGCTTTCGATCTCCTACAATATCGTCAAGGATTTCGGCGGCAGCCTTGCCGCCGGCAATCATCCTGACGGCGGTGCGGTGTTCCGCATCGAGCTGCAATCGGCGGCGGGGCTGATGCCGGAGGCGGCGGAATGAACGATGCGAAGATCCTTCTGGTCGATGACGAGGAGGAGTTGCGCCGTTCGACGGCGCAGGCGCTGGAACTATCAGGCTTCAGCGTCGAGACCTTTTCCAACGGCGACCATGTGCTGGAACTGATCGGCTACAGCTTTCCCGGCGTCGTCGTCAGCGATATCCGCATGCCCGGCATTGATGGCATGACGCTGATGCAGAAGATCCGCGAGATCGATCCGGAGGTGCCGGTCATTCTCGTCACCGGCCACGGCGACGTGCAGCTTGCGGTGAAGGCGATGCGCGAAGGCGCCTATGATTTCATCGAGAAGCCGTTCACGCCCGAAATGCTCGCCGGCGTCATCCGCCGGGCGATGGAGCGGCGCGGCCTCGTGCTTGAAAACCGGCTGCTGAAGGCGGTCGCCGGCAAACGCGACGATATCGAGGCGCGGCTGCCGGGGCGCACGCAGGTGATGGTGGACCTGCGCTATCGCATCCGTGCGATCGGGGCGAGCGATGCCGATACGCTCATTGTCGGCGAGACGGGAGCCGGCAAGGAGGTGGTGGCGCGGGCGCTCCACGATATCAGCGGCCGGGCAAGCCGGCCGTTCATCGCGATCAATTGCGCCGCCCTGCCGGCGAACCTGATCGAGAGCGAGCTTTTCGGCCATGAGGTCGGCGCCTTTCCGGGCGCGGTAAGGCCGCGTTACGGAAAATTCGAACACGGGCGCGGCGGCACCATTCTGCTTGATGAAATCGGCTCCATGCCCTTCGACCTGCAGGCAAAGTTCCTACGGGTGCTGCAGGAGCGGATGATTTCCCGGTTGGGATCGAATGAGACGGTGGCACTTGACGTGCGCTTTATCGCGACTAGCAAGGTGGATCTCGAGGCGGAGGTGGCGGCGGGGCGTTTCCGCGCCGACCTGTTCTACCGGCTGAACGTTGCGACGCTGCATGTGCCGTCGCTGTCGCAGCGGCGGGCGGACGTTCCACTGCTCTTTCTGCAGTTGGTGCGGGAAGCCGCCGCCCGCTACGGCCGCGACGAGGTGGCCGTGCCGCCCGAGGTGATCTCCGACATCGCCCAGCGCGACTGGCCGGGCAATGTGCGTGAACTGAGGAATGCGGCCGACCGTTTGGTTCTCGGTCTCGACGATGGCGGCCCACAGACCGGCGAGGCGACCGGGCTTGCGGAGCGCGTCGCCGAATTCGAGCGGGGTGTCATTGCCAGCGCGCTGGTGGCGCATGGCGGCAGCCTCAAGCCGGTCTATGAGACACTCGGCATTTCCCGGAAGACCCTCTACGAAAAGATGCAGAAATATGGCCTCGACAAGCGGATGCTGACCACCGAGGACTAATCTCGGCGGTTGCCTGTGTTCGTTATGGGTGGAAATCCACCCATCGCACAAGCCGTTTGTTTCCAAATCGACCCATGCTGCATCGCACTGACGCAAAATCGTCTGTCGAAAGTGGCCGCACTGATTGCGGGTCGGTTTTTCCCGGCGGCAAATAGGTCATGCCCGGCGCGGAGGATGTGTCGGCGGGCTTGCTTGTTTCATCAGGGAGGAAACGATGAAAATTCTGAAGGCCATGCTTGGCCTGACCGCGGCTGCCGCAGTCTCTCTTCTCGCCGGCGCCGCTTCGGCGCAGACCTATCCCGAACGCACCATCACCATGGTAGTGCCCTTTGCGGCCGGCGGCCCGACCGACACCGTCGCGCGCCTCGTCGCCGAATCCATGTCGAAGGATCTCGGTCAGCAGATCGTCGTCGAAAATGTCGGCGGCGCCGGCGGGACGCTCGGCGCCGGCCGCGTGGCGAGCGCCGATCCCGACGGCTACACGATCCTGCTTCACCATATCGGCATGGCGACCAGCGCCACGCTCTACCGCAAGCTCGCCTATGACACGCTCGGTGCCTTCGACTATGTCGGCCTCGTCACCGAGGTGCCGATGACGATCGTCGCGCGCAAGGATTTCGAGCCGACCGACCTCAAGGCCCTGATCGAATACGTCAAGGCCAACAAGGACAAGGTGACGGTCGCGAATGCCGGTATCGGTGCGGCCTCGCATCTGTGCGGCATGATGTTCATGAGCGCCATCCAGACACAGCTCACGACCGTTCCCTACAAGGGCACCGGCCCTGCCATGACCGACCTTCTCGGCGGCCAGGTCGACGTCATGTGCGACCAGACGACCAACACGACCAAGCAGATCCAGGGCGGCACGATCAAGGCCTATGCCGTGACCTCGCCGAAGCGCCTCGACGTGATGAAGGACATTCCGACCGCAGTTGAAGCCGGCCTGCCAGGCTTCGAAGTCGGCATCTGGCACGGCATCTACACGCCGAAGGGCACGCCGGCCGCCATCAACGAACGCCTGTCGAAGTCGCTGCAGGTTGCTCTGAAGGACCCGAATGTCGGTGCCCGTTTCGCCGAGCTCGGCACGACGCCATCCTCCGACGCCGATGCGACGCCGGCTGCGCTGAAGGCCAAGCTTGAAAGCGAGATAGCCCGCTGGAAGCCCGTGATCGAGGCTGCGGGGGAATATGCGGACTAGTGAGGGATGTGCCAGGAATAGCCCCTCACCCTAACCCGACCGGGGTCGAGCCACTGGTCTCGACCCGTCCTTTCGACCCTGAACGGGGAGAGGACCTGCCCGAAGAATAGTGGCAGAGGCCGGCGGCGGATCCTCTTCTCCCCGCTTGCGGGGAGAAGGTGCCGGCAGGCGGATGAGGGGAAATCGCTGCAGCAACGACGCTTCATCTCCAACTCCAGGAGACACCATGAAATCCATCAGTTTCGATACGACCAATGCGATCTGCGGCGGGCTTTTCGTCGCGACCGGCGCTTTCTTCGCCATCCAGTCGCTGGGGCTCGACCTCGGCACGGCGGTGCGCATGGGACCCGGTTATTTTCCGCTGGTGCTGGCCTGCGTGCTCGTGCTTCTCGGCGCGATCATCTTCATTCAGGCGTTGCGCGTCGAGGGAGAGCCGATCGGTCTCTTCGCCTGGCGCGGCATGTTCTTCATCCTGCCAGCGCCCGTCTTTTTCGGGCTGACGGTGCGCGGGCTCGGATTTGCGCCGGCGCTGTTTTTTACCGCGTTCATCGCCTGCTTCGCATCGCAAAAGATGAACGTGTTCTTCGCGATCATCCTTTCGCTGCTGCTGACGGTCTTTTCGGTTGCGGTTTTCAGCTATGGCCTCGGCCTGCCGTTCGAGCGCTTCGGCCCCTGGGTCCGGTTCTAGGAGGCGATGATGGACCTTTTCAGCAATCTCGCGCTCGGTTTTGCGACAGCCGGCACTCTTGACAATCTGCTTTTCTGCCTGATCGGCGTGCTGCTCGGCACGCTGATCGGGGTGCTGCCCGGTATCGGCGCCACGGCGACGATCGCCATGCTTTTGCCGATCACCTTCCAGCTCGAACCGGTCTCCTCGCTGATCATGCTGGCCGGTATCTATTACGGCGCCCAGTACGGCGGTTCGACGACGGCGATCCTCATCAACATGCCGGGCGAATCCTCCTCCGCCGTCACCGCGATCGACGGTTACCAGATGGCGCGCAAGGGCAGGGCGGGGGCAGCGCTTGCGATCGCAGCACTCGGTTCGTTCTTTGCCGGCACGGTCTCGACCTTCCTCGTTGCGATCTTCGCGCCGCCGCTCACCGCGATTGCGCTGCAATTCGGCTCGGCGGAATATTTCTCGCTGATGATCGTCGGCCTCGTTTCGTCGATCGCGCTTGCGCACGGCTCCGTCGTCAAGGCCTTAGCGATGGTGGCGCTCGGGTTGCTGCTCGGTCTGGTCGGCACCGACATCTATACCGGCACGCCGCGCTTCACGCTCGGCATCCGCGAATATGCCGACGGGCTGAATTTTGTGGCGCTCGCCGTCGGTGTCTTCGGCGTGGCGGAAATCCTCCGCAACCTCGAAGGCGAGTCGACACGTACCGTACTGATGGCCAAGGTGTCCGGCCTTTTACCGTCTCGTCAGGAATTCAAGGAAATGATTGCGCCGATCATTCGCGGCACGGCGATCGGTTCGGCGCTCGGCATTCTACCGGGTGGCGGCGCGATCCTTGCCTCCTTTGCCTCCTATACGGTGGAGAAACGCCTGTCGAAGACGCCGGAGGAATTCGGCAAGGGCGCCGTTGCCGGCGTGGCGGGGCCGGAATCGGCCAACAATGCAGGGGCGCAGACCTCGTTCATTCCGCTTTTGACGCTTGGCATTCCGGCCAATCCCGTCATGGCGCTGATGGTCGGCGCGATGATCATTCAGGGGATCGTCCCGGGACCGAATGTCGCCACCGAGCAGCCGGCGCTGTTCTGGGGCATCATCGCCTCGATGTGGATCGGCAACCTGATGCTGGTTATCCTCAACCTGCCGCTGATCGGGCTCTGGGTGAAACTCTTAACCGTGCCCTATTACGTGCTTTTCCCCGTCATCATGGCCTTCTGCTCGATCGGGGTCTACAGCGTCAACGCCAATGTCTACGACCTCTATGCCGTCGCCTTCTTCGGGCTGATCGGCTACGTGCTGGCAAAGCTTCGCTGCGAGCCGGCGCCGCTCCTGCTCGGCTTTGTGCTCGGGCCACTGCTTGAGGAGAACCTGCGGCGGGCGATGATCCTGTCGCGCGGCGATCCGATGACCTTCGTCACACGGCCGATCAGCGCCACGCTGCTGGCGATCGCGGTCGCCGTGCTGATCGTGGTCTTCCTGCCGAGCGTCAAGAAGAAGCGCGAAGAGGTGTTCGTCGAAGAGACTTGATGGTTGAACTTGCGGCCTGTTTGATGAACAAAGGATGATCTGACGCGGGCGCCGATGGGCGCCCGTTACGCTTGACAGGACATTCAGGCTCATGAGCATCCCCGCCCGGATCAAGGACGATCTGCCGTTCCTGATCTCTTTGCGCCGCGATCTGCATGCCTATCCCGAACTCGGCTTCGAGGAGGAGCGCACTGCCGGCATCGTCGCGAGGCTTCTCGAGGAGGCTAATATCACGGTGCATCGCGGGCTGGCCGGCACCGGCGTGGTCGGCACGCTCACAGTCGGCAACGGCACACGCAGGATCGGGCTCAGGGCCGATATGGATGCGCTCGCCATGCCTGAAACGGCGGAGCGGGCTTATAAATCGACCGTACCCGGAAAGATGCATGCCTGCGGCCATGATGGCCACACCACGATGCTGCTGGGTGCCGCGCGTCATCTGGCGGCGACGCGGGGTTTTTCGGGCACGGTGCATTTCATCTTCCAGCCGGCCGAAGAGGGCCGTGGCGGCGCGAAGCGCATGGTGGAGGAGGGGCTGTTCAAGCTTTTCCCCTGCGACGCTGTCTACGGGCTGCACAATATGCCGGGACTGTCGGTCGACGAGATTGCCGTGGTCGAGGGGCCGCAGCTCGCCTCCTCCGACAGCTGGCGCATCACCTTTCGCGGCATCGGCACGCACGGCGCCAAGCCGCATCTCGGCCGCGATCCGATCACGGCCGCCGCCACCTTCCTGTCATCGCTGCAGACGATCGTCGGGCGGGTGGTCGATCCGCTGCAGCCGGCGGTTGTTAGCGCCTGTTTCCTGCAGGCGGGCGACCCGAAGGCTTTGAATGTCATTCCCGATATCGTAGAGATCGGCGGGACGGCGCGAGCTTATTCGCCCGATGTGCGCGATCAGTTGGAGAGCGAGATTGGTCGGCTGGCCAGCGGAACGGCCGCCATGTACGGCATATCGGCCGATTATCGTTTCGAGCGGCGCATTCCGCCCGTCGTCAATGATGGGGATGCGACCTCCCGAGCGCTTGCCGCCGCCGGCGCGGTGTTCGGCGGGAAGGTGCGGACAAGCTTTCCGCCGTCGACAGCAGGCGACGACTTTGCCTTCTTCGCGCAGAATTCGCCAGGCTGCTACGTCTGGCTCGGCAACGGCCCGGCAGTGGACGGGGCGCTGCATCACAACACCGCTTACGATTTCAATGATGAGGCGCTTGGGTATGGGGCGGCTTATTGGGTGGCGTTGGTGGAGCGGGAGTTGAAAAGGGAAACTTAAGCGTTTGCCGCACCCTCTCATCCGACCCTTCGGGCCACCTTCTCCCCGCTGGGGAGAAGAGGGTTGCTGCGACGTTTCGACTCCTCTTCTCCCCTCGGGGAGAAGGTGGCCCGTAGGGCGGATGAGGGGGCTGCACCGCAATCCCTTGGTTGCGGTCTGTGCGCCCCGACCCTACAAAACCTCCAGCACCGGGCTTTCCAGCACCTTGCCCGTCACCACATCGGCAATCCCCCGGTCCGTCTGGTGCGGGCCGGCATTGCAGGCAAGCGTGGCGCCGAAGCAGGCCTTGAAGACCCGGTAGGGCGGTTTCCAGTCGACGATTTTTTCCATGGCCTTGCGGATGCCGGCGAAGGCCGAAGCTGTGTCCTTCAGCGACGCGTCGGTCACCAGGCCGGAGAGCGGCAGCGGCAAGATTGCCTCGATCGCGCCGTCTTTGGCGACCGCCATGCCGCCGCCGGCTGATATGACGGCGTTGGCGGCGAGCGCCATGTCGCGCGCATTGCCGCCGAAGACGGTGAGGTTGTGGCTGTCATGCGAAACGGTGGTGCAGAAGGCGCCGCGCCAGTCGCCCCAGCCGGTGAGGAAGCCGAGGCGCGGGATGCGGTCGGCCTTGCCGTGGCGATGGGCGACGGCGATCATGGCGCTGCCGGCCGGCGGTACCACGAAGCCATTCGTGACCTCCGTCTCCGCCTCACCCCATTGCGTGAAACGCGGGCGGTCGATGGTGGCGACCCGGACGCGTTCGCCTCTCGACGGGATGCGGAAATCATCCTCGGTGAATTGCGGCAGCTTCACCGAATTTTCAAGCGGCGCCGTGTCGAGCTGCTGGATGTCGACCTGCATGCTGCCGTTGCGGGCGACGATGCGGCCGCTTGAGATGACCAGCCGCGCCCGGAATTCATCAAGATCTTCGAAGAGCACGATGTCGGCGCGGCGGCCAGCGGCGACAAGGCCGAGATCGGAGCGCTTCAGGCGCTGAGCGGCGTTGAAGGTCGCAGCGCAGAGCGCCCATTCCGGCTTCATGCCGTAGCGCACGAGGCGGCGGATGACGTCGTCGAGGCCGCCGCTTTGATCGAGTTCATCGGGAAAGACGTCGTCGGTGCAGAGCGTCACGGTCGCGGGCAGGTGGCCGAAACCGTTCAGCACCTCGACGAATTCCTGCAGCAGATGGTCGTGGGAGCCGCGCAGCTCGATCGTCAGGCCGGCTGAAAGCTTGGCGGCGAGGTCGGCGCCGGAAGTAAGTTCGTGGTCGGAGGTGACGCCCGCTGCCATGAAGGCGTTGAGGTCGGCACCCTCAAGGCCGCGGGCATGGCCACAAACGAGCTTGCCAGTGGCAAGACCGGCATTGACGATGGCGTTCATGCGCGGATCGCCGTCGATGACGCCGCGCATGTTCATGACCTCGGCAACGCCGCCTACGGCCGGCGAGCGCAGCATCTCGGCGATGACGGCGGCATCGAAATCGGCGCCGGCCAATTCCAGGCCCGGTGCCGACGGCACGCAGGAGGGGGCGAGCAGGATCATGCGCAGCGGCAGTGAGCGTGCCGCCTCGATCGCCCAGCGCACCCCATCAAGGCCATGGACATTGCCGAATTCGTGCGGATCCCAGACGATGGTGGTGACGCCGCGCGGCAGCACGGCGCGCGCATATTCGGCCGGCGTCACCATCGAACTTTCGATATGCATATGGGTGTCGATCAGGCCGGGTGTTGCGATGCTGCCCGCCGCATCGATGATCTGGGCCGCATCCGTGCGGCTTGCCGGGGCATGGACGCTTGCGATCAGCGCGCCGACGAGTCCGATATCGGCCTCCCGGATCAGGCCTGTCACCGCGTCTAGCAGCCGGCCGCCGGTAATCAGCACATCGAAGGGGGCGTCGCCGCGCGCAGCCGCGACGGCGCGGGCGCGCAAGGCGGGATCGTTAAGATCGGCGGGTTCTTGGCGAGGGGTGGCGTTCATTTGCGGGCCTCGTTGACCAAGGCGGCGAGAATGATCCCGCGCGCCCTATCGGCATCGATTTCGGCGGCGAATTGCGCATTGAAAGCCGCGTGCGTGGCGCGGGTCTCGACGACGGTGCGGCCACGGGTCAAGCTGCCCTGAAGCTCGACGTCGATGCGCGCGGGGCGGAAGCCGACGATATCGGGAGCCACGAAGGCGACCGCGGCAGAAGGATCGTAGATCGCCATACCGGGACGGCCGCGGCTGGTGCCGATGCGAATGTAACCTGCAAATAGATCGGCGATCAGCTCGGCATTGGTGCCGCCGGCATTGCGCACCGGCTCGGTATCCTCCGGCTTTGCCAGCACCTTGCGGCAGAGGTCGAGGTCGACCATGCGCAGCGGCAGGCCATGGGCGATGACGATCGACAGAGCTTCGGGATCGGCGAGTGCGTTGAACTCAGCGGACGCCGTGTGGTTGCCCAATGTGACGCCGCCGCCCATCCAGACGAGGTCGTCGATGCGGGCGGCGAGGTCGGGGCGGGCGAGCGCCACGGCGGCGATATTGGTGAGCGGTCCGAGCGCCAGGATGCGGTGCTGGCCGTCACGTTCCAGCCAGCGGCAAAGCGCTGAGAAGGCATCGCTTTCGGCAAGGGCTGATGCCTCCGGCAGGCTCCTGCCGCTCGTCGGGATGCCGGTTGCGCCGAGGATCGCCTGGGCGGTTTCGAGCTTGCCGAGAACCGGCATGGCGCGGCCGGTGTGGATGGGGAACTTCCAGCCGAATGCAGTGGCTGCGCCGGCGGCGTTCCTTCTCACCTGGGGCAGCGGCGCATTGCCGAAGACCAGCGATATGCCGTCGATTTCGAATTCCGACTGTGCCACCACCAGAATGGCGGCGATGTCGTCGAAGCCCATGTCTGTATCGATCCAGACGCCCATGACTTCACCCGAACCGTTTGAGGTTGGCCGCACCGGCAACCGGCAGGTCGAAGGCGAGCGCGCTGCCGATCTCGTGCGGCGGCAGGCGTGCATCGATCTCGGCCTTGATGGGCCCAAGCGGCGTATCAAGGAGATATTCGCGGGTATTGCCGGCGAAAGAGGTGCCGCGCACGGTGCCCTGGAATGGACCGGAGCCAAGGTTCACCATGCGCGGACGCCAGGCGAGGCCCGCCCCGGCGTCTGCGACCGGAGCGGAAAGCGCGACTGGGCCGTTCGGCGTCGCAAGCTTTCCATCCTTCAGCGCAAAGACATTCTCGAAGCCGACGAAATCGGCGACGAAGGCGGAGGCGGGATGATTGTAGATCTCCTCAGGCGTACCGATCTGCTCAATGCCGCCGTTCAGCATGACGACGATGCGGTCGGCGAGCGCCAAAGCCTCCACCTGATCGTGAGTCACGAAGATCATGGTGACCCCGGTTTCCTTCTGGACGCGCTGCAATTCGGCGCGCATTTCGAGGCGTAGCCGGGCATCGAGATTGGAGAGCGGCTCGTCAAGCAGCAGCACTTTCGGCTCCATCACCATTGAGCGGGCGAGGGCCACACGCTGCTGCTGGCCGCCGGAGAGTTCGGCCGGCTTGCGGCTCGCGAAGGCGGCGAGGCCGACGGATTTGAGGCCAGCGCCGACGCGGGCGTCGAGATCGGCGCCCGAGATGCCTTTGAGACGCAGGCCGAAAGCGACATTCTCATAGACCGTCAGATGCGGGAAAAGCGCGTAGGACTGGAAGACGAGGCCGACGGCGCGTTTGTTGGCTGAGACGCGGGTGATATCGGCGCCGTCGAGGCGGATGCGGCCGGAGGCAGGCGTCAGCAGGCCGGCGATGGCGCGCATCGTTGTCGTCTTGCCGCAGCCCGAGGGGCCGAGCAGCGCCACCAGTTCGCCCTTGCCGATCGCGAGGTCGAGATTTCCGACCGCAACCGTATCGCCATAGGCAAGCGTCAGCTTGTCGAGTTGAAGATAGGCATCAGACATAACGCGAGAATCCCAGGAAACGTTCGGCGAGGAAGACGATGCCGATGGAGAGAAAGGCGAGAAGGGCGGAGAGCGCCGCAATGGACGGGTCGTAGGTGGTTTCCATGTAGCCGAGCATGTCGACCGGCAGCGTCCTGACGCCGGGACCGGAAAGGAAGAGGGAGACAGGCACCTGGTTGAAGCTGGTAACAAAGCCGAGGATGAAGGCTGCAAGAATGCCGCCGCGGATATTCGGTATCACCACGCGGAAGAAGGCGCCGAGCCTGGAGGAGCCGAGCAGGACGGCGGCCTCCTCGATATCCGAGCGCAGATTGTCGAGGCTCGCCGAGACGACGCGCACGGCATAGGGCAGTACAAGGGCGGTATGGGCAAAGAAGAGCGCGAGCGTGATGTTGAAGCCGAAGGGCACGACGAGATAACGCAGCAGCGCCAGGCCGACGATGATGCCGGGCACGATGATCGGCAGCGAGACGACGGTGCGGACGGTTTCGGCCGCCGGCAGCCGGTAGCGCGACAGGGCATAGGCGGCCGGGATGCCGAGGACGAGGGCTGCGAGCGTCCCGAAGACGGCAAGGAACATCGACATGGCGAAGCTGTCGCGGAAACTCTCGACGGTGAACACCTTCATCACCCAGCGCAGCGACAGTCCTTGCGGCGGGAAGGCCAGCGTATCGCCTGCCGACAGCGACGCGGCGATGATGATCAGGAAGGGACCGATCAGAAAGACCAACAGCAGGAAAAGCACAATGAGCGAAAACAGGCGCAGGGTCATCGGCGGCTCCTTGCCGTCGCAAGCCGTTTCAGCAGGATGTTGGCCGCAAAGCTCATGATGATCAGGATGAAGGCGATGACGCTGGCCGAGACGAAATCATTGGCGACGGAAACCTGCTGATACAGCAGCGTTTCCAACATCAGCACCTTGGAGCCGCCGAGCACGGCAGGGGTGATATAGGCGGTCAGCGATCCGGTGAAGACAAGCGTGCCGCCGACGACGAGGCCTTCCCTGGTCAGCGGCAGGATGACTTTCCAAAAGACCTGGAACCAGTTGGCGCCGAGCACGCGGGCAGCGGGAATCGCATCCTTCGGCATGTTCTCGAGCGCACTGATCAAGGAGAGGATCATCAGCGGCAGAAAGAGCTGCAGGAGGCCGATGAACACGGCGGTCTCGGTGAACAGCAGCCGTAGCGGCTCGCCGCTGAGGCCGAGGCCCGTTATCGCCTGGTTGACGATGCCGGTGCGGCCGAGAATGACGATCCAGGCATAGGTGCGCGCCACCGGCGAGATCATCAGCGGCAGGGTGATGAGGCCGATCATGCGACCCTTGCCAGTCGGCGGCAGGTTCACAATAGCAAAGGCTGCGGCATAACCGATGACCGCCGAGACGGCGGTGACTTCGAGGCCGAGCCGGAAGCTGCGCAGGAAAACGGTGCGGTTCAGCGTCTCGGAGAAGAAACCGGCATAGGCCGACAGTGTCCAGGCGCCGCCGGCACGGAAGCCCTCCGACAGCAAGACTGCGACGGGCAGCAGGAAGACCACGGTCGCGAAGACGGCTGCCGGCAAGGCCAGCGCCATGGCTTCTGCGCGGTTCTGGAACATGAGGCGCCTTTCGAGCGGACAGAGGATGGTCCCGGCAGGGCGCCGGGACCGGTTCTCACGCAGGCCTTACTGGCCGACCTTGTCGTTCCATGACTTCAGCCAGCCGGCGCGGTTGTCGAGTGCGACGGCCGAAGGGATCAGCTTGAGGCTCTTGGCCGTTTCTTCGCCATAGGTGAGGTTGTTGGCGGCGGCTTCGGAAAGCTTGACCTCGCTGTTTGCTGGACTGTCGACCAGCTTTTCGGCGAGTTTGGTCTGGATGTCGGTCGAAAGCCAGAAATCCATGAACTGCAAGGCGAGATCCTGGTTCTTCGAACCTTTCGTCAGCACCAGCACATTCATGCCGCCGGTCTGACCCTCTTTCGGCGTTGCCCAGGCGACTGGAACGTCGAGCTTGGTAAAGCCTGCCCAGGAGAAACGGCCGATCGGCGCTGCCCAAATCTCCTCCTGCTGCATCAGCTGTACGAGCTGCGAGGATTTTTCGTAGAAGGTGACGATGTCGTCCTTCTTCTCGCCCAGCGCCTCGATCGGACCCTTCAGATCGGGCGTGTCCTTTCCGAGCGCCTGGCCCAGCATGTAGAGCGCCGGCGGCCCCTGGTTGGTCGTCACGTTCGGAAAGGCGACGTGGCCGACATATTCCGGCTTCAGGAGATCGGCCCAGGAGTCGATCTTCATCTTGTCGGAACGATAGGCGATCGAGGTGGCATAGAAAGTGTAACCGACGCTCATGCCGTCGCCGTTCGGATCCTTGGCGACGTCGTAGAGCTTGGCGAAATTGGCGAGCTTAGCGGTGTCGACCTTGTCGATCAGGCTTGCACGGGAGGCAGCCAGTGCATCGGCCATGGAAACGGCGGCGAGGTCGACGACGGGATTGGCCTTGTTCGCTTCCATCTTGGCCAGACGCTCGACGCTATTGCCTGTCTCGACCACGAGCTTGCAGCCGCATTTGGCTTCGAAGGGATCATAGACCAGAGTTTTGAAATCGTCTTGTGCAAAAGCATAGACCGAGATGGTCAATGTGCGGTCCGCTGCTGTTGCTCCGAACGGAGATAGGGCGGCGAGTGCTGCCGAGGCAATGAGCGCTTTTTTCATCTTACATGTTCTCCATCTCTGAGGTTTTTTGTGCCGGGTCCGCAAGGCCCGGATGATTGGCGGACGATCAGCTGCATGGGGACACGGTCGACCTCGGCGGTCACGAGCATGCCCTGCCGGATGCTGCTCGCCCTTATGGTATCCACCAGTGCCGACACGGCAATCCCGGCAATAGCGTCCATGTCCATACGAACCGTCGTCAACGACGGCGTAACGACCGGCGACCAGATGAGATCGTCGAAGCCGGTGACGCTGACATCGGCGGGAATGTTGACGCCGGCCTGCTGCAACTCTGTCAGCGCCCGTAGCGCCTGCAGGTCGGAGAGGGCTGCGAAGGCGGTGAAACCCTGCCTGACTTTTTCGGCGAGACCGAGCGGGCAGCCGCTGCCGCTATCCCGCTCGAGCCTGTCGATCCACAGTGTTTCCGCATGCATGTCCGGGCGCATGCTGGAGCGGATGCCATCGGCGCGGTCGTTCTGGACGCTGGATTCCTGATTGTTGCCGATGATGAGGATGCGGCGATGGCCAAGGCCGGCGAGATGGCTGGCGATTTCGCTGCCCCCCTGCCAATGGTCGGCAGCAACTGTGTTGCCTGACGTCGATGGGGTATCGATGACGGCGACAGGACAGACGGCCGAAGAGATGCGGGTGGCGCGGCGGGGAATGACGACCATGCCGTCGACGCCGCGCTCGACCAGCCGATTGATCGCCTCGGTCTGGGTGGCGACCTCGCCGCGGGAATCGGCGATCAGCACGCCGTAACCGGCGGCAGAGGCGGCGAATTCGATCGCCTGGGCGATCTTTGGGAACAGCGGATTGGCGATATCGGGCAGCACCAGGCCGAGAACGCCGCTGCGGCCGGTCCGGAGCGCCCGCCCGGCCTGGCTCGGGACATAACCGAGCTCGGCGGCATGCTCGCGAATCCTTTCGACCAGTTGGCCGGAGACGCGGCCCTTGCCTGATAGCGCATTGGAGACGGTGGCGACGGAGACGCCGAGAGACGTCGCTATCCTGCTGAGGTTCGGTCCCGAACGCGATGAAGCCATGATCGACGGCGCTCTGATTAATCGTTTAATCAGAGCTTTACCTCAGCTCTTTTCGCTTGTCGATTCCCAATTCATCTTATTGCGCATTATCCGCGATACAAACTCGGCCGATATGAAAAAAGCCCCGCGAGACGATCGCGGGGCTGTGTATGTCCAGACGGCACAAGGCAGCCGATCAGGTCTTGGCCGGCTTTACCACGACAGTGGTGTTGGCTACGGTCGTCTTGCCGCCGGGGGCATAGCCGCCGCCGACCGCGATGTTGAGGGAGACATAGTCCTTGGCCATCTGCTGAACTGCCTGGGCAAGGCTTGCCTGGGCGAGCGAAACCTGGCGCTGCGCGTCGAGAACGTCGAGCAACGAAGAGGCGCCGTCCTTGTAAGATGCAGTCGACAGTTCGAGGGTTTCCTGCGTGGTCTTCACCTGGGCCTGGAGTGCCGAGACCGTGCGGGCGTCACGCCGGACAGCGGCTAGCGCGTTCTCAACCTGCTCGACGGAGGTCAGCACCGTCGATTTCCAGTTGAGGTAGGCGGTCGCGGCGTCGGACTGTGCAGACTTGACGTTGGCGCGCAGGCGGCCGCCATCGAAGATCGGCAGGTTGAGGGTCGGACCGAAGGACCAAGGCGTCAGGCCGCCATGGATGCCGCGCTGGTTGATGTAGGACGGCGAGATCGAACCGCTGAGCGAGATGCTCGGATAAAGCTGTGCCTGGGCAACACCGATATTGGCCGTTGCCGCGGCGAGATCGCGCTCCGCGACGCGAACGTCGGGACGGTTGCGGATCAGGTCTGCCGGGATGCCGGAGTTGATGCCGCCCCGGAATACGGGCTGTCCATGACCCTTCAGCAATTCGTCGACGAGGGCCGAGGCCGGCAGGCCGAGCAACGTGGCAATGTGATGGGCTGATATGCGGATGTTGGTTTCGAGGCCGGGAATTTCGGCGAGCGTCGATTGTACCAGGCCTTCGGCCTGGACGACGTCAAGACGCGAGGCGGCGCCGGCTTCAAGCTGGAATTTGGTGAGCTCGTAGGTTTCCTGACGCGACTTCAGGTTGGCTCTCGAGAGCGCCAGGCGCTGTTGATAGTAGCGAACGTCGATATAGCTCGAGACGAGATCCTGCACCAGGGTCAGCTTGGCGACATCGGCGGATGCGTAGGCGGAATCGAGCGAAGCAAGCGCGCTCTCGGTGCTGCGCTTGTAGAGGCCGAAGAGATCGAGCAACCAGCTCAGCTGGACGTCGCCGGCACTGGTGTTGCGCGTGTCGAACTGCGTGCGCAGCTCGCCCTTCTGGCCGCTGATCGTGTGCGAGCCGCCGACCGTCAGGTTCGGCAGGGCGCCGGCACCGGCGGTGGTGACGTTGGCGGAGGCCGCATTGATGCGCTCGATCGCCTGCTGGACAGTTAGGTTCTGATCGAGGCCGGCCTTGACATAGCCATTCAGTTTGGGGTCGTTGAAGGCGGTCCACCAGGCGGCAGTAGCAACATCGCCTACACTCTTCGTTCCGCCCTCTCCGAATTTAGCGGGCAGCGGCATCTCAGGAGGAACATGATCCGGGCCAACAACGCAGCCCGACAACAATAACAATAATGCCGGTGTAGCGGCAAAACGAAGAGATACCATTCATTTCATCCTGTACTCGAGCAAGTCAATTCTTGTCCGAAGCTTCATGCTTCACTATCGGCCGCCGCGCCTCGTTTTACCAAAAACACCATTCCGAAGCAGTCGGGCGCAATGTAGCAACGCCGACAGCATTATCACAGTGCATTTATATCACACTCCTGCCGCATTTTTGCCGCCTGTGGCAAAGATGCGTCGGATGACGACGAAAAACGACGGCACGAAGAAAATTCCGAGCATCGTCGCCGCCAGCATGCCGCCGAGAACGCCGATACCGATGGCGTTCTGTGCCGCCGAACCCGCGCCTGTCGCGATCGCCAGCGGCACAACGCCGAGAATGAAAGCAAGCGAGGTCATGATGATCGGCCGCAGGCGCAATCTCGCCGCTTCCAATGTCGCCTCGTAGAGCCCCATGCCGCTTTCCATGCGGTCCTTGGCGAACTCGACGATCAGGATCGCGTTCTTCGCCGCCAGCCCGATGGTCGTCAGCAGGCCGACTTTGAAATAGACATCGTTCGCCTGACCGAAGAGCGTTGCTGCCGTCAGCGCTCCGAGAATGCCGACGGGCACCGCCATGATCACCGAGAAGGGAATCGACCAGCTTTCGTAAAGTGCTGCCAGGCAAAGGAAGACGACCAAAACGGAGATCGCATAGAGCATCGGCGCCTGTGACCCGGAAAGGCGCTCCTGATAGGAAATGCCCTGCCATGCGACCGTATACCCGCCGCCGAGCTGTTCGGTCAGCGCTTCCATCTGGTTCATCGCATCGCCGGACGACACTCCGGGAGCCGAAGCCCCGTCGAGCGGGATGGCGCTGACGGCGTTGAAGCGGGCAAGCGAGGGCGCACCCTTCACCCATTCCGTCTTGGTAAAGGCGGAGAAGGGCACCATTTCGCCGTCGTTGTTGCGCGCATACCAGTGGTTGAGGTCATCGGGCTGCATGCGGAAGGGGGCATCGCCCTCGACGTAGACCGGTTTGATTTCGCCGTTCAGGGTGAAGTCGTTGACGTCGCGGCCGGTGAAGATGATCGACAGCATCGAATTGACCGAGGCGATGTCGACGCCCATGGCGCCGATCTTCTCCTGATCGAGCACGATTCGCATCTGCGGCTCGACTTCCTTGTTGCTGGTGCGCAGCGCCACGATCTTGCCCGAGGTGTTGCCCATCTGAATCAGCCGCTTGGAGGCGGCTGTCAAGGCGTCATTGCCGTGGCCACCGGTATCGACGAGATACATGGAGAAGCCGCTCGATACGCCAAGACCCTGGATCGCCGGCGGCAGGAGGGCGAAAACCTGCGCCTCGCGGATCGCAAAGAAATTGCCGAGCGCACGGTTGACGACCGATTGGGCGCTGAGCTTGGGATCGGTGCGTTTTGCGAAATCCTTGAGCTTGGTGAAGACGATGGCGCTGTTCTGGCCGGATCCGTTGAAGCCGAAGCCGAGCGCGCCGAACACGGATTCGACCGCGTCCTTCTCGTTTTCACGGTAATATTTCTCGACCTTCTCGACCACTGCCTGGGTCTGCTGGGTGGTCGAGCCCGGCGGCGTGGTGACGATCGTCAGCAGCACGCCCTGGTCTTCCTGCGGCAGGAAGGAGCTCGGCAGGCGGGTGAAGAGATAGGCGCAGCCGGCGCCGACGAGCAGGAAGACCACCATGACGCGGATCGGCCGTTTCAACAGATAGCCGATGGCGCCGATATAACCGTTGGTCGAGCGCGTGAAGTTGCGGTTGAACCAGTCGCCGACACGGTGCTTCCTGTGTTCGCCGACCGGTTTCAGCATCGTGGCGCAAAGGGCCGGCGTCAGCACGAGCGCGACGAGCGCCGACAGCAGCATGGCCGAGACGATGGTGATCGAGAACTGGCGATAGATAATGCCGGTCGAACCGCCGAAGAAGGCCATCGGAATGAATACGGCGGTCAATACGAGCGCGATGCCGACAATGGCGCCGGTGATCTCGCCCATCGATTTTTCCGTCGCCTCGATCGGCGAGAGCTTCTCTTCGGACATGATGCGTTCGACGTTTTCGACGACGACGATAGCGTCGTCGACGAGAAGGCCGATCGCCAGCACCATGGCGAACATTGTCAAGGTATTGATCGAGTAGCCGGTGACCGCCAGCACCCCGAAGGTGCCGAGCAGCACCACAGGAACGGCAATCGTCGGGATCAGCGTCGCCCGCAGGTTCTGCAGGAAGATGAGAAGGACGACGAAAACGAGCACTATCGCTTCGATCAGCGTGTGCACGACCTTTTCGATCGACAGCTCGACGAAGGGCGTCGTGTCGTAGGGATAGGTGATCTCCACACCTGGCGGCAGGCCGCGGCCGATAACATCGAGCGCCGAGCGCACGCGGGCGGCGGTATCGATGGCGTTGGCGCCAATCGCGAGATTGACGGCAAAACCGGTCGAGGGCTGGCCGTTGTAACGCGAATTGCCGCCATAGCTTTCCTGGCCGATCTCGATGCGCGAGACGTCGCTCAAGCGGACCGTCGCGCCATCCTTCTCGACCTTCAGGATGATGTGCTCAAAATCGGCGACGGTGGTCAGCTGGCTTTGCGCGGTGATGGTGACGTTTATCTGCTGGCCGGGAATGGCCGGCTGGGCGCCGAGCGAACCGACGGAAACCTGGGTGTTCTGCGCCTGGATGGCCGCGGTGACGTCGCTGGGCGTCAACTGATATTTCAGCAGCTTGAAGGGATCGAGCCAGACGCGCATGGCATATCCCGAACCGAAAACGTTGATGCTGCCGACGCCTTCCAGGCGCTGGATCTGATCCTCGATCGAGGTCGACAGAATGTTGCCGAGGTCGACCGAGTTGCGCTTGCCGTCGGTGGAAACCAGCGAGCCGACCAGAAGGATGCTCGAGGTCGAGCGGGTGACGCTGATGCCGGCATCGATGACGTCGCTCGGAAGCTGCGACTGAACCAGCTGCAGCTTGTTCTGCACCTGCACCTGGGCGATATCCGGGTCGGCGCTCGTTCCGAAGGTCAGCTGGATGCTGGCCGAACCTGTCGACGAGGTCGAGGTCATGTAGGTCAGGTCGTCGAGGCCGGTCATGCCATCCTCGATGATCGTCGTCACCGATTTCTCGACGGTCTCGGCACTCGCACCCCGATAGGTGGCGTTGATGCGGACCGTCGTCGGAGCGATGTCGGGATATTGCGAGATCGACAGCGTGAAGATCGCCAGCAGGCCGGCGAGCATGATGGTGATCGCAATGACCCAGGCGAAAATCGGACGTCGGATGAAAAACTTGGCCATCGGTTGTTCCTGTGCGGCTGAACGGTGACGTCGGGGGCTCGAAGCGATTAATTCGCTGCGGGCTTCTGCGCGTCACCGGCCGCGGGCTGATCGGCAGCCACGACCACGCCGTTGTCGGTGATCTTCATCGGGACCGGTTTCACCGGCATGCCTGACGTGATCGATTGCAGACCGCTGACGATCAGCTGATCACCGTCCTTGATGCCTTGGGTCACGAGCCAGGAATTGTTGGAGGGCGAGCTGTTTTCGAAAGCACGGGTCTCGACCTTGCCCTCGGCCGAAACGAACTGCGCCGTCAGCCGGCCGTTGGCGTCGCGGCTCGTTGCCAACTGCGGCAGCGCATAACCGTTCTCCGCGCCGAGTTCGACGGTCGCCCGGACATACATGCCGGGCAGCACGACCCGGTCGGGATTGGGAAAGAGCACGCGGATGATGAAGGTGCCCGTGGTCTCACTGACCACCTGCTTCGACATGTCGAGCTTGCCCTGCTGGTTGTATTCCTTGCCGTCTTCGAGGATCAGGTGGAAGACGACATTGGCTGCACCCTTGATGTCGCCGGCGGCCATCGCATCGCGCAGCTTCAAGAGGTTGGTGCTCGATTCCGTCAGCGAAATATAGATCGGATCGAGCTGGCGGATCGTCGTCAGCGCCGTCGTCTGATTGGCCGAGACGACGTTGCCGACATTATAGGCGGTCTGGTCGATGATGCCGTCGAAGGGCGCGATGATCCTGGTGTGGTCGAGATCAATCTGCGCGGCGGACAGTGCGGCCTTCGCCGACTCGACTTCGGCCTTGGCCTGAAGCAGCGTCGTCTTGGCGGTTTCGAATTCGATCTGAGTGGCGCCGCTGCCGACGAGGCGCTGGTAGCGGTCGAGATTGCTTTCAGCGCTCGGCACACTCGCCTCGGCCTTGGAGATCGCCGCCTTGGCCTGCTCAACGGCAGCAATATAGGGCGCATCCTCGATCTGGTAGAGAAGGTCGCCCTTCTTGATCTCGCCACCTTCCTTGAAGGCGATCTCGCGGATGAGGCCGCTCACCTGCGGCCGGATATCGGCCGTCTGGAAGGTCTCGGCGCGGCCGGGAAGGATAGTGGTGACCGGAAAACTACCCTTATTCAGCGTGATCACGCCGACCGGCGAGGCCGGCTGGGCCGCGCCTGCGTTGCCGGCAGGCTTGCTGGCGTTGTCGCTGCAGGCTGCGAGCAACACGCCGAGCGCCAGCGCCGAGGAGATGAGAAGGGCACGCCGTATCATTCTGAATTTCCTGTGCGGTGGCAATTGCGGTTCGATCCACGGGCTCGGCACGGGCCGAGCGCAGGCTTGTAAAAGCGTCAGGATTGATCTGGCTGCAAATGCCTTTATCCGAATTTAACAAAAGCTTTACGAAGTGACGTAAGTCAGCAATCATCACTTAGCAAGCGTTATTTTGCAGTGCGGCATCGACAAAGCCGACGATGTCCTCGGCGCGATGCACCAGAGTTTCCTTGTCGTCGCGGGCAATAAGGATCGGGTGCAGGACGCAGGCCAGGAGGTCTGCGACCGTGCGTGCCGCGCGCTCGGGATCGCGGCACTGATAGCGTCCCTCCGCGATACCCTCTCGGATGATTTCGTCCAGCTTCAACTCGATTCGGGCGCGATAACGGTTGCCGGCCTCGAGTTTTGCCTCGATCGTCGAAAGCACCATTTCGAAGATGTAGGGATTTTTCTGGATGTCCTGCAGATGGCCTTCCAGCAGGCGCAGGACGAAGCGGAGCAATTGCTCCTTCGGGGGCAGGTTCTGGTCGAAGGCTGCGAAACGCTCGGTAGCATTGTCGAGATGGCGTCCGGCGATCGCATCGACCAGGGCGACTTTGGTATGGAAATGCTTGAAGACATTGGCGGGCGACATGTGCAGCGCGCCGGCGATATCGGCGATCGACACCGCGAGATAGCCGCGCTGACGAAACAGCATCTCCGCCATCGAGAGAATGTCCTCCCGCGTTTCCTCGGCCTTGCGTCTCGGCCTTCTTGCCATCCGTCCCCCGCCGGGCCAGGCCCGATCCTTCTGGCTGATGTTAGCGCGATTGCACGAAATGCCGCAAGCCGATGATCGGCCGGAGGCTTTCGCGCGCTGCCATCTCAGGGGAAGTGGGGGGCGAGGTTCTGCCGGATGCGGGCAAGCGGTGTCTCGCCGCTATCGTCGGGAACAAAGTGCTCGCCGGTGATCGCCTCATAGGCCCTGATATAAACAGCCGAGGTCTGTTCGATCAGTCCGGTGGGAATCTCGGGGATCTCATCCTTATATGGGTCGCAGCGCTCCGCCACCCAGGCGCGGACGAAATCCTTGTCGAAACTTTCCGGACGTTTTCCGGCGGCAAAACTGGCCGGATAGCTTTCGGCAAGCCAGTAGCGGCTGCTGTCAGGCGTGTGGATCTCGTCGGCGAGGATGATGTTGTCGTCGCCGTCGGTGCCGAATTCATACTTGGTGTCGACGAGGATCAGGCCGCGTTTGGCCGCCATCTCCTGGCCGCGGGCGAAGAGCGCGAGCGCGTATCGCGACAGTGTCTCCCACTGCTCCTTGGTCAGAAGGCCGCGGCTGACGATTTCGGCAGGCGTCAGCGGCTCGTCATGGCCGCCGTCGAATTCCTTGCTGGTCGGGGTGATGACCGGTTCGGGCAGGATCTGGTTGTCGCGCATGCCGTCCGGCAGGCGCATGCCGTACATCTCGCGCTCACCCTTCTTATAGAGCGTCAGGATCGACGTGCCGGTGGTGCCGGCGAGATAACCGCGCACGACAATTTCGACCGGCAGAATGTCTAGCCGCTTGCCGATGACGACATTGGCATCGGGATAGTCGAGGACATGGTTCGGGCAGATGTCCTTCGTCGCCTCGAACCAGTAGCGTGCCGTCTGCGTCAGTACCTGGCCCTTATAAGGAATACAGGTGAGGATGCGGTCGAAAGCGCTCAGCCGGTCGGTGCTGATGATGATGCGGCGTCCGTCCGGCAGATCGTAATTCTCGCGCACCTTGCCGCGATAGTAGTTCGGCAGTTCCGGGAAATGGGCTTCGGAGAGAATTCGCACGGCGCTCGACTGTCCTTGTGATTGGGGGGAAGGCTTCCTGCTCTACTGCAAAATTCCTCAAATCGGAATCGATTTAAGAAATTATGCAGCACTCAAAGTGCTACAGCGTTCTTTGCTTGTCTGAAAGACACTCGGCGCTGTAGTCATTGCCGGGAAGTCAAGGTGGCCCAACTATCGCATCAGAGCCAGAACAGGGCCAGGAGAAACAAAGCGAGGCCGTAGCTTGTGACGGCAAGCGGCCAGCCGGCGCGCAGGAAGTCACTGAAGCGGTAGCCGCCGATGCCCATTGCCAGTGTGTTGTTGTGATGGCCGAAGGGTGTCAGAAAATCCAGTGAGGCGCCGACGGCGATGGCAATCAGATAGGCGTCCGGCGCATGGCTGCCGGCTTTGGCGAATTCCAGTGCGATCGGGGCCAGGACGATCGCAACCGTCGCGTTGTTGACGAAGGGCGTCAGCGCCATGGCGAGGAAGAGGATGAGGGCGATGCCGAAGAGCGGCCGGCTGACCGGCACGACGAGACTCAGCCAGCCGGCGATCGTTTCGGCCGCCCCGGTCGTTGCCACCGCCTGGCCGATTGGGATCATCGCTGCCAGCATGATGATGATCGGCCAGTTGAGATCGGCCATCGCCTGGCGGATGTTCAGGTGATTGAGCAAGGCGAGCACGAGCACGACGCCGGCAAAGGCGATGTCGGGAGGCAACCCGGCCGCAGAGGCGGCGACGCCGCAGGCAAAGAGCGCGAAGGGCCGCCAGGAGAGGACGGCCGGTTCGGCCGGGGCTGTCGGGGCGAGCGGCAGGCACTCGCTTTCTTCCAGCGCTTCGGCGATTGCCGTTCGCGGCCCTTCCAGTGTCAATATATCGCCGATCGATAGTTGCAGGTCGATGAAACGGCCTTCGATTCGCGGCGCGCGCATGGAAAGAGCGGTGACTGCGACGCCGCGGCTTTGGAACACTTCAAGCGAGCGGACGCGCGAACCGACCAGCGTGCTTTCCGGCATGACGACGGCTTCGACACGGGAAAAATCCGGCTGGAGGCCATGCGGATGGGCATCGGCGATCAGCGCCTGGGTGGCGGCTAGCCCGGCAAAAACCGCATCGGCGCCTTCGGCAAGCAGCACGTCGCCGGCTGAAATGACCGACTGATCGAGCGGACCGAAGACGAAATTGTCGCCGCGGATAAGCGCGTGCGGTTTGATGCCGAAACCCGCCGGACAATCGGAAAGCCGGATGCCGATCAGCGGCGACATGTCGGGAATACGGCGCTCGACGACGATGCGGCGCGTGCCTGGCGAGATCGCTGCCGGCGTTTCGTCAGGTTCAGGAAAGAGACGCTGGATGCGAAAGGCGATAAGCAGAATGCCGGCGATTGCAACCGGCAGGCCGACATAGGCGAAATCGAAGAAGTGAAAGCCTGCTCCGGTCGCCTTGGCGAGCGCGTCGCTGACGAGCAGGTTGGCCGGCGTGCCGATCAGCGAAACGAGACCGCCGAGCAACGCCGCAAACGAGAGCGGCATGACGAGCTGGCGGCGAGGGATCGTCAGCGCCATGCCGAGCCGCAGCGCCACCGGCAGGCTGATTGCAAAGGCGCCGATATTGTTCATGAAGATAGAAATGAAGCCGGCAAGCGAGGAAGCGCCGGCGATGACCTTGAAGCTCGAAGGCCTGGCGGCGGCGAAACGGGCGGCGAGATTGTCGAAGAGCCCGGCGCGCGCCAGCACCTGGACGATCAGCAGGATCTCGACGACGGTGATGACAACGGGACTGGCAAAGCCGGTGAAGATGTGGTCGGCGGGATAAAGTCCGAGCGAATAGCCGGCGAGCAGGCCAGCGATCGAAATCACCTCGATGCGGATGCGATCGAAAGAGAAGAGAACGAGCATCGCCAGCAGGAGGATCAGCAGGGATGCTTGCTCGAACGTCATGCGTGGATCCGGTGTTTCATCGATTGGGCAGACTGTAATCGTTCCTCCTGCGCTGTACAGAGGTGCCCTCGGGCAAAGATTGACCAATCCTCATGTATCGCCTCAGGCGGGTGTCTGCCACCGGCCTGCGGCGTTCCGCTCCAATATGGGCGTTGTGAAGACGCCGACGGTGCGTGCGATCCATCGCGGGCCGGCGGCAGCAAGGCTTTCGCGCCAGCGCTGCGACTGCAGCATGGCCGCGCCGATGACGACCGGTTCGATGCCGCAGACCTCGAGCAGATCAAGAGCCGCGACGATCGAGGCGCCGCTGGAAATGACGTCGTCGATCAGAGCGACGCGCCGTCCGGCAAGCAGCGGCAGCATGCGCGGATCGATATAAAGGCGCTTCTGCTGTGTCGGCGTGGTGATCGAGGACAGGGGGACGGAAAGCTCGTCGCGGTACCAGAATTTGCGCGAGGTGCCGAGCGGAACATAACGGCTGTGGCCGAGCTTCTGCGCAACGGCGGCGGCAAGCGTCAGGCCGAGCGTTGGCAGGCCGGCGACGACGTCAATGCGCATGGGCCGGATCTTTTCGGCGAGGCTTTCGGTGAGCACATCGAGCACGGCGAAGCTCGCCTGGTTGATGATCAGCGAGGCGAGAGCGTGATCGCCGTCCGCCAGCACGCGGATCGGCAGGCGAACCTGACGGCCGTCTTCCAGGACGGCGACGTAGAAGGAGGCGAATTCGCCGTCGACGGCAAAGGTCTCGGGCGGATGAACCTCCTGCCAGAAATCGTGCGGCGCCATATCCCTTTGATTAGTCAATTGCGTCTCGCCTTCTCGATCCCGGTTTTCCGGCGCAACGACTGTAACTCCGCCTCGGTCAGCGCGCGCACGGCGCCTTTCGGCAGTTCGCCGAGCTCGAGCCTGCCGATCGCAACGCGCACGAGGCGCAGGCATTCGGTCCCGAGCGCCTCCAGCATGCGGCGGATCTGGCGGTTGCGGCCCTCGTCGAGCTCGACCTCGATCCATGAATTCCGGTCGCCCTGGCGGAGGCGCCGCGCGGCGGTTGCCGTCAGCAGTTCGCCGTCGTGGCGGATGCCCGATGTCATGGCGGCAATGCCCTCATCGTCCATGATCCGGTCTATCTGGACATGATAGGTCTTCGTCACGTGGGTGACCGGATCGAGAAGGATCTGGGCGAATTCCGTGTCATTGGTGAACAGCAGCAGCCCCTCGCTCGCCTTGTCGAGCCGGCCGACCGGAGAGAGATGCGGGATGTCGAAATCCCTCAGGCAATCATAGACCGTCGGCCTGCCTTCGGGATCGTCGCGGGTGGTGACGAGCCCGCGGGGCTTGTTAAGCATCAGATAGATTTTCGCTTCGGCGGCAATGACGAGGCCGTCGACACTGATCTTGGCGGTAGCAAGGTCGACCCAGGCGGAGATATCGCTGACGGTGCGGCCGTCGACGGCAACGCGGCTCTCGGCAATCAGCCGTTCGGCCTGGGTGCGGGAGCAATAACCAAGTTTGGAAAGGGCGCGGGGGAGGGTGACACGCTTGGCCGCGGCGCCGGCGGCGGGCTTTGTCCGCTCACGCGTCTTATGCGATGGGCGCCGTTCCCTCATCTGCTGTCCTTATACTGCCTCGATGCCTTCTCTTGGCATGAACGGCGCAAGGATGCCAGCAAGGCAAAGAAAAAGTGGGCAGAAGAGACGCGTTAAAAAACGCCAGCGCTTGGGTGGAAGCGCTGTTACGGCATGGCAGACTTGCGCTGGTTCAGCGGCAGGCCATAAAGCCGGCAAGTTCCTTGCGGCTGACAACGATACCCGCGGCGGCCTTGACCGGGTCCGGATGCGTATACGACAGACTTGGCATTTCGGGCAGGTCGAGTGCCTGGCGCATGTTCATGATGCCGACCGCGTAACGGCCGTTAACGCCATCGACGCTGACTTCAATGATGCAATTGGCCCTCTTGTTTTCCATGTTGTCCTCCCTGTCGTTTTTTATGTTCCCATCAATCGCATTAAAAATTGGTTTTTCTAAGACATAAGCATTTACGCACCCTGCCGAAAAACGGATCGGCGGGTGCGTAAAAATATGATTTTTCAGCGGATGCGGCGGAGCCTTACCGCCACCAATGGCGAGGCTCCGGCTGCGAACTGCCGGAAAGCAGATAGCCGGCGAGGAATCCAATAGCGCCTGCAAGCACCAGCGCAGTGGTCGCTGCGGTCGGGTGTTCGCGGGCGGCGCCGGCAGCAGCTGACCCTTCGGCTCTGATCTGGGCGACGGCTTTCTTAGCGCGGGGCAGGGCCTCGTCATAAGCCTTGCCGGCGCGGCCGCGCACTTCGTAATAGGCTTCGGCGCCTTGAGCGGAAATCATCTTCTGCAGGCGCGAGACTTCCTGCTGGAGTGCGGTAATGTCCTTGCTGACAGATGCTCTGATATCATCGGTGTTGGCAGCCATATCGGTCTCCTTCGTTCAATGGGAAAGACAACACCTAAGACGGCGATAGGTTCCGAAATGTCTGCCGTTGATTTGTGACGGAAATTTAAAGCTCGCGGCGGGAAGCAGTTTAATCCTCCATTAACCATAAATCCGCTCAAGCCGCTGTTTTCTCGTTATCTTTCGGTGGCCGGGGGCGCCTTTTCGAGGGATTTTTGACCAACTGATAAAGGAATTTTCGGGAATCCGTCCCGAAAGGGTGCCCTGTGGATAATATCGACCGACAAAAACGCCAGCCGAATCAACCTGTTACAAAAATGTCAAAAAACTTTGGGTATGTGTGTTGACTGTTTGGGAGGGTTAGTTCTATAAGCCCACTCACTGAACGAGGGCGGCGGCGCTGCTGGCGACGAAGTCTTTCGTTCTAAAGAAACTC